>CAZJRI010000004.1:12383-19861 GCA_964548025.1 uncultured Pseudomonadales bacterium
TTATGCAGTGCAGAAATCTGCTCATAGAACAGATCACCGCCCTTGTCGAAACGGCGATAGTCGGAGCTCAGAACCTCATTGACGACCAGTTCATCGATCGCACCTTCCTGTGCAAGATCTGATGCAATCTCGAGTAAATTCAGCGCTTTTCTTCCATCACCATCGGCGGCAAGGGCAATTTGATTCAGGATCTCTTCGCTTACCTCAATCTTTTTGCTGCCAAGACCGTTCACCTCATCATTCAGCGCTCGAAGCATTAACCGGACGAGTTCCTCGACTTCAATCGATTTAAGCTTATAAACCCGGGACCGGGATAACAGCGCATTGTTCAGCTCAAAAGATGGATTTTCAGTGGTGGCGCCAATAAAAATGATTGTGCCGTCCTCGACAAAAGGCAAAAAAGCATCTTGCTGACTCTTGTTGAATCGATGCACTTCGTCGACGAACAATAGTGTTTTCTTACCGCTCAGGCTTCTCTGTTGCTTCGCAATTGCGATGGCGTCTCTAATATCCTTCACGCCGGATAAGACTGCCGAGATTGATTGAAAGTGGACTTCACAGACATCCGCGATCATTCTGGCAATGGTGGTCTTGCCAACTCCAGGCGGGCCCCAGAGTACCATCGAATGAAGACTGGAACTTTCGATTGCTTCCCGGAGAGGCATCCCTTGTGAAAGTAGATGGGATTGCCCCAAGACATCCGATATCTGCTTCGGGCGCATTCTTGCAGCCAACGGCTGATAGACAGAGGGTTCTTCAAATAATGACATATTTACCTGTCATCAATCACATCAACGCTGTCTGGTGTTTTGAAGACAAAGACTTCATCTGGGATCGGATTATTGAGCTCAGCCTCGTGAAATCTGATTCTGGTTTTCTGATCAAGACTGTCCAGAATTGATATCTCAACAGGCGATGAATCAACAAGTCCAATCGTAAGCGTTTCAAATAATGACTCGGGTGCCATGGGCTTGAGCACGTAGTGTTGAACGATTCCATTTGAACCGTTTTCCTCATAGAAAGACAGTTGATAGTTAGCCAGCATGTTTATATCGGTGTTTCCGAACAGCAGGATGGGCACTTTTTGCAGATCGGTTTCCAGAGGGCTGACTATCACCTGTTCCAGATCCGCATCATAGGACCAGAAATCAATACCGTCTGAGACCAGTATCTGTTCGAATGGCCTTGCGGTCACAATTCGAAATCGAGCATTACCTCCGAGCCACAATTCACCTTCGCTGGTCTGTAGCTTCTGGTTATCTGCACCAAGGGTAACCTGAGAGAATGATGAATGCATCGTAACCACATGAGATAGTATCTCCTGCAGTTGATTTGCAATTGAAGGGTCTGCGGACACATGACCTGGTGATATTATCTGGCACACCAGCCAGAGAAACAGAACAATTCTATTCAGGCGGTGCATTGACGAGGACCTCTCTGGCACCGCTAGTACTCATCTCGCTGACAACGCCTGCGGTTTCCATCGCTTCGATCATTCGTGCGGCCCGGTTGTAGCCAATACGCAGTTTCCTCTGCACGGCCGAAATTGATGCTCGCCGACTCTCGGTTACAAAAGCAACTGCCTCGTCATAAAGCTCGTCTTGCTCATCATCCATTTCATTGCTATCGGGTGATGTCATTCCCGGTAACAGTTCGCTATCTGTCCTGCTCTCCAAAATACCATCCACGTAATTAGGGCCGCCCAGTTCTTTCCAGCTCTGCACAACACGATGGACTTCGTCATCATCGACGAATGCGCCGTGAACTCTCATGGGCAATGGGGAACCTGCTGGCAGATACAGCATATCTCCATGACCTAATAGCTGTTCGGCACCTCCCTGGTCCAGAATCGTCCTAGAATCCACTTTTGAAGACACCTGATAGGCAATTCGGGTTGGGACGTTGGCTTTTATAAGGCCCGTGATAACGTCCACTGATGGACGCTGGGTGGCCAGGATCAGGTGGATACCTGCAGCCCGTGCTTTCTGTGCGATTCTCGCGATGAGTTCTTCAACTTTCTTACCGACAATCATCATCATATCTGCAAACTCATCGATGATGACCACGATAAAAGGCAGGGTCTCAAGGTCCGGTACTTCCTGATCCGGCTCATCAAGAGGCGATGATTGCCACAATGGATCCTTGATAGGCGTTCCGCTCTTCTGCGCATCCTTAACTTTTCGATTAAACCCGCCAACATTTCGGACGCCCAGCGAGGCCATTAATCGATAACGACGCTCCATCTCTGCAACGCACCATCTAAGCGCATTGGCAGCGTCTTTCATGTCAGTCACAACCGGTGTCAGTAAATGTGGTATTCCTTCGTAAACTGCCAGCTCCAGCATTTTTGGATCAACCATGATCAGACGTACATCTTCCGGAGATGCCTTAAATAACATAGACAGGATCATGGCATTGATACCCACGGACTTACCCGAGCCGGTAGTACCCGCAACCAGTAAATGAGGCATTTTTGACAGATCTACCACTACCGGCTCACCGGCAATATCGTGACCGAGTGCCAGACTTAGCGGAGAGTTGGAAATATCATAGGCCCTGGATGAGAGGACCTCGCCCAGTTTCACGATTTCACGATCCACGTTGGGAATCTCAATACCAACAACAGCCTTACCCGGAATGACTTCAACCACCCGAACGCTGATGACGGCTAAGGATCTTGCGAGATCTTTTACCAGACCGGAAATCCGACTGACCTTAACCCCCGCGGCTGGCTGAATTTCGAATCGTGTTATCACAGGTCCGGGAAATACGGCAACCACTTCGGCTTCGATGCCATAGTCTTTAAGTTTCAGCTCTAACAATCTCGACAAGGCTTCAAGATCTTCAGGAGAATAACCTCTCACCTTATCTGGGTCGTTATCATCTAACAGGTGTAATGCAGGTAGTCCCCCCACTGCCGTGACTTTAAATAGATTGCCCTGTTTTTCCCTGGCAACCCTTTCGCTGACCTGTTTTTTCCTCTCCGGTATTTTTTCGATTTTTACGGCGGGACGAGACAAGTTCCTTTCCACCTGCTGGATCAATGCTTCTCTTCGATCTTCCGTTGATTTTTTTACTTTGGCTTTTTCTGCCTGTTTCGTTTTGACTTTTACCCATTGTCTCTGCAGGTAAGATGAACCCTTGATTACCCAGTTGCCGGTATAGTCCATTACTGATAGCCAGGAAATATTGGTAAATGTCGTCAGTCCTATGAGAAATGAAGTGAGTAATATTAACGTTGTCCCCACGTAACTGAAATATGGCACCAGGAACTCCGTGATTACCGCACCGAGCACACCACCGCTACCTTCCCGCAACGATATCCCCGCAGAGTAGAAGTGCAGGGTTGCAAGCCCTGCCCCTGCTGTCAGGGTTAGAATGAATCCCAGCGATCTAAATCCAAGGATGGTCCAGTTGAAACTATTGATTTGCTGACGATCACGAAAAATTTGCCAGGCCTGGTAGGCAAGCAGCAGCGGGAAAATGTAGGCCAGATAACCGAATACGAACAGCATGACATCTGCAGTCCATGCACCACTGCGACCTACAATATTGGTTACAGCCTCGTTTTCACCGGTATAACTCCAGCCGGGGTCGGCGACATCAAAACTTAATAATGCCAGGGTAATGTAGAGGCTCAGCGCGATGAGACCGATCAATCCGCCTTCTCGCACCCGCGCAAGCATATGCACGCTGATTGGATCTTTTTCCGGTTCTCTGGTCTTTGCCTGGGCCAAGATTTCTTCCTAAATAACCTTTGTTTTCAGCCGTTCAAATCTTAATGCTGGCTGTTGCCAATTGACAGTTGCCAATTAACATCCCTTAATCTTTCAGCAGCGTCAGCGTCACTATCAGCCCTCACTTGACTACTGTATCATCTGATCCTTTCCAGAGGATCAGTAATTATGGCCGGACCATCACAGCCGCAAGTCACCGATGAGGTTTGGGACGACGCAAGAGTAAAAAGTTTTCTCACCCTAAAACCCGTCGGAAATCAGTCTGCCGACTTTCATGTCTTGC
This sequence comes from uncultured Pseudomonadales bacterium, assembly GCA_964548025.1. Classification (GTDB taxonomy): domain Bacteria; phylum Pseudomonadota; class Gammaproteobacteria; order Pseudomonadales; family Azotimanducaceae; genus JAHRVQ01. Next base: position 16,404 of record CAZJRI010000004.1, read on the forward strand.
TCAAAGCATACCGTGGCATGAGACCAGAAGATTTTGAACGCTTTCTAAAATTCTTCACGGAAGCAGGCCGGGACCTTGAAGCGAAAAATCCAAGTGGCCAATCTCTCTGGCAGATAATCGCACAACATCGCCTAAGTGCTGATTTTTTGTCTGCAAAACAACGACTTAACCAGTAGATTGTAGAATCTGAGCCCATTAAACTTTTGACACTGGTACCAAAAGTGAATATTTAATCATTTATTCACTTATGATGAAATCAACAATCTTTCAAATTACGGTTAGATATGACAGAGAAAACGCAGGAAATTCACCATAAATTGCTAATTCTTGGGTCAGGACCCGCTGGTTTGTCTGCTGCAATTTACGCAGCCAGGGCAAATCTGAATCCTGTTGTAATCACCGGAATTGAGACAGGTGGACAATTAACCACGACTACAGAGGTGGATAACTGGCCTGCAGGTGCTGAAGGTCTGCAAGGTCCCGATCTTATGATTCAGATGCAGGCGCATGCAGAGCGATTCAACACCCAGATAGTTTATGATCATATTAACGAAGCCGATATATCCGGCCGCCCTTTCAGACTCAAAGGGGATTCTGCCGTCTATACCTGCGATGCACTTATCATTGCCACCGGTGCATCTGCGATGTATCTCGGGCTGGATTCAGAGGAAAAATTCAAGGGGAAAGGCGTCAGCGCGTGTGCGACCTGTGACGGATTCTTTTACAAGAAGCAGAAGGTCGCGGTTATTGGTGGTGGAAATACAGCGCTTGAAGAGGCGTTGTATTTATCAAATATTGCCTCTGAAGTAATCATGGTACACAGGCGCGATAAGTTTCGAGGAGAGAAGATTCTTCAGGACCGGGTAAAGGATAAGGAAAACATCCAGATCGAGTGGGATCACGTGCTTGATGAGGTACTTGGCGATGATATGGGTGTGACGGGTATGAGAATATCGAATGTGAAGACAAAAGTTGCCACAGAATATGATCTCCAGGGTGTTTTTATCGCGATTGGTCATAGTCCCAATACTGCAATCTTCAAAGGACAGCTTGATATGACCAACGACTATATCAATATCAGATCCGGATTGACGGGAGGGGTTACGGCAACCAGCGTCCCGGGGGTTTTCGCGGCAGGTGATGTTGCCGATCAGATTTATCGACAAGCTGTCACATCAGCCGGGTTTGGTTGTATGGCAGCCCTTGATGCTGAAAAGTATCTGGACGATATTGAACTCCAGCAATCAGCCTGAATATATAATCAATATTCCGATATAAGGCCGCCCCGAATGGACAATATCGCCTTATTGGATCCCGTAAACATAGACTTTCCTCCTATTGAATCTGCACTGGTTGAACCAAACGGTCTTCTGGCTGTGGGGGGCGATCTTTCAACGGAAAGATTACTGGCAGCGTATCGCAACGGGATATTCCCATGGAATGAAGAAGATCAACCTCTCCTCTGGTGGTCCCCTGATCCACGGGCAGTGCTGTTCCCCAGTGAACTTAGAATCAGTAGATCTCTGGGAAAACGCTTGAAGCGAAATGAGTTCGAGATAAGGCTAGATACCAATTTTGAGGCCGTAATTTACGCCTGTGCTCAATCCCGCTCCTATTCTTCGGAGACCTGGATTACAGCAGCTATGCAATCTGCCTATATTGAACTTCACAAACTTGGATATGCACATTCTATCGAAAGCTACAGAAACGGGCAGTTATCGGGTGGTCTGTATGGAATATCGATTGGCCGCATGTTTTTTGGCGAATCCATGTTCCACATTGCAACAGATGCATCAAAAGTTGCATTTGCTTATTTGTGCCGACTTATGTCAGATCACAATGGCCCTCTGATTGATTGCCAGCTCGAGAATCCCCACCTTGAGTCTCTGGGTAGTCGATCTATTCCCCGACAGGTATTCAAGACGTATCTTGACGACTATTGTGAAGTTGCAGACCCTATCGAGTGGCACAATTTACCTTCAAGCCTGCCGAACTGGTAGAATATATATATGCGCGGATCAATACTGTGACTTCTCTGTCGGAACTCAAGTTCTTTACGACACCTGTACATGATTGCAGCTACCTTGAAGGCAAGGAAGCAATTACGCTCTTCGCCGACCCCGGTGCGCCAATAGATACGGATCTCTATTCTGCGCTGTCTGCTGTTGGATTTCGTCGTAGTGGCGTGCACATTTACAGACCCTATTGCCAGAATTGTTCTGCCTGTATTCCGGTGCGCCTGCCTGTTGATCTATTTGTTCCGTTACGACGTCAGAAGCGTGCAAACAAAAAGAATCAGGATCTGGTTGTCGTTCGAAAATCACCAGAACTGAACGATGAGTATTTTGATCTCTATTCCCGGTATGTAACCGCGAGGCATGCTGATGGTGACATGTTTCCTGCCACCAGAGAACAATTCCACTCTTTTCTCGTTGAAGGTCGACCTGAGGCGGGATTCTATGAATTCAGGTCTGATGGTCGATTGTTAGCAGTCGCTGTTGCAGACCATCTGCAAGACGGACTTTCAGCTATTTATACTTTCTTTGAGCCTGATGAAGAACGTCGCAGTCCTGGCACCTACGCTATTTTGTGGCTCATAGAAGAATCAAGACGTTTGAATCTAACCTATCTGTACCTTGGATACTGGATCAAACAATGCCAGAAAATGTCATATAAAATGGATTACAAGCCACTTGAGATCTTCGTAAATAACCACTGGATTACAGTATCAGACTAGCGTTAGTGACAGACCATATTCTGGCTTTTGCTTATAAAAAGGAATTCGTGCAAAATGGCCGCCTTTAAAACCACGAGCAAAATTTTTTCCGAATGGCAAAAGAAGAACAGATTCAAATGACAGGTATCGTTACCGATACGCTACCGAATACCATGTTCAAAGTTGAACTTGAAAACGGCCACGAAATCATTGCCCATATTTCCGGCAAAATGCGCAAGAACTATATCAAGATTCTGACGGGAGACAGCGTCAAAGTTGAATTGACGCCCTATGATCTTACAAAGGGCAGAATCACATTCAGAGAATAGTCGGATGCTGTCTTGAATTTCTAGACTGACAATTCGCTGGGTTCTTCAATCTCTAATACAAGATCATCATCCTTAACCGAGACGTGCACCACCCCACCCCCGTTAGACAATCTGCCGAAAAGGATATCTTCGGCCAGTTCCTTCTTGATCTTTGACTGAATTAACCTTTGCATCGGTCTGGCACCCATGGACTCATCATAACCGTGAGTTGCCAACCATTCCCGGGCATCTTCTGATATGTCGAGTACAACCTTTTTGTCATCCAACTGTACCTGAACCTCAACAAGAAACCGCATCATATTCTCCACCTGCCGAAGAAACACCATCATACTCTTCTTCCCAAACAACAAGCAGCCAAATTGGAATAGAAGCCCTGATGGACAAACGCGTCAAATTAGAAGAAGCTATAGATT
>CAZJRI010000004.1:19871-66468 GCA_964548025.1 uncultured Pseudomonadales bacterium
TGAATGGAATTGAATGATTGAGTCAAGCCGGTTGCGGAACTCAGGGGTAAACATTTTTTTCAATACTTCCATTCCATCAGACGAATGATCCTGATGGACAAATCCGATTGAAGAACGGCTCATTTCCTGCGCGCCTGCATTTGTAGTCATGATCAGAACAACATTTCTGAAATCCGCAGATCTTCCATTGTTATCGGTTAAGGTTCCGTGATCCATAACCTGCAATAGTAAATTGAAGACTTCCGGGTGTGCTTTTTCGACCTCGTCAAGCAGAAGCACACAGTGGGGATGTTTTGTAATGGCCTCTGTGAGCAATCCACCCTGGTCATATCCTACATACCCGGGAGGCGCACCAATCAGACGCGAAACTGTATGTCGCTCCATGTACTCGGACATGTCGAATCGAATTAACTCAACTCCCATAATCAACGCAAGCTGTCGACAGACCTCGGTTTTACCAACACCGGTGGGGCCCGCAAAAAGGAACGAACCGATGGGCTTTTCATCTTCTTTCAACCCGGCCCGGGACAATTTGATTGCGCTGGCAAGCGTATCGATCGCATCGTCCTGGCCGAAGATCACCATCTTGAGATTACTATCGATATCTTTAAGTGCCTTTTTATCAGAGGTTGAGACGGTGTTAGGCGGAATCCTTGCGATTTTTGCCACCATTTTCTCCACATCCGATACGCTGATCTGTTTCTTGCGTTTTGACGGTGGTTGCAGTTGTTGATAGGCACCAACCTCATCAATCACGTCAATTGCCTTGTCAGGCATGAAGCGATCATTGATATACCGTTCGGCTAATTCAGCAGCTACTCGCAGTGATCTGTCCGTATACTTCAGATGGTGATGTTCTTCGAATCTGCTTTTCAGGCCTTTGAGAATTTTGTAGGTATCATCAACGTCCGGTTCAGTGACGTCTATTTTCTGAAATCGACGTGAAAGTGCACGATCTTTGTCGAAAATTCCTCTGTATTCCTGATAGGTAGTCGAACCCATGCACCTTATCTCACCTGAAGCGAGCAATGGTTTTAGCAGATTGGATGCATCCATGACTCCGCCTGATGCTGCCCCTGCACCGATAATCGTATGAATCTCATCAATGAAGAGAATCTGATTGTCTTCTTTCTTGAGTTCGTTGAGCAGAGTCTTCAGCCTCTTCTCGAAGTCTCCCCTGTATTTGGTACCGGCAAGAAGTGCGCCCAGATCGAGTGCGTGAACAGTGCTGTCCTTGATTATTTCAGGCACATTGCCATCAACAATCATTTTCGCCAACCCCTCTGCGATGGCAGTTTTGCCAACCCCGGACTCGCCAACCAGCAGTGGATTGTTCTTTCGACGACGTGACAATATCTGGATTACCCTTTCTACTTCGTCCTGACGACCAACTAAAGGATCTATAAGGCCTTTACGAGCTTGCTCATTAAGGTTAGTTGCGAAACTTTCAAGCGGGCTTGGCGCCTTTTCTTCCCCGTTGGCGTCTTCGTCAAGGTTCTCAACCTGTTCCGACTCTTCGTGATTAGCTACCTTGGGAGTGCCGTGAGCAATGTAATTTACGACGTCGATGCGATTAACATCCTGCTGCTTGAGAATGTAGACAGCATGGCTTTCCTGTTCGCTGAATATGGCCACCAGCACACTGCCGCCCGTTACTTCTTTACGCCCGGATGACTGGACATGGAATACGGCTCGCTGGAGTACCCGCTGGAATCCGAGTGTTGGTTGCGTTTCTCTTTCTTGATCATTCTTTGGTATCAGAGGCGTGGTAGCGTCCAGGAATTCTTCAAGCTCTTTTCGTAGCTTCTCGATATCGGCACCGCATGCCCGTAGGACGTTGGCTGCCACCGCATTGTCGATCAGTGCGAGCAGCAGGTGCTCTACTGACATCAGCTCGTGGCGTTTTGCCCGTGCTTCCTTGAAGGCTAGATTTAGTGTTACTTCCAAATCTTTACTAAGCATTTCATCTGTCCTGCTGTGCTAAGAGACATCTTGGTCTCCGTAGCGATTATTTACAACCATTCTCTTTCAAGTCTAGTCAGCGGATTCAATTTCCGATACCAATGGATGCTGACTTTCTTGTGCGTATTGATTCACCTGCGCTGATTTCGTCTCCGCTATATCCCGGGTATATATCCCACAGGTCGCCTTTCCCACAGTGTGTACCGCCAGCATAATCTGCGTGGCTTTTTCTCTGTTCATGTTAAAAAACATCTGTAGAACTTCGATCACAAATTCCATCGGCGTGTAGTCATCATTAAGCATAACCACCTTATACATGGGTGGTTCCTTAAGCTCAGGCTTCGATACTTCTTCGACAACGCCAATATCTCGATCATAATCCTGGTCGTCATCTTTGCCAGATCTAACCGGCCTAATATCTTTCGAACCTTGCTGACGAATGTCCAACGCTAATTTAAATTCTAGTCTATTTTCTCGATCCCCAATCATATAAAGATTGACCCAAATTCAGCTATCTGACTATCCAATGAAAACATAACAACAATTGACTGTTAAGCCCAAAAGGACCTAAATCTTAATTTCCATCCAGGGTTTATCTTCCATGGGTTCTATGATCGGGTACAGTGCAAATTTTTCATCAGTCCGGGTAAAGGATACCGTTATTACCTTTTGGATCAGGAACATATCCTTAACTTGGAGATAAATTCACGATATTCAAGGCGCAGCCTTGACGAATTGGTCACATTACCCATAAAGTAGCATTGAAAACACTTGGTGTATGCTCCCCTCAAGGCTGTTTAGGGCTATACCAGGTGTATGTAGTGAGGACAGGAGGTCGCGCATCCATGCCAACAGGACGCGTAAAATGGTTCAACAACGCCAAAGGCTACGGTTTTATCCTGCCTGAAGATGGTAGCGAGGATTACTTCGCCCATTATTCCTCCATAGTTATGGAAGGATACAAAACCCTAAAAGCGGGGCAGCTAGTCACTTTTGAGATATTGGAAGGGCCCAAAGGTTCCCACGCGATTAATATCAAGTCAGTCGACGATGTACCGACGGACAACTGACCCGCGTCCAATACTCCAAGAACCGGATCAGTTGTCGTAGGGCTTTAACCCATGTGGGCTATAATTGCGTCACCAAATGCTGATGCCTTGTAAAGGGTCGCTCCCTCCATGAGGCGTTCGAAATCATAGGTTACAGTCTTCGCAACGATAGCGCCCTGCATGCCGTCAATAATCAGATCTGCTGCTTCAGTCCAACCCATATGCCGTAGCATCATTTCGGCAGAAAGAATCAATGAGCCAGGATTTACCTTGTCCTGACCAGCATACTTGGGCGCAGTACCATGAGTCGCCTCAAATAGTGCCACTGCATCACCAATATTGGCACCAGGTGCGATACCGATTCCACCAACTTCGGCGGCAAGTGCATCTGAAAAGTAGTCACCGTTCAGGTTCATCGTAGCAATACAACTATATTCAGCGGGTCTAAGCAGAATCTGTTGCAGCATTGCGTCGGCAATGACATCCTTGATGATGATTTCATTACCCGTCACTGGATTCTTCAGTGTGCACCAGGGACCACCGTCGAGTAACTCAGCGCCAAATTCTTCCTGGGCCAGTTCATACCCCCAATCCTTGAATGCACCTTCGGTAAACTTCATGATATTACCTTTGTGCACCAGCGTGACGGATGGTTTGTCGTTGTCTATCGCGTACTGGATAGCCTTTCGAACGAGTCTGTAGGTGCCCTCTTTGGAAATTGGCTTTACGCCGATCCCGCAATTCTCCGGGAACCGAATGCCGGTTACGCCCATTTCCTCTTGCAGAAATTTAATTACCTTCTCTGCCTCAGGCGTGCCAGCTTGCCACTCTATGCCTGCATAGATGTCCTCGGTGTTCTCCCTGAAGATCACCATATCTGTTAGCTCGGGTTTGCTCACAGGGCTGGGTACGCCCTCAAAATATTGGATGGGTCTGAGGCAGAGGAACAGATCCAGTTCCTGGCGCAGTGCCACGTTTAATGATCTGATGCCGCCCCCAACAGGAGTCGTTAGCGGACCCTTGATACCAATCAGATATTCCCGCATGGCTTCCAGGGTCTCTTCAGGTAGCCATTCGTCCGGTCCATAAACCTGTGTAGCTTTTTCCCCAGCATAGATCTCCATCCAGGCGATGGATCGTTTCCCGCCGTAGGCTTTCTCTATCGCTGTATCGACCACTTTAAGCATCGGTGGTGTTACATCAACTCCGATCCCATCTCCTTCGATAAAGGGGATAATTGGGCGATCGGGGATGTTAAGGGACATGTCAGCATTCGCGGTGATTTTGTCACCATCTACTGGAACATTGATATGTTGATATCCCATAAATTCTCCGTTTAAATCTAGTTTGATGTTGTCACCGGATTCCCGGTGACCCTGTACCGACACCAGGTTGTTCTACAACCCGTTGGGAACTTATGTCGGTCTCCCAACTTGAACAAAAATAAATGAGCGCGGAGTATAGCATTCACGCGGGGGGAGCGCATCGCAACGGTAACATAATAGATTTGAGTGATGCGCCGTATAAGAAACGGTCTTCAGGTTGAGAAGCTAGATTGAATTGAAGATGACTAATTTGATTTTGTTTAACAAACCATTCGGTGTGATATGCCAGTTCCGCGAGAAAGAAGGAAAAAAGAGTCTCGGTGAATTCATTGATCTGCCGGAATATTACCCTGCCGGACGACTCGATCATGATTCAGAGGGACTCGTTCTGTTGACAAATGACGGCAAGCTTCAAGCCCGTATTACCGAACCAAAATATAAGTTGCCTAAGACCTACCAGGTCCAGGTAGAAGGAGATATCACCGAAGCGGCAATTTCGTCTCTGCGTAAGGGGGTGGAATTAAATGACGGCCTGACCCGTCCTGCAAAAATATCTCTTCTGGCGGATGCTCCGCTGGCGCCAAGATCTCCACCGATAAGATTCAGGCAGAATATCCCGACTAGCTGGATCGAGATGACGATTGCTGAGGGTAGAAATCGTCAGATAAGACGAATGACCGCAGCCGTGGGTTACCCGACCCTGAGACTTTTTCGGTATCAGATTGGCCATTGGAGTACAAAGGGTCTCAAGGTGGGTGAATGGAAAATGGATCGCGTTAACCTGCCGCAGAATTCCAGATAAGCTGAAATATTTCGTTAACTCTCAGTACTTTCCCCGCTTCACTCTTCCTGGTCCTGCCACTGGCCCGCTTGATTGATATCCGACTGACGAGTCTCCAGCCAGCGCTCACCGTCTGGGGTATCCTCCCTTTTCCAGAAAGTTGCGCGTGTTTTCAGATAATCGATTATGTACTCGCATGCATCGAATGCATCACCCCGGTGGGCACTGGCGACACCAACAAAAACGATCTGATCACCCGGAGACAATTGACCAACACGGTGAATTACCGTCGCAGATATAACATTCCAGCGAGATTGGGCTTCATTAATGATGGATGTGATCTGTTTTTCGGTCATTTCGGGGTAGTGCTCGAGAAACAGACTATTAACGCCTTCACCATCATTCTCATTTCGCACGAGTCCAAGGAAGGTGCTGATACCACCAACGGTTTTGGACGTATCGCCCAGGTTGCGAATTTCGAGCCCAGTATCGAAGTCAGCTTCCTGAACCAAAACTCGAATCATGGTCAACCTCCAGTGACCGGGGGGAAGAAGGCAATTTCATCGCCGTCCTGCAATACATAATTCTGATCAACCATTTCATGATTGACAGCCATGAGTACCTGGTTTGCCTGTAAAACTTCTGACCAGTTGTTACCTCTTGTCTCTGACAGAAATGTCAGAAATTCACGGACAGACCTGCCTGCCGGTAGTTCCAAGGCTAATTCTGCTTCTCCAAGCACTTCACGCAGACTTGCAAACAGAACGAGTTTTACTTTCATGCGTTCCAAACTCCGCTCCTGCCCCCTGCTTTGTGAATCAGCCGGATATCCCCAATTACCATTGCCTTGTCTACCGCCTTGCACATATCGTAGATCGTCAGTGCTGCTATGGACACGGCCGTCAGTGCTTCCATCTCGACACCTGTCTTACCACTCACTTTGCAGGTGCCAGTTATCAATACCTGGTTCTTCTCATCATCAGTCTCGAATTCCACATCGATTGCATTGAGTGCCAGCGGGTGACAGAGCGGGATCAGCTCAGAGCATTTTTTTGCCCCCTGGATACCTGCGATTCTTGCGACCGCAAACACATCTCCCTTCTTATGACCACCCTCTTTTATCAGAACGAGGGTTTCGGCACTCATCGTTACACTACCTTTTGCAACTGCAGTTCTTTCAGTTACAGATTTCTCGGTTACATCAACCATCTTCGCTTTACCTTCTGAATCCAGATGGGTTAGCGTTTTTGATTCAGTCATACATCTTACTCAATTACATGAATTACAATGATCCAATGAATTGGCCACCACATATTACAGTTGCTACGATCGTGCAGAAAGCAGATAAATTTCTGATGGTCGAAGAACAGGATGCCTCGCAGATCGTCATCAATCAACCTGCCGGTCACCTTGAACCACATGAGACTATCTTTGAAGCCGCCTGCAGGGAAACGCTCGAAGAAACCGGCTGGATCGTCGAGTTAAAGCATATTGTCGGAATATATCACTTTCTGTCACCTGTAGACGGCATTACCTATCACCGGATCTGTTTTGCTGCGGAAGCCGTCTCAGAAACTGAATCAGAACTTGATCCTGATATCATCTCCACCCACTGGCTTACTTTATCAGAAATCGAAACAGCACAAAAAAGAAGTCCGCTGGTGCTTCGATCAATTGAAGATTATTTGAAGGGAAACCCCGTCCCACTGTCATTTTTGAAACACATTGACAGTGAAGGCTGAACGAATCGCTGATTGATAACCTAGTGTGTGTTTGGCATCTAGTTGTTAAAATGCGGCGTTTTCGAATTCAGTCATACATTTCAGTCAAACAATTCAGTCAAACAATGTCTCATAAAGGAAAAGTTATCGTCGGCATGTCCGGCGGCGTTGATTCTTCGGTCTCGGCAAAATTGCTGCTCGATCAGGGATACGACGTTGAAGGTCTCTTCATGAAAAACTGGGAAGAGGATGATGGAACTGAATACTGTACATCGAAAGAGGATCTCGCCGATGCACTAGCAGTCTGTGATCACCTGGGTATTGATCTTAAAGAGGCAAATTTTGCGGCAGAATACTGGGACAATGTGTTTGAGCAGTTCCTCGAAGAATACAGGGCAGGTAGAACCCCAAACCCGGACGTCCTGTGTAATCGAGAAATAAAATTCAACGTCTTCAGGGAGTATGCTGAATTACTCGGCGCGAGCTTCGTGGCCACAGGTCACTACGTACGACTGGACCTCTCGGGGGGAACGCCGAAATTGCTCAAAGGTCTGGATGACACAAAGGATCAGAGTTATTTTCTGCAGTCGGTCTCTGCCAGGCAACTCGAGAACTGTATCTTTCCGATCGGAGAACTGAGAAAAAAGGAAGTCAGAAAAATCGCTGAAGAGAACGATATTCCAACATACGCGAAGAAAGATTCAACTGGCATTTGTTTTATCGGGGAGCGGCGGTTCACTGACTTTCTGGCCAGGTATATTCCCGACAAACCCGGTCCGATTAAAACCATCAGTGGACAAACGGTTGGCGAGCACCGGGGTGTGATGTTCCACACGCTCGGACAAAGACAGGGGCTGGGCATAGGTGGTATCAAAGATGCTGGTGAAGCTCCCTGGTATGTTGTGGGTAAAGATATGCCGACAAACACCCTTTTTGTTGCCCAGGGCAATAATCACGAGGCGCTGTTCTCAACTCGGATGACCTGTCGCAGCATTAACTGGATTGATGGCAACCTGCCAGACCTGCCGATCAAGCTGAATGTTAAAACCAGATACCGACAGCCTGACCAATCATGTCAACTTGAGCACTCGGGCTTGGAAGACGGTTATTCAATCCTTTTTGATCATCCTCAACGCGCTGTGACGCCTGGTCAATGGGCTTGTTTTTATGAAGGGGATCACTGTCTGGGCGGCGGCATTATCGAGGCAACAGCACCCTGATGTCTGAGTTGGCATATGAGAAAAGAGTCCTGGCTCTGGCTGGTATCATTCAAGCCTGTCATCTTGTAGCAAGTGCGGCAAGATCAGGAATGGTTTCACAGGATTCTCTGGCGAACAGTCTCAAGAGTATTTTTGTTCAGAACCCGGATTCTTTCACAGATATTTACAGCGGAACGGCTGATATTCGCCTGGGCCTTAACCTGCTCAATGAAGTGCTGCTGAAATTTGATACAGGTAAACATGCTGAAATGATCAGATATGCCCTTGCGGTTATGTCTCTTGAAAGAAATTTGGCAAAAAGACCGGATATCCTTAACAAGTTAGGTGAACAAATAGACGTAATTGGTCGTGAAAGAACATCTTTGGCAGCAGAATCAATCGATGATACGGTCGCTGCACTGGCTGATCTATATGAATCAACCATTAGCCTGATACAGCCACAACTGAGAATTGAGGGAAATAAACATCATCTGCAAAATATCTCGAATGTCCAGCGTATACGCGCCCTGCTACTCTCAGCAATCCGATCCACTGTGCTTTGGCACCAGGTTGGCGGCAGACGCTGGCAACTGTTGATATGTCGAGGTCAGATGAAAACAGCAATAAAAAATGTTTTATAATACAAAGTGTTATCAAACATACTTAACCTAAATTGAGATTAACATGGAACTTTCCCCACTGACTGCAGTAACGCCCATTGATGGCAGATATGCCGACAAAACTCTCTCACTGAGAAATATCTTCAGTGAGTACGGGCTCATTTATCATCGAGTAATTGTTGAAGTACGCTGGTTCCAATTTCTCGCTTCAATAGATGAACTTGGTGAATTGCCTGCGCTTTCAGGGGAGGCTCAGAATTATCTGAATGCGATCATTGAGAAATTCAGCCTGGCAGATGCTGAAATAGTCAAAGGATTCGAGAAAACGACGAATCATGATGTTAAAGCAGTCGAATACTTCCTAAAGGAAAAGTTCGTTGAGAGTAATATGCCTGAACTACAGGAAAAGCTGGAATTCATTCACTTTGCCTGTACTTCCGAGGATATTAATAACCTGTCTTATGCACTAATGCTCGACTCGTCACGAAGAGATGTCCTCGTGCCAATGCAGGAATCGGTGATTGATCGAATAAAGGAACTCGCACTGGCGTATCGCACAGATGCCATGTTGTCTAAAACTCACGGGCAGGTGGCTTCTCCGACAACAATGGGTAAAGAATTTGCGAATGTGGTCCACCGCCTTAATCGACAGATAGAACAAATTCGTGCAGTTCCCATCCTCGGCAAAATCAATGGCGCAGTCGGTAATTTTAATGCACACGTGTCGAGCTATCCCGAATTGGAATGGATCAGCCTGGGTGAATCGTTTGTCTCATCCCTCGGATTGACTTCGAATCCCTACACCACCCAGATTGAACCTCATGACTATATTGCCGAGTTGTTCCAGGCGGTTGGCCGGTTTAACACGGTCCTGCTGGATTTTGATCGGGATATCTGGGCCTATATTTCAGTGGGGTATTTCAAGCAGAAACAGATCGCAGGTGAAACCGGCTCTTCAACAATGCCGCACAAGGTCAACCCGATTGATTTTGAAAATTCTGAAGGAAACCTCGGCATGGCGAATGCCATTTTGGCCCACTTGAGTGAGAAGTTGCCAATTTCCCGATGGCAGCGTGATTTAACCGATTCAACCGTCCTGAGAAATCTTGGCAGTGGCGTTGCCTATTCAATTATCGCCTATCAGTCGAGTCTGAAAGGGCTGGGCAAATTGGAATTGAATCGAGCAGTACTCACCGCTGAACTCGACGGTAGCTGGGAGGTTCTAGCAGAACCGATCCAGACTATCATGCGCAAATATGATATCGAAGAACCCTATGAGAAATTAAAAGCCCTGACCCGTGGACAATCGCTTGATAAGTCGAGCATCGACAGAATGATTGATGACCTGGATATGCCGGAACCTGCGAAAGACAGGATAAAAGAACTGACACCGGCAAATTATATTGGTATCGCTGTCAATCTGGTCGATCAACTCGTGGGTTGATAGCATCTTATCCAGGGTAAATGCATGTCGACAGATTATCAGGTGTAAGTAATGTGGTTCGCTCATTCAAAGATCAATCATCGGGACTTCAAAGACAAGTTCTGGAGAAAACAGCCCGTTCAACTGGCTCATAACCTGCAATTGCCGGAGATTGAACGTGATCTATCAAAAGAGCGTATTTTTTCGCTGTGTGCAGAGGAATTAGTCGAGTCGCGGCTGATAGAAACAAAGGATGATAACTACATTCTTGAACTTGGTCCCCTGGATATCCAGCGGCTGCCAGATCAAAGCATCCTGATACTCCAGAGCCTGGACTCGCATATTGGCTCAGTTGCACGCCTGCTGTCAGATCACTTCGCGTTCTTACCAAGGTGGAGGATTGATGATGTGATGGCTAGCTACGGCACCGCATCAGGAAGTTGCGGCCCTCACTTCGATCATTACGATGTATTTCTGCTCCAGATCAGGGGTAGTAAATTATGGCACCTGGATGAAGGGGACCACTCGGAATCAGATTTGCTGCCTCATTCAGACCTGAGGCTTCTTGCCGATTTCAAGGCTTCGACCGAAATTGATCAGCAACCAGGGGATGTTCTTTATATTCCTCCCGGTATTGGTCACTGGGGTGTTGCTTCGGATGACAGTCTGACCCTGTCGGTCGGAATTCGAAATCCTACCCTGAATGGTTTGATCTCCAATTTTGCAGACGCTGTAGGTGATCTGCTTCCTGCGATGGAGACACTTGACGATGCTCTGGATCTGGATAGTCAGATCACCGGAATACAGCGTGCGACGTCAGATCGAATCACGAATAGACTCACAGAAGTCCTGTCGAATAGTGACTATGTCGAGAGATGGTTTGGTGCCTATATGACTGAGCTTAGAGAACCCGAACTTATCGATCCGCCTGATCGCCTCTACTCACTCGAAGATGTTAGTGCAGCTCAGGCGACACCTTCAATTTTTAGCTGTCATCTTGCATCCCGCCTGGCACACCAGACGCAAGGGAATGTGTCACTTGTCTTCATCAATGGCGAGTCATTTCAGTGTCAGGATATAGTGCCTGACTGGTTCAAAACCCTGGAAACGGAGCGGAGCATAAGTAATGAGGGTATTGATACCGGCGATGACGATCTGATCATACTCATGCATCTGTTGAATTCGGGAGCCGTTTCATCGAGTGTGATTGCAGGATGAGCCTGCTCTGCATACCATAAGCTAGCAAGAACAGACAAGCTAAGAACTGACAAGCTAAGAACTCTGACGAACAAGATGACACCAACACTCGAACTCAGAAAATTCAATATCAAGGAAGTGAATTGGCAGACTCACCAGAGCGTGCTTTCTAATATTCGTCGACTTGTTTTTATCGTTGAACAAGAGGTGCCCCAGGAAGAAGAGTGGGATGGATTGGATGATACTGCCTGGCATTGGTTGGCAACTGATGAGAACGACGAGCCAATCGGCACCGCTCGATTACTGTCAACCACACAGATTGGTCGAATGGCGGTGCTTCCTGAATACAGGGGGCTGCATATAGGTGCCGCCCTTTTAGAGAGGGCCGTAGAGAAAGCACGACATCTGGGATATGAGTCAGTATTTCTTAATGCGCAAACCCACGCGCTGGCATTCTATGAAAAATCAGGATTCGAGTATGAGGGAGAAGAATTCCTTGAGGCCGGTATTCCCCATCGTAGAATGACAAAAGCCCTTCAGCCCTTGCAGGATGCTGGCCAGAGGAAAATAATTCGCGGTGAAATTCCCCTTGTCTCAATACGAAATTTCGATACTTCCGAGATTGAGTGGGATCAGCACGCACAGGTCATTCGATCACTGAGAAGGAATGTGCTGGTTGTTGAACTCGGATTACCGGAAGAGGTTATCGAAGATGAAAAGGACGCGGAAATGGTCCATTTCCATTCCCAGACGCAGGATGGTCAAACCATCGGCATCATCAGAATGGACCTTGAAGGAAATATTGGCAGACTCGCAGTAGATCCCAATTTCAGGCGTCAGGGCACCGGACTGGCCCTTCTGGAAGCCGTTTTTGGCAAAGCACAGAGATTTGGCTTGAATGAAATCAGATTACCGGCTCTGGCGGTCCTTGACAGCTTCTATCAAAACGCAGGCTACATACCCCGGGGAGACAGATTCATTGCCCATGATCTCGAACATCAGGAGTATTTTCGCTCTATAAGCTACGAAGATGTGTTCCAGCATGAACGAACCGAGCAGGAAGGGGATCCTTATGCCGACAATCAGGAAGTCGTCTATAGACTTGGCTCGGATCACAAATTCCTTCTGCTCCGCCGTGAAGAGGAGTTCAGAAGAGTGCTACTGGAAATGTCCAGACAGGCTACCCAGTCAATTCGCATCCTCTCCCCTTTTCTTGACCATAAGTTGTTTGACTCAACTGAACTTCGCGAGATTTGTTCTGCGCTTGCGCGAAAAAACAAGTATACGACTATAGAGATCCTGCTTTACGATTCGCATCGCGTCGTAAAAAATGGCCATGTTTTGCTGGAGATCAGTCGTAAGCTGTCTTCTTCGATAAAGATCAAGATCGTGCATCCCGAGTTAAGAACATCCAATCACGAATTTATCCTCGTGGATGGCCATGGAGTCATCTACCGCCAGGACATAGATATCTATGAAGGTTATGCGAATTTCAGGGATATCGCCGAGAATAACCGTCTGGGGCGACAATTCCGTGCGAGCTGGGACAGTGGTCTGAGAGACCCGAACCTTCGCCAACTCAAGATCTAGTGGCTAATTGAATCTTCTGTGTTGACCATCAGGTAACGTTTGCGGGCATCTTTAGTGCCTCACTGGCGACGATCAGTCCATTGTTGTCTCCATATAGATACTCGCCAGGTCTTATTGTCACACCACCGAAAGAAACCGGTTCATTGAGCAACCCAACATTCCTTTTGACACTCTTCATCGGATGTACTGCCAGTGCCTGAACACCGAGATCCATCTCTGCGATGATATCCACATCACGAATACAGCCATAGATAACGATACCCTGCCAGCCATTGGTAACAGCCTTGAGGGCGAGGTTGTCACCCAGCAGGCCGCATCGCAATGACCCGCCTCCGTCGACTACCAATACCTTTCCATCGCCTTCTTCTTCAACCTGGGCAGCAACGAGAGTATTGTCCTCGTGGCACTTTAAAGTCACAATCTGGCCACCGAATGATGATCTGCCTCCATAGTTGCTGAAAATCGGTTCGATTACCCGCACAAGGCTGGGGTAGGTATCACAGAGGTCAGGCAATATATAATTCACAAATGCTCCCGGATTTGAAATATTGAATTTACGTTGCAGATTTTGACGAATAGAGAAATTTCTCTAAAATCCTATTACGGAATCAAATAATACTAAATCACATACCAGCTTTAATATGATATGAAGAGACTGATTGTAACTTTGACCGTGTTGCTTCTGATCTCCCCCCCGGGATTGGCGGAAATCTACATCTATCGGGGTGCCAATGGCGAGCGTATGGTCACGGATCGACCCCCGCATTCCAGTGAAAACTACCGGCTTGTTATCAAGCGGGATTCAATGAGAGATGCCGGACATATTCTGGCCAATCGATCAATAGAGACAGGTGGACCAAAGAAGTTCAGCCGTTATATCAATGGCGCGAGTGATCGATTTAACATCGATCCTGCACTGGTTGAAGCCGTGATCCAGGTGGAATCAGGATTTGATCCAAATGCAGTTTCAAAGAAAGGCGCAACCGGACTGATGCAGTTGATGTCACAAACCGCAGCACAATACGACGTGCGCGATCGATTCAATCCGAGGGAGAATATCTTTGCAGGTGTGCAGCACTTAAGCCACTTGATTCGTCGATTCGATGGTGAGCTACCACTCGCGCTTGCAGCATACAATGCTGGCAGCACTGCCGTTGAACATCATCAGGGAGTACCCCCGTACCCTGAAACCCGGCGTTACATAACCAAGGTTATTGGCTATCACAACAGGTTTCGTCAGTCTCGCTATGGTGCGGTCGGGCACTAGTTAATTCCGAGCTAGCAAGGGAAATAATAACCGTGATTGGAATTTCCAAAGCGGTTCATCTATTCCTCGTCAAGCGCCTTCGTTTAGGCATTGGTCAGACCGTCCTCCCCGTAACTATCAGCAGGGCCAATACCGCTTTGACCCAATCTGCCCTTCTCGCCAAAGTGACCTTTTCCCGGCACATAGTTGGCTTCGACTCTTATTCCATCAGGATCTTCAAACAGTAAGGAATAATAGCCGGGTGCAAACTGATCATCCAATTGTGGTGGATGAATAATCCTTGCGTTCAATTTTTCATCCACAAACTGGTAAATGGCATCTACATCAGTTGCAGAACGTGCTCTGAAACAAAAGTGGTGCAATCCACTACGATCCTGGTCAAAGGTTTCGGATGCCTTATCAGCAGGTGCACCCCGCACTAGAATGCCAGTTCTGCTTCCGATGCAGTAGATTACGTCTTCTCCCTTGATCAGGGTCTTCATTTCGAGAAAATTACATAATTGTTCCCAAAAAGGCAGGCATTCGGTTGGATTACTCACCGTCAACTGTATGTGTGCAATTCCATTGACTTCAATTGTCATGGTGATTATGTCCTTTGTTAGCTGAAGTCCGTTCGATCCGTCATCTGGTAAAGCAGTTCACAGATTCGTTGATCAGCGCTGGGAATTGCTGTCAGCATTCATCCGCAGCGGCATCGATCAGGCGATGCAACTCATCATATTCCTTCGTCACAGGAAATTGGGGGAATTCATCGATTACGTTTTGAGGTGCTCTGAAGAGAAATCCCTTATCAGCTTCTGACAGCATGCTTGTATCGTTGTAGGAATCACCTGCTGCGAAGATCCTGAAATTCAACTGCCGCAAAGATTTCACAGATTTACGCTTGGGATCTTCTTGTCTCAATTTATAGTCGATCACCATGCCGTCATCATTGACTACCAGTTTGTGACAAAAAAGTGTCGGCCAATGAAGTTGCTTCATAAACGGTCCGGCAAATTCGTAGAACGTATCTGAGAGTATGATGACCTGATATGACTCGCGCAGAGAGTCAAGAAATTCGATGGCGCCAGGTAGAGGTTTAAGATTCGAGATAACAGCCTGAATATCATCCAGTCTGAGATTATTTTCTGTAAGAATCCGAAGCCGCTGCTTCATCAGATCATCGTAATTCGGGATATCCCTTGTTGTAGCCTTCAGCGACTCGATCCCGGTCGCTTCGGCAAATTCAATCCAAACCTCGGGTATCAGAACGCCCTCAAGGTCCAAACAAACTACATCCATCTCTTTTACTTCCCTTATAGAAACCAGCTTCCATCAGATGGGCGGGATTGTTTCACGGGAAACTCCTGCATGGCAACAATTTCCACTCATCAAATCCAATAATGGATTAAACCCTTAAATCGCTATGGTTATTTACATATGTCTTAAAGAGATTTCTCAGTCTGGGACTGTTTTGCTAGTCTAGTGGCTTTTTCGGGTCAGCAGGTGTCATGACACAAATTCAGCCCCAGGATATTCTTCGAAAAGCGTTTGAAACTCATGAGGAAATCGCCATTTCATTCAGCGGTGCAGAGGATGTCATATTAATTGATATGGCATGTAATCTGTCGGATACCGTCTCCGTTTTCTCACTGGATACAGGGCGTCTGCATCCAGAGACCTATCAGTTTATCGAGCAGGTTAGAGATCACTACGGAATAGAAATCGACATCTTGAGCCCGGATAGCGATGCCGTTCAACAGTTGACCAGGCAAAAAGGCTTGTTCAGCTTCTATGAAGATGGACACCAGGAATGTTGCGGGGTAAGAAAAATAGAACCACTGAAACGTCATCTTGAAAATCTTGATGCCTGGATTACCGGCCAGCGGCGTGACCAGAGTCCTACCCGCACTGACGTACCGTTTGATCAGGTTGATAATGCGTTCTCCGGGCGCGGAGAGGCACTGCACAAGTATAATCCGCTTGCAGACTGGAGTTCGCACAAGGTCTGGCAATATATTCGGGAAAACGATGTGCCTTTCAATCCACTACATGAGCAAGGCTATCTGAGCATAGGATGCGCACCCTGCACTCGCCCTGTTGGTCCTAATCAGCATGAAAGAATGGGTCGCTGGTGGTGGGAAGAATCGACCAAGAAGGAATGTGGACTTCATATTATCAATGTGAGTCAGCAGTGAACATTACATTTGTTAAGAAGATTCTGGCGAATGGTGAGCCTTGCCAAAAATGCCTGGATGTTGAAAAACGCCTTGAAGATAGTGGCCAGAAACACAGAATCACTGAAACACTCGTTGCTGATGAGCGCGATGAGAACTCCCCGGGAATGCTGCTTGCAAAAGAACTCAAGGTAGAACGAGCACCGTTTTTCGTTGTTGAAGATGACAATAGTGCCGAGAAGACGGTTTACACTGTCTATTTCAAATTTGCCAAAGAGGTTCTTGGCAGGGAAAGTTCGAAGCTGGATCAGGGTAAAGAACTGCTGAATGACAATCCGGATCTGGACTTTATCTGAGTCCCCGGACGAATACCCTTACCCGCTATCTAACCGGTAATTCGATATCCTTGAATAGCTGTTCCAGTTCTGCACGATTATGGCGATCGAATGCCTCTTCAACCATTTCTTTGGTGAGATGGGGTGCAAATAACTCCACAAACTCGAACATATATCCCCGAAGGAATGTGCCTCGCCGACAACCGATCATGGTGGTGCTACTCTCGAATAGATGACTTGCATCAATAGCCACGAGGTCTTTATCAAGTTCATCATCATATGCCATCTGCGCAATGATGCCGATTCCAAGCCCAAGACGTACATAGGTCTTGATGACATCAGCATCGGTCGCGGTAAAGACGACCTTGGGCGCCAGACCGTGGTGCATGAATGCTTCATCTAGTTTTGAGCGTCCGGTGAATCCAAATACATAGGTAACAATTGGATAATTGGCCACATCTTCCAGCGTGATGGCATCCAGTTGTGCCAGTGGATGATCTTTAGAAACCACGATGCATCGATTCCATTTATAACATGGCATCATGACCAGATCTCCGAACAGATCCAGGCCTTCAGTGGCTATTGCAAAATCTACAGCTCCGTCTGCAGCCATTTCTGCAATCTGGATCGGCGTGCCTTGATGCATGTGCAAAGACACATCAGGATACTTGTCGATAAAAGTTTCGATGATTGAGGGCAGCGCATACCTGGCTTGAGTGTGGGTGGTTGCCACAGACAGACTACCCTTTTTCTCGTTGCTGAATTCCTGCGCAACCTGTTTGATACTTTCAACTTTTCTTAATATTTCACCCGCTTTCTCGATGATGGTTTCTCCGGCAGGGGTAACCCTGGTCAGATGCTTCCCGCTTCGGGCGAATACCTCAACACCGAGTTCGTCTTCCAACAACCTGATCTGTTTACTTATTCCCGGTTGCGAAGTGTATAAACTCTGAGCGGTGGCTGAAACGTTAAGATCGTGATGCGCGACTTCCCAGATGTATCTCAGTTGTTGAAGTTTCATGGCAAACCATTCCTTCTCTTGCCTAAAGAGTTCATCAAGAATTGACTTCGAACATATTCATAATTCGTCTAAAAATATTAGCAAATATTCTTTTCCAGAATAGATACTTTCCCATAAATTTACAACTTTAGAACTCACCTCAGCAGTAAACGAGCTTTTTTTGGATATTTTCCTTTATATTATGGCCGGTGCAAGTGTCGGTCTTGCAATCGGCATCACTGGCGTTGGCGGAGGTTCAATTATGACCCCGCTGTTGCTCGCATTTGGTTTTCCCCTTCATATAGCTGTTGGGACAGACCTCCTCTATGCAGCAATTACCAAATCGGGAGGTGTTGTTGCCCACTCCATTCAGAAGAGCATCCGCTGGGACCTGGTTGCGTTGCTGGCACTTGGTAGTATACCAGCGAGTGCCTTGTCCATATTTGCCCTTAAGTACTTTTTCCTGTCACCAGAAAACTATACGGGGATCATATCCACTGCACTTGGTATCTCGCTCATTCTGACTTCCGGAGTGATTATCTTTCGCTCCCACCTCTCCAAAATTGGCGTTAAGTTCGAAAAGGTAAACCCGGACAGAATATTCTGGATAACACCCATCCTGGGTTTTGTTCTCGGTATCTTTGTAACTCTTTCATCCGTAGGTGCCGGAGCAATTGCGACGGCAATGCTCATGATATGCTACCCGGCACTTCGAAGCCTTAAAGTTATCGGTACCGATATCGCTCACGCTGTGCCATTAACTGCTTTTGCCGGTCTTGGACATCTGTATATCGGTAATGTTGATCTCGTGCTGCTGGGATCATTGCTCATCGGCTCTCTACCGGCAGTCTATGTGGGTGCCCGGGTTGCTACATATTTACCTGATCGACTCTTGCAGCCGTTGCTCGCGTCGATCCTGTTTGGCGCAGGGATCAAGGTCGCTTTTTACTAGGTAGATGCCTGGGTGGAGATATCCACCATGCAACAGCAGTCAGAGAAATTACGATTATTATCTTTATAGATCAATAAGATACGACGGATATATACGTTAGTTTATAACATTTTCGATTGCTGTCATCCCACAAGAACAAGTTAATCAGATCGCTAATTGTTGCTAATCCCATGCACCACGTGACCCGTGGGAACCAATTCACGCGCCCGGTGGCAATGTTCTGCCTGATCGTCAAAGAAGATATCAGCGCCGTACGCTAACAGGAATTCACTCTTGTCCATCCCCCCAAGGAACAAAGATTCGTCCAGGCGTATGTTCCATTCGCGAAGGGTTTTGATTACTCGCTCGTGAGCTGGCGCGGCACGGGCAGTTACCAATGCTGTTCGAATGGGGCTTTCCTTACTGGAAAAACTACTCTGGAGTTCATGCAGGGCTGACAAAAAAGGTTTGAAGGGACCACCCATTAACGGTTCATCTGCTGAATGCTTTTCGTTTGCAGCGAAAGCATCAAGTCCTTTTGACTGATAGATTCTCTCCGATTCGTCAGAGAATAGAACCGCATCCCCATCGAAAGCGAACTTCAACGTATCACTGTCGCTGCCACTTCTCGCTGACGGCAATATACTTGCTGCAGCCATGCCCTGCTCGAGCACTTCTCTCACATCACCAGGATGGGTCGAAAGGAAGAGATGACATCCAAATGGTTTCATATACCGGTACGGTGTGGCGCCACCTGTAAAAGCAGCGCGGGTGATGGGTAGTTGGTGGTGCAGTATTGAATTAAATACGCGAAGTCCCGTATCCGCTGAATTCCTGGAGAGCAGAATGACTTCCACCTGTTCTTCGCCGTCGATTAGATCATTCAATCTCAGTAGTTTTTGCACCAGCGAGAACGCATCACCGGATTCCAGAGGTTTATTCTCCCTGGCTATCTGATAGGCAGCATATGCCTTTAATCCCTCTTCCCGATACACATTGTCACTTTCTGTTAGATCGAATAATGCGCTACTGGAGGTCGCTACTACCAGCTTCTTGATTGACTGTTTGCTAGACATCGAGAAAAACCATAATCTTGTCATTGTCACGTTAATCATTCGCGGTAAAAGGTACAAGTGAAGGATAAGAAGAATCTGGTTTCGGCTAATCGGGATGTGAGCGCCTTTCTTGAGAAAGTTGCCAGGACACCACTGCCCGCGAAAACGGGCAAACCTGCCAGATTGCTGTTTTCACTGGATGCAACCCTGAGTCGATCCCCTTCCTGGGATACAGCCACTCAAATCCAGACCCAGATGTTCAAAGAGACTGCTGATTTGGGGGGATTGGCAATGCAATTGTGTTTCTATCGGGGGTTTAACGAGTTCTATGCGAGTAAGTGGTGCACGGATACAGCAGAATTGATGGCTGAGATGACGGGCGTGCAATGTCGCGGTGGGCACACGCAAATAGCCCGGATTCTGCGTCACGGTCTAAAAGAGAATCGTGTTGATCCGATAAAAGCCCTGGTTTTTATCGGTGATGCAATGGAAGAAAATCCCGACGACCTCTGTGATGTTGCGGGTCAGTTAGGATTGATGAATGTTCCCGTGTTTATTTTTCAGGAGGGTCTGGAACCTCTAGTCGAGCAAACTTTTCGACAGATTGCACGACTATCCGGGGGTGCCTATGCTCCATTTAATTTGAACAGCGCTCATCAATTGACTGAACTACTTACCGCTGTAGCAGTATTTGCAGCGGGAGGAAGAAGTGCGCTTGAATTGCTGAGTAAGAAGAAAGGCGGAACGGTAAAACGCCTTATTCAACAGCTCAAGGACTAGAACTCTGATTCAGCTAGCAATCATTTTCATCATCGCAGTTGTCGTGTTTATCACGTTACGCATTCTGCTGAGTAAAAAAACGCTTTCGGTGAAGCAATTCTTCATCATATATTCCTTGAGTCTGATCGGACTTGGTTTTGTATACCTTGCGGGTACCGGGCGTCTGCACTGGCTGTTCGCGCTGTTTGGAGGAATCATGCCCTTCCTGGCCGGAATGGCCAGAGGGGGCCTGAACATATTTCGCACTGTCTCACTGTTCAGAAACGTATCGGGATTCTTCGATCAATTCACCGGCAGCGGCGGCCCCAGTGCTGGTCAGTCATCCGATATTACAACCCGGTTTCTAAAGATGTCACTCGATCATGATAGTGGCGATCTGGATGGAGAAGTATTAATAGGTCAATTCGAGGGGCGGAGATTATCCGACCTTGATCTCTCACTCTTAATGGCTTTACTTGGCGAGTGTCGGCCAGATCAGGATTCAGTGAATGTTCTGATCGCGTATATGGATCGAAGTCATCCGGACTGGAGAGAACAGGAAGGAGAAGGTGCAGATAGGCAGGAAAACAATTTTGAGGCTATGGACAATATAGATGAGAATCAGGCACTGGCTATTCTTGGCCTCGACAATGATGCAACAAAAGATGAGATCGTCGCTGCTCACCGTCGCCTGATACAGAAAATGCACCCCGATCGAGGTGGTTCAACTTTTCTTGCTGCAAGAATAAATGAGGCCAAAACTCTATTGATGCAACTAAGAGACAAGGATGACTGAAGAAGAGCCTGAGGTTGAAAGTGTTCACTATGTAGGATTTTGGGCAAGATCGCTGGCATTCGTATTTGACAACATCATCGGCTTCGTCATAACGATTCCTCTGATGGCTTATATCAGCATCGATCTGGATAAACTGACGGATGTGAATTACGTTGAAGAGCTCAGATTCAAGTTATATATGGCTTTGCTGGTGACAGCTCTTGTCATCATTGGCTGCTGGAAATATCTGGCAGCGACCCCGGGCAAATTATTACTCAAGTCCTATATCGTTAACGCATCGGATCTGACTGAAGCATCGAACGTGCAACTGGTGGTAAGGGCCATAGCCTATATTCCAAGTTTTTTTATTTTCGGCCTCGGCTTTTTATGGATTGCGATTGATCGACGCAAACAAGATTGGCATGACAAAATTGCAAGAACAGTCGTTGTCTACCAAAAACCCAGATCTACCAATGACTAGCGCTGGTGATTTAGTTCGAGATCTGGATCTGGTTAATGAAATACTGGAAGACCTTGATCTTTCAGAGGATGAGATACTGAATGAACAACTGGCGGAAATCAGCATCGAACTGGATGGCGTTCTTGTCGATCACGATGCTGTAGCTGAGCGAACCAGGCTATTATTGTCTGAAATCCATTGTCAGAATATAACGGCAAAGCTCGAAGCTGTTGTACAGAGTGCTCTCGGCTACTACTCCCTGGCGGATCAGCCGGAAGGCACCAACGAGCCACCCATAGGTCCGCAATCAGCAATACAACTGCTAAACAAATTACGCAATCGCTCATCCAGCTTAATGCAGATCAAAGATGAGCTACATGGTCTGTTGGCCGAAACGAAATGCAAGTCAGGAGAATAGAATGGGTTTAAATTGATGACCGGCTATCGACTTTATCAAATGCAGGATTCAGGTAACTGCTACAAAATTCGCCTGTTAATGTCTCTTCTGAATCTCAATTACGAGATTGTAGAAGTTGATATACTCAAAGGTGAATCAAGAACAGAAGACTTTCTTGAGAAGAATCCAAATGGTCGAGTGCCTACTCTGGAAATTGAAAATGGACAGTTTCTGAGCGAATCGAATGCAATTCTCTGGTTTCTGGGTGAATCTTCTGAATATTTTCCTACCAACAAAATTGAACAGGCGCGAGTATTTCAATGGATGGGATTTGAACAATACAGTCATGAACCATTTATCGCGACATCGAGATACCTGATATCAATTCTGAAGCAGCCCGACGAGTATGCAAGGGAGATCCAGGAGAAAAAACCGGCTGGATATGCTGCGCTCGATGTAATGGAAAGACACCTTAACGAGAATAAATTTTTTGTGGCGGAGAGTTTCAGTATCGCGGATATTGCACTGTATGCGTATACCCATGTGGCCCCGGAGGGTGGATTCGATCTCGCTGGATATCCGGCTGTTTGCCGCTGGATAGCTCGAGTGGAAGCAATACCAGGATATACTACGATGAATGATCAACGATGAATCAGGTGCGCGGTGTCATATTCGATCTTGACGGTACATTGCTGAATACGCTCGCGAGTCTCGCTAATTCACATAACCGGATGCTGACTCAACTGGGCTACCCAACCCATGATGTTGATGCATATCGCTATTTCATTGGTGATGGTGCACGAAAGTGTATCGTCAGGTGTCTGCCGGTGCATGCTCGATCAGATGAGATAATCGATCGAGCCCTTGAAATTCAGCGAGCAGACTATAGGTTAAACTGGCATCAGGATGTAGAGATTTATTCCGGTATGGAGAAGGTGCTTCATCATCTGAAATCAGCAGGATTCGCAATCGCCGTTCTCTCGAACAAGGATCAGAATTTTACTGAACAGTGTATAAATCACTTCTTTCCGACAGCGGGATTTGACGAGATCGTCGGTCATTCAATTTCAATTGCTCATAAGCCTGATCCCACAGGAGCGAGGACGATTGCCTGTTCAGTCGGCATCCGAACTGAAGAAATGGCACTTGTTGGTGATACGGCTATGGATATCGAGACTGCGCTTGCCTGTAATATGATTGCTGTGGGGGTTCTATGGGGATTCAGAGAAAAACAGGAACTGGTTGATGCAGGTGCTTGTTATCTGGTCTCTCATTCCAGTGAACTGCTCGCGTTATTGAAATAAAGAGTGAAGTAAAGAGTGAAGTAACGAGTAAAGCAACGAGAATATTATTCAGCTAGTGCTTAACAAGTACCTCTTCAACACCAAGTAGAAATTCTTTGGTATTGATTGGCTTTGCCATATAGGCCTTTATGCCGTACTGGTTAATATTGGATTCATCAACGACATCGCTATAACCGGTGCAGAGAATAATAGGCAGCTCTGCTCTTAAGGTCAGCATTTTCGCCGAGAGTTGCACACCGCTCAACCCGGGCATTGTCTGATCTGTGATGACCAGATCGAAATCTGCAGGCGAAGCACTGAACAAATCCCAGGCTTCATAACTATCTGATGCTACGGTTACCCGATAACCTTTCTTCTGCAGAAGCTCTCGCAGGAAATAAACAAGCGATACCTCATCGTCAACAACAAGAATGTGCTTCTCTGCATTTGAAGGTTCCTCCGTCACATCCAGAAGGGGTTCAACCGATGGTCTTATACCGTAATTATCTGAGGGTTTAACGAAGAAACGAATCTCTGAACCGTCCTGTGGAATCGAATCGGCTTTGATATGCCCGCCCTGTCTGTGGATCATGCCATGAACCATAGCGAGTCCCATGCCCGAGCCCTCGTCCTTGGTCGTTACATAGGGCTCAAAAATCCGCTTGGCAATCTCCTGATTGATACCTCTACCCGTATCTTCCAGGGATAGCTCTACGTATTCACCGGAAAATTCCTCATGACATGAATCGCAGTAATCGTGTCTTATCACTCTCGTGCGCCCGCGAATAAAGATAGTACCTCCGTCCGGCATCGCATCACGTGAATTGATACAAACGTTTACGATCATTTGCTGGAGGAAATTTCTGTCAATAAAAACCTCGGGTAGATCCTCATCAAGATCAATTCGAATCTCAATGGAACTCGGTAAAGAGGCCCTTAGCATTTTTACTATCTTCTTGACCTCAGGCATCAATTCAACATTTTGGGGTTCAATCTGATCGCTGCGACTGAAAGTGAGCATCTTCGAAACGAGATCCCTTGCTCTTCTGCCTCCCTGGTAAATCTCCTGGAGAAACGTTGCCAGCTTTGGATCCCTGTCGGACGCTGTTTCCATCAACGCAAGTTCGGCGTATCCCATGATACTCGTCAGGATATTGTTGAAATCATGGGCGATGCCACCAGCGAGTTCACCAATTGCTTCCATTTTCTGAACACGCAATACCTTCATCTCGAGTTCCTGACGATTCTTGATCTCTTCGACTCGCTCGGTGATTTCCTCTATTGAACCATTCAGACGTGTTACATGGCCATGGGAGTCAATATTCGCGATTTGTCCACGGACAGACAGCCACCGCGTATTACCTTTCAAATCAGTCAACTGAAATTCCTTCAGGAAAAACTCAGCCTCTTTAAGAAATAAACGCCTGCAACCATCTCTCAAAAGCAACATTTGTGTTGGCAGGATGTTTTTTGCCTTGCCGAAGTCAACTTCGGTTTCATTGAAACCCAATACTGCAGCAACTCTGGCACTCAGATTGAAACTGTTGGTAAGAAGGTCATAACTCCAGACAGACGGTAGCAAGGTATCTGGCACCGGATCTTTTTTGCCAGTCGATTGCGAGCTTATTACAGCGCCAGTGAATGATCCGTCTTGCGAGTATCTGCTTTGAATGACCCAGGACTGTTCGTTAGGAATTTCAAAGTATATAAATTCGTGACCATCCTGAATCTTTTGGAACTGCTGGAAAACTTCTGGTTGAGTCGAGAAGATCTCCTCTATATTTTTTCCCCGAACATCACCGAAGGCTTCAGTAACCCTTTCGTTTGACCACTGGCAATTTGCCTGACCATCGACTTCAATAATAAACTCGCCTTGTTTTCCCTCCTCTTGAGCTTCCGTCGTGTTATCGGAAATTGACACATCTGAATCATCTAACAAATGGTCAGTGCTTAATCCTTTACTGCGAAGATTTTCCATCGTTTAGTCAGCTAATTAATACGGGAGTGGACCGGGGAAAGAAATCATCGCTGGTAACGTCTTCAGTTGCAACCGCATTTTTAGATAATAAGATCTTTTTTTCTATTGCTTTATATAGCGAAACCTAATTTTGCTGATTCAGCAAATCTTTCAGTACTATCTGAAATATGAGACTCTTTGGATTATTTCGAAAAGGAACATTAATGGATATTAAAGATAAAGTTGCGATTGTAACCGGTGGTGCCAGTGGAATTGGTCGAGCCATGGCGGAACGATTTATTACTGACGGTGCAAGGCAAGTTGTCGTCGCTGATCTACAGGCTGATCAACTTCACACAGTAGCTGAAGAATTAGGTGCCCAGGCGATAGAAACAGATGTGGCGGATGAACAGCAGGTGATAAACCTGATTCGCCAGGTGGAATCGGCTCACGGTCAGATTGACCTGCTCTGTAATAATGCCGGTATTGGTGTTGGGGGTGGACCGGAAACTTCCAACGAGGACTGGCAGCGAATATGGGATATCAATTTGATGGCACATGTATATGCGACCCGTGCCGCGCTGCCAGATATGCTTCGAAGAGGAGACGGTTATATCATCAACACTGCTTCAGCAGCCGGTTTGCTGACGCAGATTGGTAGCGCGCCTTATGCTGTAACCAAACATGCCGCTGTTGCTTATGCGGAATGGCTTGCAATTACTTATGGGGGGCGTGGTATCAAGGTCTCTGCACTCTGCCCACAGGCTGTTCGTACAGCAATGACTGAAAATACAGAAAACGGTGGTGTCGCTGGTATAGACGGGATGATGGAGCCGGAAGTACTTTGTGACTTTGTGATGGAAGCAATTGCAGGCGAAACCTTTCTAATACTCCCTCATCCTGAGGTCCTCACTTACATGCGTCGTAAGACAGACGATTACGACCGCTGGATCGGTGGTATGAAACGGTTGCAGGAAAGATTTGGCGAGCAGTCATAGTCACTCAGTTATTGAATTTCCACTCAATATTCCTATAATACGCCGGACTAATGCGCCGATTTGAATTCAGCTTGCGGGCGCCTGATAAATACCGCTAAAGAGAGCCGAAAAGCCTACTTTAGCTAGATTGAGTAGGTTTTTTTTTGCCTACGCGTTTTGGGGTAGAACTTATGCCAATTAGAATTCCAGATAACTTACCGGCAACACAAGTGCTGCAAAGGGAAAACATCTTCTGCATGTCTGACAAAGATGCCGAACAACAGGATATCCGACCTCTGAAAATCGTGCTTCTAAACTTGATGCCCAAGAAGATAGAAACGGAAATTCACCTGCTGCGTATGCTCACTAACTCGCCGATCCAGATGGATATAGAGTTGATGAGGATTAATGACAGACCATCAAAAAATACCCCTATCGAACATATGGAAACATTTTACAAGACGTTCGACGATATTCGGGAACACAAATATGATGGCATGATCATCACGGGTGCACCACTCGGTCAAAAGGCGTTCTCTGATGTTTCATTCTGGGATGATATGAAAGAGATTATTGACTGGACGACTGGTCACGTTACCTCGACCATGTTTCTGTGCTGGGGAGTACAGGCTGCGATGTATCATCTATACAACATTGAAAAGAGATTGCTTTCAAAAAAAATCTCCGGTGTTTACCCACACCACCTGGTAAAGCCTCTATCGCCCATCGTCAGAGGTTTTGATGATGTCTTTGACTCACCACATTCCAGGTATGCTGAGGTGCCCTACGCTGATATAGAAGCACACAAAGAACTTGAAATAATTGCAGCATCAGAGATTGCAGGCGCTTATATCATTGCACGCAAAGATGGCAGGCAGCTTTTTGTTACCGGCCATTCGGAATATGAACCCCTGTGTCTCAAGAGTGAATACGATCGAGATATTGAGGCTGGTGTTGCTGCTGAACTACCGGAAAACTACTTCCCTCAAGATGATCCGAATAGAGATCCCATCGTTACCTGGAAAAGCCACGGGAATCTGTTGTTCTCCAACTGGCTGAACTACTACGTTTACCAATTGACGCCATTTGATGAAAGTAAGATCGGAGAATCAATTGATGCAACAAACATGCAAATGGCGTAACAAGAGTTAAGCGGGATTTCAGTGCAGATCATGAGTAACGGCTCCGAAGAACAGAGAGCCGTTACTGTACTCACTAGCAGGCAAGGTCAGCAGGATCGAGTTTGTAGTCCTTCAGGACGTCTGCCGCATAGGTGATCTTCCCCGTAATATCCCCCGGATCACCATGTACCAGACGCAGGCAGGCTTCTGCCATATGCTCGACAGGCGTGATCATTTCTTTTGGGGTTTCATCCGTAATCAGATTGTGATGAACAACACCAGGTGTAGCAACCAGCCCTGGTGATATTACATTAACACCAATATGATTCTCATACACCTCAGATGCGAGGCCAGTGGTAAACCGTTCCAAAGCGGCTTTGCACATCCCATAAACCGTACCACCTCTACCCGGAGCGTTTTTTGCGGGATGCAGGGCTGCATGGGAGGATATATTCAGTATCCAGCCCGATTCACGTTCAATCATCCCCGGCAGACATAACTGTGCAAGATGGAATGGCGCATATACCTGTACCTCCATCATCAGGTTGTATTGTTTTTTCTTGAACTGCTCCACGGGTATGAAATAGGTAATTGCCGCGTTATTTACAAGGATATCAACAGCGCCAAAGACCTCCTCGGTTTCTTTGATCAGATTCTCCCGATGGTCCTCAACCGCCAGGTCACACCTGACAGCATGGGCTTCTCCACCAGCCTCCTTAATTCGATGCGTGACGGAATTAATACTGCCGTCCAATATGTGATCGCCCTCTTCCAGCGTTCTGGCAGATACGACCACTCTTGCTCCTTCCATTGCCAGACGAATTGCGATTGCTTCGCCAATTCCCCGACTTGCACCAGTTACAACTGCTGTCTTTCCTGCTAGTAAGCCATCTTTGTTCATTGTTACTCCCCGGTAAGTCTTTGATCCTGATTTCGCCCTGACTGACATTCTGTCATGTGGACATTCAAGTCAGCCATCTTACACTGATTGATATCATCTGGTTTGCTTCAGCAACTTGTTTTTTGCTGGGGAAGGTCAAAATCCCGTCATCAGGCTACACTTAATTTATCTCATGCCCGGAACCAGGAATTACGAGAATTGCCATTGGCAACCCGCACGAGTATCAGCTAATAGATTCTCAAACCTGGCAATTTGCATCGGCTCTGACGTTTGCTAAGAAAATGTCATTTCCGGCCATGAAGTAATCGGCCTACATATAGTTTGCAAAATAGGTACTAAACGACGATGAAAAGACTTAATCCGATCACCAGTTTAAAGGCGCTGGAAATATTGAATAAGGTGCACTTTTTCGACAACCTGGGCGGAGAAGAAAAAGATGTGCTTACCGGATTTCATTCCCATTTTTTTCTTACCCCCAAGGGAGAAGCGATTATCAATCAGGGTGGGCATGATCAATCATTTTACGTATTACTCACTGGTAAGGTATCAGTGCGCAGACAAGACACGGTAAAACCACTTGCAACTCTCCTGCCTGGCGATTGCTTCGGAGAAGTATCTTTTTTGACGAGTTCTCCCAGGACCACATCTGTGGTCGCCGAGAGCAATTGCATTGTGTTTGAGATAGACAAACCCACCCTTAATCACCTGGATGTCGCAATTCGGGAGAAGCTGAAGGACAACATCATTAAAGTCCTGGTAAAGCGGCTGGATCATATGAATGAAACCGTCGCACGCTTAAGTATCAAGAATGCCCAGAGCGCCTGACAGCAGATATTCATAATCCCTCCCCTTGATGACCAGGGGCTGGCTACCAGATTACTGCCACGCCAAACATTAGAGATCTCGCACGACCAACAGAGTCATCCAATCTAGCGACCGATCGTCTTTGCATTCACGCTACGAATCCTAAATAAGTCAGAGAGTCTGGATGCAAAACTCGCTGTTCAGAAGTGAGTCAGTCGCTTACCTGTCGAAAGGTGATCTTGGAAAGTTGCGACTGATATCCCCGCCTGGTTCGACTGTTATAACCTCTGTAATGGCGCTGCTACTGCTACTGGGCCTGTATTTTCTCTTTGGTCAGCCATTTGCCAGGAAGGCATCAGTCAGCGGATATCTGCATGCCAATGTAATGCGGGTCTCACCCGAGAAGAACGGAACGCTTACCAGTATTTATGTTAATAGAGGTGAACCGGTCAGATCCGGCGATCCAATCGCCGAAATTCAATCAAGGGCTTCCCAGCCCGAGGCCCATGCTGAATCATATGACATCCTGATGGCAGGTATTGAATCCCAGATTCAGTCAGTTCGCAGCATCCACCAGCAGAATACCCGGCAACTGGCTGTTGGTATTCATCAGCATAAAAAATCAATCCTGCGACAGGAGGAGATCAGAGTAATTCGCACAACCAGGCTGAAGAGATTAAAGGACAATCTGGAAATTGCCAGGCCCCTCTTTAGTCAGGGGTACTTGTCGAGGTTGGAATGGGGCGGCATTCAGGATGATTTTCTATTTGCTCAGCAGGAGCTTGAAGAACTGGAGGAGAGGATGGAACGCAGCAGATTTGAGCTCGCTCAGAAGGAGATCGAGAGACAAAACCTGGATGAAGAACATGTCGTGGACCTGCTGCAAATTGATGAAAAGAAAACGCATCTATCCCTGAACAGGGATAAATGGTTGGCCGACAGTCGTCAGGTCATTTACTCACCTGTTGATGGTCAGGTCGCAACCATATTCAAGCATCCCGGTGAAGTTGTTGTGACGAAAGAATCAATTCTCAGCCTCATGCCCGATTCTGAATCAATTCAGGCGAGACTTCTGATTCCTGGTCACTCAATAGGATTCATACAACCGGGGCAACACGTCAGTATCAGGTACGATACTTTTCCCCATTTGAAGTTCGGTTCACATGAAGGCCGCGTACTATCTGTTAGCAGTCACCAAATCCTGCCTCAGGACTTACCGCTTGAAGTCCCCGGGGGTGAAATCTATTTCCTTGTGGCCGTTGAGCTACCCAGTCATACGGTTTCAGCCTACGGGATCGTCAATCCTCTCAGGCCGGGAATGACCTTAACCGCTGACATCATTCTTGATGCACGAACTCTCTTCGAGTGGCTGTTCGAACCATTACTCGCTTCCGGGTATGTGCATGTTTGAAGCGCTTAAATTCTCCGGCAAAAATAATCTGCCAATTCTTCTTCAAGCGGAAAACAGCGAGTGCGGGCTGGCGTGTCTGGCAATGATTTCTCACTACTACGGTGACAATTCAGAAATCTCATTTTTTCGTAATGGTGTTGAATCAGTCAATCGGGGATCGGACCTTGGCACGCTGATGAAAGTAGCCAGGCAGCATCAAATGATAGGCAGAGCTATAAGATGTGAAATTGATGAACTGCATCTGTTTAAGGATCCGGTGATTCTGCATTGGAACCACAATCACTATGTCGTACTGAAAGAATGTTCGCGAAAGAGCGTCGTTGTTCACGACCCGGCTATAGGGGTTCGTAAATTAAACCTTGAGGAATTCAGCCACCACTTCACTGGCGTCGCACTTGAACTGACGCCTGATGCTGATTTTAAGCCTGAGAAGAATCAGGAGCGACCTGGTTTCGCGGACTTTATGCAAGGGATCCGAGGGTTTGTGCCTGTTCTTTGTCAGCTTCTGATACTCGCTGGTGTACTGCAGTTCATAACGTTGTTGACCCCGTTCTATACCCAACTGGTCATGGACGAAGTGCTGGTGAAAGGCGATGTTGATCTGCTGCTTGTACTGGCGCTTGGATTTGCACTTCTAACACTGATAGGTGTATTCACCAATACCATCAGGGGCTGGACAAAAATATACCTCACCAGCCAACTCTCATTCGAATTTAGTGCAAGGCTATTTAAGCACCTGATCTTTTTGCCTGTTTACTATTTTCGTAAACGACATATGGGAGATATCGTTTCGAGATTTCATTCACTTAATCCAGTTCAGGAATTTATTACCAGCAGTGTAATAACAATAATTCTCGATGGCATCATGGCTGCCATGACAATTGTCATTGTCTTCATCTATTCGCCGGTTATGGCCACATTAGTTGTCGGAACGCTTATCGTTGAGCTTCTGCTGCAGCTCTCTTTCTATTCACCTACAAAAATGAGAGTCAATGAACAACTGGTTGCAGAAGCGAAGGTTGATTCCAATTTCATGGAGACGATTCGTACGATTTCTTCCATTAAACGTTACAATAAGGAAGAACATTCCATCAGTGTCTGGCAGAACAATTTCTGTAATTCCATCAACGCTGGTATCAAAGTAGAACGGCTACACCTCTTCCTCGGCGCCTTAAGTTCCACCATATCCGGAATTTCAGGTATTGCGATCATCTATCTTGGCGCCACGCAGGTATTAAGTGAGCAAATGACAATCGGCATGTTGTTCGCTTTCATAGCCTATAAAAATCACCTTCAATCCGCGGTGAATTCGCTGGTGGGTGAGTTTGTCAATTATCTTATGTTGTCTCTTCACTTTGATCGGTTGAGCGACATCAAAATGCACGCACTGGAGTCTGATAAAGGACCAATGCGCACGCTGTCAGGTACGATCCAGGTGAGATCCCTGTCGTTCAGATATAGCGAAGATGCAGCGCCGGTGATTCAGGATCTAAATCTGACAATAGGTCAAGGTGAACAATTGGCCATCTGTGGTCCTTCCGGCTCAGGCAAGTCAACCTTAATCAACCTGATGCAGGCTGACCTTACAAGCACTGAAGGAGAAATCTGTTACGACAATCTAAGTGCCAGAATTGTCGGCATTCGATCGATTCGAGAGAACTGCGCTAGTGTTATGCATGGTGATCAGCTTTCTTCGGGAAGTATAAAAAGCAATATCACCTTCGGTAGCCATTCAGTTGACTGGGCTGATCTTGAGGCGGCATCGACACTCGCTGGTATCCACCAGGATATTCTGGCGCTGCCCATGGCATACGAGAGCCTTGTTGGTGAGATGAGTTCAGGTCTGTCTGCAGGTCAGGTCCAACGAATACTGATTGCACGCGCGCTGTACAAGAAGCCAAAAATACTTTTTCTCGATGAGGGAACAGCACATCTGGATAAAAAGGCAGCAAGTACCATCATGGCTAATATCCGGTCTGCAAATATCACCTGCATTTTCATTACCCATCAAAGGACGCTACTCAAGTCAGCAGATATCGTTCTTTCAATAGGCAATGGTAAACACAGATTAAACAGAATTCGCAGGAATACGATGACCATTGTTGGTAGCCTCGAATCATAGAAGTTGCGCCAGGTGTCGCAATCTGTTTTCAAAATGAATAGCATGCATCCTGAACCCAACATCCGACCGATTTGATGATGAAAATCTGGATCTCTTTCTGGCTGATTGCTTTTTCATGCCCGCTTTATGGCTGGGGTACGGAGGGGCATGAGCTCACTTGCGCCATTGCCGATGCAAAATTGACCCCAAAAGCAAGACAATTTGTTAAAGATACCTTGTCGATGGGGCAATTCCTGGACGGGAACAGCGATAATGATCTCGCGTCTGCGTGTCTCTGGGCTGATGATGCAAAATACGCGAAGTACGCCGGTACCTATGAATCACATTTTCTCAATGTTCCGCGAAGTGAAAACAAGATCGAATTCAGCCGGGACTGCGCCGCACTTGACTGTATTGCGGTTGGCATCCAACGAAACCTGAATTACCTCGCACAGACCGCAACAAGCGATCGTGAGCGCGCAAGAAAAGCAGCAGCACTTAGATTTCTGGGACATTTCATCGGTGATCTTCACCAACCACTTCATGTAAGTAATCTTGAAGATTGGGGGGGAAATAAAATCAAGGTCTCATGGTTTGGAAAAAAATCAAACCTGCACAAGGTCTGGGATGTCGAAGTGCTCGAAAGATCTGGACTAAGTCACCCGGACAATCTTGACTTTTTTCTTCGGCAGGAAATTGACGATCATGAATTCAATGTACTGCGGTGGATGGAGTCTTCCTTTAAACTCGCTCGAAGTTCAGCTTATCGAAACGCTGATGGCAATATCATTACTACCGGTGAAACTCTGAATGAGGCCTATTTTGAAAAATCCAAACCAGTTGTGATTCAGCAGTTGCTGCTTGCCGGTCACAGACTGGCCTATCTCATCAACTCGCTGGCGGATTCTTCTCTGGATCCCAATATACTAATTAACTAACCAGGATCTATCGTCACGGGCTCTATTAATTCGAATTTACCAGAACCTCAGCACGGTTGAGCTTGTCACCTCCAACTTTATGTTTCATGTTCAACTTCAAGCTGAGTTGCTTTGGCATGTTTGGTTAACGGAAAAATCAGCGTTAGCCAGACCGCTGTAGCGACGAATCCAATTGCCAGATAGTAATTGCTCATTAGAATTCCAGCTTGTTTTAGCGAAACGAAAACTGCGGCTGACGCGCCCTTCCCCGTTCGATAGCCAAATACATCGATTATCTGTTTTGCCCGATATCTCTCATCGAATCCGAGGGGTATGTATAGGACTTCCTTCGCTGCACGGAAAAGAGAATAGTCAAATGCCTTAAACAGAAAAAACGCAAGACCCACCGACAGTACAGATGGGTCAATTACCGCAAACCCGATTGCGACAATGTGAATAGCAGGCATCAGTATGTGTACCCACCTTAACGCGATCAGACTGAGCAGTAGTGGCGAGATGACGAATTGAAGAATAAGTCCCGCAGTACCAAGCGTACCGAAGAACCATCCCTGAAAAGCCGTTTCTTCGTCAGGCCTGCCGACGTATTGCTCCGAGAGCAAAATCTGAAATTTGAAATCAAGAACAGCAGCGACTAGTTGGGACAGCAGTACAATCGCCAGCAGGTAGCTCAACGTTGAATTTTGCTTTAACCAGCGCCATCCCATGTAACTTGGATGATCCTCAACTTTGGGAGGCACTTCAGGTTCACCGAATCGCCTATAAGCGATATTTGAGGTTAGTGCGGCAGGAATCACAGATATAGATGCCAGAAGGATCATTGTTTCTGTCCCCCATTGACCTGCCGTTAGTCCGACCATCCACCCGCCGACAACGGAGCCAAGACCGGCAACACCTGTGATCGGACCGTTCAACTTTTTGCCATTTTCAGGGGAAAGACTTGAGTTTATATAACTCCAGTACTGTTCAATCAGCAGGACAATATAGAGTTCTTTAATCAGAAACAGTACCGGTGTGATGACCTTGCTGCCACTGATAACCATCAGATAGCAACAGAAGATGAACAGGCCTGATCCAAGTGAGGTAACCAACAGTGTTCGTCTTGGACCGAGGGCGCTCAAAATGCGCCCGTAAATAGCAACTCCCAGGAAAACCACAATAGGCATTGCCGCCATCACGAGAGGAAGGTTCTCTGCGCCATAGGCAGTCTTGAACAAGACCGTGGATGCAGATCTTATAAGTTCGTATCCAGCCAGTGTAAATAAGGCAGATAACGCCATCAATGCAGCTACTTGATATTGTCTATTCATTTTTTCCAGAAGTCGGTCGTTTGTCCGGTTCCACGCGGGTTCCACGAAAGCCCTCGTTTTTATCTCCTGAGAATTGTCCGGAGATCTACAATCAGGGTCACCGTTGTGCCCTTTTTTGCACTTCATTCATGGTTACAATCAGATGTCATCATTATTGGCAGATGCTCATTTACGTACCACCTGCAATCAACACATTCACTGACAACAAGGCAGATACTACGGGTAATTTGTCGTCCAGGCGAGCTAATGGGTGACTTGAATATCACGAATGGACGCAATGAATGAAATTATCTGGAGCAAGCGGCAGTATTGAGATAAGGTACGCGCCTTCGCCGACAACCTGCGACAAAGAATAGATAGGATAGAGTTTCATTTATGAACAAACCTGAAGTAAAACCGGATAATCCTCGATTTTCCTCTGGCCCCACCACGAAGAGACCGGGCTGGAACATCGCGAATCTTCCAACCGAAAGTCTTGGTCGATCCCATCGCGCGAGCGCGGAGAAGGAAAAACTCAACCAGGTCATAGAGCAGAGCAAGTCGATATTAGGGATACCTGATGACTATTTTCTTGGCATCGTACCGGCATCAGATACAGGCGCGTTTGAGATGGCGATGTGGACAATGCTCGGAGCCAAACCCGTCGATGTTCTTTCATGGGAGAGTTTCGGACAGGGCTGGAGAACCGACATTCAGAAACAGTTGAAACTGGAAAACGTAAGGGATATTTCTGCCGGGTATGGCGAATTACCAGACCTGTCTTCTGTAGATTTTGATAACGACGTGATTTTTACCTGGAACGGTACGACCTCAGGCGTTCGTGTTCCAAATGGCGATTGGATCGCCAGTGATCGAGTTGGTCTGACATTTTGTGATGCAACTTCTGCCGTTTTTGCGATGCCTCTCGACTGGCCCAAACTTGATGTCGTTACCTGGTCCTGGCAAAAAGTGCTGGGTGGCGAAGGCGCACACGGCATGATCGCACTGTCGCCGCGCGCAGTGACTCGACTTGAAACCTATGTACCAGCATGGCCGTTACCAAAAATATTCCGTCTGACAAAAGGCGGTAAAATTATGGCGGATGTTTTTAAAGGCTCGACAATCAACACGCCGTCAATGCTTGCTGTGGAAGACCAGTTGGATGCGCTCGCATGGGCTGAAAAGATTGGCGGGTTGGATATGCTGATAGCACGAAGCCAGAAGAACCTTGAGGTCATTTCAACATGGGTTGATTCATCCAATTGGGCAGCATTTCTTGCCAAGGATGAGTCCCAGCGTTCTTCAACATCCATCTGTATTACGAACAGAGATAAATGGTTTACCGATCAGACTGTGGACGAGCAGAACGCTGTGATCAAAGCGATGGTCAAATTGCTGGCTGATGATGATGTAGCCTACGACATCGGCGGTTATCGAGATGCACCGCCTGGACTCAGAATCTGGGGTGGCGGTACAGTTGAATCAAGTGATACTGAAAAACTGTTACCATGGCTCGACTGGTCATTTGACGCGGTTAAAAAATAGAGTGCTCAAGAAAAGGCGCCTGTTTGGCGCCTGCTACTCAAATATCCGCAACGGTTATTTTGATGATTTTGATTTCTTTTCTCTCCGTTTCTCTTTCAGCGTTTTCTTTGGTTTGGATCGATCATTGACCTTCCGTTTATCTCTGCCTTTAGCCATAAAACTTCTCCCTTTGTAGATAAAATTGGTTCAGTTTCAGTGGTGGCCACTTCCTCTATCTGAATATCTTTTCTATCTCGTGCCGGATAGTTACGGCAGATATGAGAAAAGAGGCGAGCATTCAGTCTAATGATGGGTTACCCGATGTCAATTGTCTTCAGAGGACCGCAGATGATCAGGTGCAGCCATCTAACTCTTTTCCGGAAAGGTGAATTCTGCTGAAATTGCGTTTAATATCAGAAAAAACCAAGCCAAGCGGCCATGGAAGATCAGAAATACAGAGAACTCATCAAGAGCTATGATCTGGAGACACTGATCAATGTCAGACGGCTGATTGACCGCGAGGTTTATAAAGTCAGGTATGACTGGATCGAAGCAGAAATCAAGGATCGTCGTCAGGGCGTAGGTCCAGCGGCCGCACCGCCGCCAACCAGGCTCAGTTTCTCCCGGAATGAAACTTACGCGGGAATTATGTACCGGACCCCTGCACTCATCATCGATTTACTGCTTGTCTATATTCCGAGTGGGATGATCCTCGAAGCCTTTCTGGGCAACAATTTCTGGCCTGGCGTGTTTTTTATTCCCATTCTCTATCCCCTGTATCAGATCTGTTGCACCTGGATGTGGGGACAAACGCCAGGAAGGTTCCTGCTGGGCATCAAGGTCGTTAATGACAACCCCGGCATCAGATTGGGCATGAAAGCTGTCATTCAAAGACATTCACCTGACCTTTGTTTCGCGATATTGATGATGGTTTCAATTATCTGGATGGTTGCATCAGGTTTCAGCCTGCCTGAACATGCAACGCTCGATGCGAAGACTAATGCTTTTCACTTCACGAACAGGTACTGGGACCTGACAGACGATATTTGGGATGTCTGGATATGGAGCGAAATTATTTTCTTAACACTTGATGGCAGGCGTCGAAGCTTGCACGAATTTCTTTCGAATACAGTTGTTATTCACAAGATCAGGCAATCTGATTTTGCAGCAGGATTAAATTCAACCAGTGATTTTGAATCCTCCTATTATGAATGGCTCAACAGGCAGCTTGATCATATTGCAGCCAGACTATTCCACAGACGATAAGGCTGTTCGGCTGTCTCAATAACACTCTTGGCTTTCCAAGTCTGACCAGGCTCTTTATAGTACGGCACATCAAATCCATCGAGTGCAATAAATGACCGTGTCAGAAGTAACAACAAACCTGCGTTTCCCTGAAGGCCCGATTGCGATGCCGGATGGCAGTGTTCTGGTAGTAGAAATAGAACGTGGTACATTGAGCCGGGTAACCCCTGATGGAGAAATCGAGGTGATCGCCGAACCAGGGGGTGGGCCGAACGGTGCTGCAATTGGACCTGACGGCAGATGCTATCTTTGTAATAACGGTGGTTTTGAATGGCATCACAGAAGTGGTTTGACCTTTCCCGGAGAGCAACCTGATAACTATTCCGGCGGGCGAATTGAAGCGGTTGATATAAAAACCGGTCAGGTCGAAGTCCTCTATAACGAGTGCGATGACAACCTGCTGCGAGGGCCGAACGACATTGTTTTCGATCAAACTGGCGGATTCTGGTTTACAGACCACGGTAAGAACAGGTCACGTGACAAGGATCGAACCGGTGTGTTTTATGCACAACCCGATGGTGGCTTCATCGAAGAGGCATTATTTCCACTGGAGGCACCAAACGGAATCGGTTTGTCTCCGGACGAAGACTGCTTGTATGTCGCTGAAACTCCAACCGGCAGACTCTGGGCATTTGATATCGAAGCACCGGGAAAACTCGCAGGTCCGAGGAAGATGATGGCACAGATCCCGGATTATCATATGTTTGATTCCCTCGCTGTTGATTCAGAAGGAAATATTTGTGTCGCAACCCTGATCAACGGAGGCATAACGATTCATTCCGCCGATGGTTCGGCTGCGGAGCATATCGCTATGCCCGACAGACTTACGACCAATATCTGCTTTGGCGGTACCGATCTAAAAACAGCATTTATTACCCTGTCCAGTACGGGAAAACTCGTTTCAATCCCGTGGTCTACAGCAGGATTGCCACTTAATTTCCTGAACAAGTGAAAATGATGCGACGCTTTGTTTGTCTGTTATTACTGGCCTCGTCCTGTTTGCCCGGCCACGCTGAAGTGATGTCGAAAACCCACTTTCTGATCCCTGCCGGTCCCGGAGGCGGCTGGGATGGTACAGCAAGGGGGGTTGGCGAAGCTCTCGTCAAATCGAACCTCGTAAAAAGTGTTTCGTTTGAGAACCTTTCCGGGGGGGGCGGTGGTCGGGCAATAGCCAAACTCATTGAGACGGCAGATCGTCAACAGAATACCCTGCTGATCAATTCAACTCCCATGGTCGTTCGCTCACTTCAGAAGATATTTCCACAGTCATTTCGCGATCTGAAGCCAATCGCATCCGTGATAGCCGATTACAGTTGTTTCGTTGTCAGAAAAGATTCACCTATCATTGATTTTTCCGATGCTGTGAAACAATTTAAGGCCGATCCTAGATCCATAAAAGCCGCTGGTGGTTCTGTCCGAGGCAGCACAGATCACTTCATTCTTGCCAGAGCAATGGAACTTGCTGGTGGCAATCCGAGAAAGCTCAAATATATCCCCTATGACGGCGGTGGCAAAGCCATGGCGGGTATTCTCAATGGTGAAAGTCAGATACTGTCCACCGGGCTCAGTGAAGCGATAGATATGCAACGGGCTGGTGAGGTCCGCATCATTGCCGTAACTGCTCCGGACCGCATTCCCGAGGCAGCAGATATCCCTACACTGAGAGAATTGGGCTTTGATCTGGTCTTTGCGAACTGGCGGGGATTCTTTGCTGCTCCGGGTCTGCCAGAGATTCAATATGAGAAGATGAGACGTACTATCGCATTACTGGTCGCAACCCCCGCATTTGAGCAGGTACGACTGCGCAATGGCTGGTCATTGCTTCACAATGAAGGCGATGCATTTTACGACTTCCTGGAACAACAGGAGCAGGAAATTGCGAAATTAATGCGTCAGTTAGGTTTCCTTAGAAGTTAACTTAAAATCTAGATATATATCATAAATGTTTGTTTATATAACAAATACAAGAGTCACTGGACTGGTATTTCTGTTGCTCTTCAGTGGGTATTTATACTTCGCGGGTGACATTCCTCTCGACTTCTGGAGTGAGGAGGAGGTATTCAACGCTCGGAGTATGCCCTATCTGATAGGTAGTTGCGGCATTATCTGTTCCGTACTTCTGATTGCTGCACCAGGTCCTGTTTTCAACTGGTCACGAATACGTGAACTAAACTGGTTACCCGCATTGCTACTACTGGTAACAACATCCATTTATGGATTGGTACTGGAATCTCTGGGCTTTCTGGTATCAACAAGCCTGTTACTTACAATTGCATTTGCAATTCTGGGTGAACGAAAGTGGTTGAAGATGACTGCCATTGCTATTGGTATAGCTGTCATCTTCTGGCTTCTCATGGATGCCCTTGGAATTTATCTGGCACCAGGTCTTCTGTTATCAGGAGACAGTGGTGCTTGATGGAATTATTCTCGGCCTGGCAACGGTACTGACGCTTCAGAACCTGGCGCTGGTATTTGTTGGTTGCTTTGCCGGAACCCTGATAGGCATGTTGCCAGGGCTGGGGCCAATTTCAGCAATTGCACTCATGATTCCTATTACCTATGGCTTTGATCCGGCCAGTGGCATGATTCTGCTCGCTGGCGTCTACTACGGAGCCATATTCGGCGGTTCAACTTCATCGATACTTATTAATGCGCCAGGAGTGGCAGGTACAGTTGCCACCTCGTTCGACGGCTACCCTCTGGCCAAAAACGGTCATGCAGGTAAAGCGCTGGCAATAGCTGCATATTCATCATTTGCAGGTGGAACAATAGCAGCGCTGTTCCTGGTTGTTCTGGCTCCTTATCTGGCAGAATTATCTCTCGGATTTCAATCTGCTGACTACTTCGTTCTGATGGTGCTGGGGCTTAGCCTGGTATCTGCGTTTTCTGCGAGGGGTGAGTATATTAAAGCCCTAATGATGACCCTGTTCGGCCTTATGCTCTCAACGGTTGGTACAGACCTTTCGGCTGGTGTGCAGAGATTTACTTTTGGTCGAATGGACCTGATAGATGGCATCAGTTTTCTCCTCTTGGCAATGGCTACATTCGCATTAGCCGAAGCAATCATGATGGTTCTGAATTCTGCGGCTAAAGAGAGTTCACCAATGTCGACCGACAATAGTTTGCGGGTGTCGAAAGAAGAAGCCTATTCAATATCTCCAGCGATCGGACGCTCATCCATCCTCGGATTTCTTGTCGGCACGCTGCCAGGTGCTGGTGCCACTATCGCTTCATTTCTGGCCTACGGTGTGGAGCGGAATCTTGCAGGTACCAAAGACAAGGTGAGATTTGGTGAAGGCAATCTGAAAGGGCTCGCTGCACCGGAATCCGCCAACAATGCAGCTTGTACAGGATCATTCGTACCACTACTCACCCTGGGTATTCCCGGGTCGGGTACCACTGCTGTTCTATTAGGTGCGCTGGTTGCCTACGGGATACAACCCGGTCCCAGATTGTTTGTTGATGAACCGGAAATTTTCTGGTCAGTTATTATCTCCATGTACTTCGGCAACGTAATTCTCCTGATTCTGAACCTCCCTCTGATCCCTTATATTGCAAAACTGCTGACTGTTCCCCGCCCTTTTCTCGTGCCGATAATCATGTTTTTCTCCCTCATGGGAGTCTATCTGGTCTCGTTTAATACCTTTGATATCCAGATGATGCTGGTAATTGCGGTTATTGCGGTAGTGCTGCGGCTGCTCGAGTTCCCGATGGCACCATTGTTACTGGGATTCATTCTGGGTGGTATGCTTGAGGATAACCTGCGTCGTGCCGTCTTGGTAAGCGACGGACAACTCGATTTTCTATGGCAGCGACCTATTACGCTCGTACTTCTCGCTATTACCGTCCTTGTGCTCTTCTCGCCTCTACTCAGGTTGCTCATTAGCAGAAAAACAGAT
Organism: uncultured Pseudomonadales bacterium; assembly: GCA_964548025.1. Classification (GTDB taxonomy): domain Bacteria; phylum Pseudomonadota; class Gammaproteobacteria; order Pseudomonadales; family Azotimanducaceae; genus JAHRVQ01. The sequence continues at coordinate 61,381 of CAZJRI010000004.1, forward strand.
TGATCAGGTACAGGGTACTTGCAGAGGTCCCTTCAAACCGATAAGGTTGCGCCATCTTACTCATATATTTCGGAAGGAGGCTTTGGTTCATGATTGTAATTTCCACTCAAAGCGCTCCTGTGCCGCTCATTATCCTGTAGAGAATCCTCTCCGGTATTACTTTCCGTGCTAATTCGACGCAGAGCGCAAATCTACCATTGCACTCATTTTTAGGGGATATAGCGTTGAAACAGCAAAACAGACTACACACTCAAGAACTGTCTTTGAAGCAACTTGGTTGGACGGAATTCTTCCAGCAACAAATTGATGCCGAAGGAGAGTTGATTCCTGCGAGAGTGATACGACAAGACCTGAATCGGTATCACCTGGTTGGTGAGAAAGGAATTCTAACGGCGATATTGCCCGGGCGAACGAGAATAGAGACAGATTCAAAGGCTGAGTTGCCAACGGTTGGTGACTGGGTACTCATTTCTCCCGTGACAAGCAGCGTAGATGACCCGGTGGTGATTCAGAAAACACTCCTTAGAACCAGTAAATTCAGCCGGAAGGAGGCAGGTGAGAAATTTGATGAACAGGTGGTCGCAGCGAATGTTGATACCGTATTCATTGTGACCGGACTCGATGATAATTTTAATCCAGGCAGGATCGAACGCTATCTGGTTCTCGCCTGGAACAGTGGTGCGACACCTGTCATTGTCATGAATAAAGCGGATATTTGTGAAGATCTGCAAGAAAAACTCGACCAGATAAACGCTGTAGCGATGGGTACGCCTGTTCATACTGTCTCGGCATTGTCGAATACCGGTATGGAAGGATTGAAGACGTATATGGCCGAGGGGATAACCGTTGCAGTACTAGGGTCATCAGGTGTTGGCAAGTCGACTATCATCAACCAGTTGCTTGGCCATGAGTATTTTGAAACAGGTGAAGTAAGGGAAGGTGATAGTAAGGGTCGACATACGACCACTCACAGGGAATTGTGCATGACTGATGATGGCGGTCTGGTCATCGATACACCGGGGATGCGCGAAATTCAATTCTGGGCTGATGAAGATACCCTGGCCACCAGTTTTGAAGACGTCGAAGTGCTGGCATGCCAATGCAAATTTACAGACTGTGGTCACGATTCTGAGCCTGGCTGTGCAATTCAGGCGGCATTGGAAAGTGGCACTTTAACGCGAGACCGCCTGGACAGTTACTATAAATTTCAGCGTGAACTCGTTCATTTTGCAGCCAAAGCAGATGCCAGCCTGAAAATAAAGAAGAAGAATGAGCGAAAGAAAATCGCTAAATTTATCCGTAACCGGGCTGATAAACGCGACTGATTAGAGCAAAAAAAAAGGGACTTGAAAGTCCCTTTTTTGTCTTTGGCTATCGGCTACTGACCAGTTGCCATTTCACGCAGTGCAGCCAGCCTTTTTCTTTCACTTTCGATATAGCGGATATACTGTCTGGCACTTTTAGCTTTCTTCTTGTCTTTCGCAGCTTCTCTGAAAGCCTTGGTTGCATCCGTCCATTGTTGATCCTGCATCAATGAAATGCCCAGCCAGAAATTAACATCTCGCGGTTCTTTCAGGTCTCCTGCATCCAGTGCTTCACGATACGCTTTTACTGCTTCCTTGTGTCTGTCCTCATTCGCCAGAGCCTGGGCCAGTCGATAATATATCTCACCATCTTCGGCATAGTTAGTGGCATCGGTCCAGGCAGTTATTGCCTTGTCGAATTCCTGAGCCATTGTATAGGCAGAAGCAAGAATACGAATATTCCGCTCGTTCTTCTCGATCATGCCATCCTCGAATCCTTTTTCGAGAACCAGTGCCGCTTCCCAGGGAACCTCTGCATTTAGCAGGCGTTGAGAAAGCATGACAACTTCAATTTCCTTCTCGAAATAACCTTGAATATAAGATGCGTAATAAGCAGAAAGTGCCTTGTCATCCCATTCTTTCTCTGCGTACATTCCAGCCAGGTGCATCCAGTACTGTTTCTTTGGGAATTCAACAACCATCCTTTCAAGCACACGGATTACATTGTCAGTATCCTGTAATTCGTTGTACAAAACGACCTGAAGGTATAGCCAGTTCTCCTTCATCGTCTTCGCCTGCGCGATGACGATCTCTTCTACACGTATCGCTTCCTTGAGTGAATTACGAAACTCGTCAAGCTGGTAGTATGCAGTCGCCTTGATATAGGTAACACCAGCATCAGGTGTGCCGTTGATCAATTCCCACTTGTCGATATAGGTAATCGCTTTTCGGTAGTTTTCCCTTGAATAATACAACTGGAACAGGGCACGGGTAGACGAAAGTTCAATGGCAAGTGAGATCTGTTCCTGGGGTTGTTCGAGAACTTTTTCATAGGCTTTGATCGTGTTGTCAACGTCATCGAGTGTGTAGTAGGCAAAAGCAAGTGTGTTCCAGATTTGCGCAATTTCGTAGGCATTTAGTCCCCTGCGCTCCAGGTTTTTCAGCAGCAGTGCCACCGCAGCCTGTGGATCAGCCACTATTTCCGGCCTTTCCTTCCCTTCTTCTACAGGTACGGATTCAGGATCAATCAAAAGTTGGGCTTCCGCCAACACTTTGTAGGTCCGTTCTTTAAGCGGGGGTACACGCCTTTTGTCTTTCTTTTTGTCAGCAGCTTCAACACTGCTTCCGAGCGACTGGCCTGACAGGTTCTCGATCAGAACCGGTGCCATCCAAATTAAGCCAGCGATTAGTAAGTATCTCATTCGAGTCCTCCTAGCCATCTGCCAGTTCGAAGATAATCCGATTTTGAACACCTGCTGTTTCAACAGGCTCTCCATCAATTACCTTGGGTTTGTACTTGAATTTGAGTGCTGCGCGAACCGCTGCGCTGTCAAATACGCCATTTGGCGAATCCACACAAGGACCTGCAGATTTATCGCGTGTCCATGCACAGTTAGAAACAACAAACGGGTTCTTTACCGTTCCTTGTTGAGTAACAACAAATTCAACAATGGCCCAGCCCTGTAGTCCCCTGGATAAGGCTCTTCTTGGGTAAACAGGCTGAACCTTTACAATAGGCAGGTATTCTCCGTCACTTATCCCGAATCCACCGCCTGAAATGTTGATATCCGGACCATCAGCAACATTCGCCATAGAAAACCCGGTTTGGTCGATTGCAATATTGAGATTTACAGGCGGAATGTCAGGAGGGGGCTGATCAGGGGGTGGTGGTTTTTTCGGTTTTCTTTCTTTTCTCTGAACTTCCAGCTCCTGCTTCACTCGTACAATATCAACTATTCTTCCAACTGCATCATCTGTGATGGCGCTTTTCGCACCCGAAATCAAAGACTGCATCAGATAAAACAGTGCGATGGTGATAAATACACCCGCAATAGCTGACAGGCTAAATCTTATCGTCATAATTTTTCCTACCCCTCTTCGGAGGCTATAGCAACCTGGGTTATGCCAATAGTTCTTGCAGCATCCATGATTGCCAGTACTTTTTCAACTTTTGACTCACTGTCCGCCTGAATGACCAAACCACCTTTGGGGTTCTCCGTATGGAGTCTCTCCATCAGGGGACGAACGTTTCTGATATCAACCCGTTTCTTGTCGATCCACACCGAACTATCTGAACCAACACCGACCAGGAGTGAGACCGTCTTCTTCGGTTCAGCCGTTTTAGTATCCGGCCTGTCGATCTCAGCACCTGATTCCTTGATAAAGGTTGCGGTTACGATGAAGAAGATAAGCATGATGAACACCACATCAAGCATGGGCGTTAAATCAGCAACCTTTTCTTCTTCCTCTACTCTTTTTCGCATATTTCTTTCTCTCTAGAACACATATTACCAGAACAACATCTGCCGGAAAATTATTTACCGGAGCATCAATGGTCCATGGTTAGCGTATCTTCCAAAAAATTCGTCTCGGTCTGAACCTTCGAGGTAAGGAAGGTATTAGCTAAAACACCGGATAGAGTGGCGACCATCCCGGACATCGTGGGAATTGTGGCTGCAGATACACCTGCTGCCATTGACCGGGCATTACCGCCTGAAAAGTTCATCGCCTCAAACACCTGCACCATACCGGTTACTGTTCCCAGCAATCCAAGCAGCGGTAATAGCGAGATCAGTGTCTTTATGAATGCCATATTGGCCGTCAGCCGTGAATTCACTACTGAGATAATCTGCTCTCTTATCTGACGCGCGTGCCAGGATTTCCGTTCAGGGCGATTCTCCCAGTAGGTGAGTGTCTCACTTACATCCTTTATGTGTTCATCGTAAATGAACCAGATTCGCTCAAATATGATTGACCACATCAGGAACGTTGCGGCGGCTATGAACCAGAGTACCTGGCCACCTGCCTCCATAAACGTCCTGATTGCAACTATGATCGCATCCATCTACTTAGCTACCTGTCTCTTCAGCGTGCTCTGCAATCAAACCGGCACTCTGTTCGCTAAGGATATGTAGTACCACATTACTTCGTGACTGCACGATAGAGTGGAGCAGTACTGTCGGAATCGCGACACACAATCCGAGCACAGTTGTGATCAACGCCTGGGAAATACCACCAGCCATTGTCTTGGGGTCTCCGGTACCAAAGAGCGTGATCGCCTGGAATGTCACGATCATACCGATTACCGTACCGAGCAATCCCAGTAGTGGTGCAACCATTGATATGATTTTAATGAACGCGATTCGCGCATTGAGCGAGGGTTGTTCTTTCAGAATTGCCTCATCGAGCTTCAATGAGAGTGTCTCAAGATCAACTTCTTTGTTTTCTTGATAAACCTGTAGAACTCGACCGAGAGGATTCCCGGTATTTGGCGTTGTATTCTTGATCTGCGACTTCACCTTACCCGCTGTGATAGACAGTGTGATGAATCGCTCAACCGATAACAGAAGCGCGATAATACCAAGGCCAATAATGACGTATCCTGGTGTGCCACCCTGGTTGATTCGTTCTTCGATGCTTGGAATCTGCACCTGCAATTCAAGCAGAACACCTCGTGTCGGATCGACGCCAAAAGGTGTAAAACCACTGGTAGATGCCTGCAAATCGCCAGCAGAGTTCTCAAACCTGGCTGCTGGTTGTACCGGAAGTTCCTTGATGACCTTGT
>CAZJRI010000004.1:66478-68878 GCA_964548025.1 uncultured Pseudomonadales bacterium
GACGTACTGGCCGTCACTTATCAGATTGTAATCACCTACTCGTACAACTTCCTGCTCGCTTACCTCACCGTTAAGCTTGTTGATCTTGGCAGTAAATCTGGAGATTTTACTCGACTCGGTCATTTCTCGTTGCAGTTCAAACCAGAGCCTTTCAATTTCCTCGATGGTTGCCAGCTTGGAGCTCTTGCCCATTTCCTGTGCAAACTCTGCGAGCCAATCAGTTCTTCCGGGGTATTCTGCAGAGATCATAGAGCCCTCAAATACACCCTGGGTATCACCACTTACCTGTTGCAATACACCAAAGAGTTCCCGGAGGGACCCGAGGCGTTTGGACAGTATCTCTTGTAAAGCGGCTATTTCCTTCTCGTTCTTCTCGAATTGAGTTTCAAGACGGTCACTTCGTGCTTCTTCTTCCCGCTGTTGCCTTTCAGCACTTTTCAGTTCCGCCTGCTGTTTTGACTTGTCGGCGAGGAATTCTCTTTCCCGCCTTTCGTTGTCCTGACGGTTAATTAATTTGCCTTCCTTTACCATCTGTAAAAGTTCGGCGAGTGTTTTGGCTACAATCTCGTCCTCAGCAGCGTTGACCGGCATTGAAATTGCCAGCACGACGGACATTATAATTAGTACTAATCTCTTCATTGCTTATTCTCCCGGTGCAGCTACTGGCAAGTGAACCAGGCTAAAAGTCTGAGTTTTGCGAGCCATCCGCAGAGCATCGCGGATTCCCGATCGATACTCATCACCTAATATGGCCCAGCCATTGGCTTTCTTGTCCCATGCACCACTTACCTCACCATCAGGTGTCTGAAAAGCCAGCGAGACTCTGCCAACCTTCAATACGTCAACCTGCCTGGGTGTACCGTTCAGCTCAATAATATCTGTGTAGACATCGATACTTGATCCGTAGGTATTCTCAACCTGGTAAGCCTGCATCACCTGACTGAATTTTTCCGACACAGCAACGTCAGCTCTGTCCAATGTCTCCTTCAGAAATGCGATGCGTTCAGTCCGCTCTGTTTTAAGGAAAGGAAGATCAAGCTCGATGAATTTTTCCAGGTTGTTAATCATGCGCTCTATCAACGGCGTAATCTGGCGTTCGACGACAGTCACATTGTCAATTGACTCGTTTAACTCACTCATTTCCTGTTCCTGATTTCTTATCAGGCGTTCCTGCTGCTGATTGTATACACGGAGCCCGTCAACAATCTTCATGGTTTGCTTGAACTGAGTGAGTAAATCTCGTGTTTCATCTGTCAGTGAATCAATTTTTACCTGTGACTTTTTACCATCTACTGTAGTCGTCGTACGCACGCCCAGAACCTCATCGAGGTTTTGAGCCATCGTATGGCCGCTAATCATAGACAAGATGCTAAACGCAAATGCAAACAGCATCGGTCTATTCTGATGTACTTTCATGCTGGTACCTACTAGGAAGTTGTTGCTTTTATAAGTATTCTGACAGCTCAGTTTAACTCAAGTTTATTATTTTTTAATTTCATTGAGCCTGCCCCATCAACGGCCAAAGGATGTAGAAGCGGTGGGGGTTTGTCAAGCCACCTAACCTATTTTAATCAAGGCATGCTCAATTCCTTTCGCCCAGATACTCAACCAGTTCTCCGAGAGAAATATCGAATTAGATTCCACCGAATCCAGCCATGTATAAAAGGTAAACGAGTGCGAACAGAAATCGGGTTAATTGTGCCAAACATGGACCAGAACGAAACGGAAAATTCATGATTGCCATGAGGGGCCATTTGGCAATTTCAGATTCGATCAGGCTGAAACACAGATTAAGCGAGCCACTCTCAGTCTAGATTTGATGAATAGTGAACGATTCCTCGAGATTTGCCGTCTGGGACTCATTAGTCACGACTGCCCTGGCCGAGTCATTTTGCAGATAGATGCCAGCAACTTTCTTAACGTCATCAACGCTCACATTGAGAATCCTCTCACGCATTTTTCTTCGGTGATCACCCGTCCTGCCGAACAAGTTATTGTGAAAAGCCTGGCGAGCTTCTCCTGCCGGTGATGATGGTGCATCAATACTGCTGATAATTCCCAATATGGATTCCTCTATCATTTCAAACTCGATGTCTGAAGTCAGTATCCAATCCACTGATGATTCGAATGCATCGAATGTGGCCTGCAGATTAGGGTCCCGGAATGAATAAAATCTGAATAGCCCGGCACCAGCGTCATGGGAGGCACCTCCGCCATAGGCGCCACCCTGCTCTCGAATTGCCCGGTGCAGAAATCCATTTCGGAGTACCCCGCCAAGTACGGTGAGCGCCGCTGAATCGGGATGGTCTTCAGCGACTGTCTTGAAGGCACTGGCACAAAAGTTAACCTGAGTGGTTGTAAGCCACGCCTGGTTTCTGGGCGAGGCATCAAAGGGCACAG
>CAZJRI010000004.1:68942-76592 GCA_964548025.1 uncultured Pseudomonadales bacterium
ATCATATCGAGTGATTCATCCGCGAATCCAGATTCACTAACAAGGAGCAGGTGGTTCGGCATGTTTGAAAGCGCAGTATGCAGTCTTTTCAACGTAGCGATAAATCCCTCAAGGTTAGAATCATCATCCAGCTTGTCATCCAGTTCTTTCAAGTATCGAATGCCCTCAAGACCGCTGAGATGATGATTGACTATTGAAATAGGTCGGAAGTGACTGGCAGCCGCTGACATTGCCAGTACATGTCCACTGGCAGTTATGCTGGCTTCCCTCCTTATTCTGGCCTGCTTTATAAGGTGACGAATCCTGGCAGGTTCATCGAAATTGGGAGCAGTGAACGTCTCCTTCAGAATATCCATCATGGATTCGGTGTTGCGATTCAGACACCGGCTGGAGAACGTTACCCTTGCCGCCATCAGATCAGGTTCGGATATCGCTCCCCTGATAGTTGAAAAAGCATTAATACCCCCGGAGATACTATGTTGAATATGCTGTGTATCGAGATAACCGCGCCCGGCAGATCCAATCTCGGAAACAATCGAGGTAAAAAGGGGCAGTGCATGAAGTTCGTTCAGCTCAAGTTGAGGCATGTCAGCCACTATCTGGTGATAAACAAGACCATTGGTCCCCGCTTCAAATCGGGTCAAAGGTGTTCCACCAGATAATTTAGATTCTTCTCCTTCCGGTACATTGAAAGAAAGAGGAATATCGGCCAGTCCAACTTTTGGCAAAACTTCAACGGGTTCTTCTCTGTTCTGTCGGGCTTTCAGGTCTGAGCTTAGCGCCACTATTTCCTGCATATCCCCGGTCGTGAGTTGAGATTTCCGTTCGGACAGGCGATCCTTTTCAGCTTTCCGGTTTTTTTCGTTTAGATCTGCATCCGGCACCAGACAGAGCCGGACCCGGTGTTTGTTGTTCAACAGTACGTCCTGAACCAGTTCTTTGATAAATTCAGGTTTTTCGATCTCGTCTCGCAACTTCTGGAGAACCGGGTCCAGGTCCAGCAGATCAATCGGGTCGCCCCTGTGAACTGCGGCGGACATGCATGAGAATATCAGTTGCAATCCGAAGGGGTATCCGTCGCCGCCGATTTCCCTGTGGCTCAGCTCTAGCTGGTGCAGGCACGCTTCCAGTTTCTCCTTGGCGATTCCCTCATTGGCTACCCGTTCGAGGGTGGTCAGGATGAGTTTTTCAATCGCATCGGCGTGAATACTTTCACTACCTTCAACACCGCAGAAAAAACTCATCTCCCGATTTGTTTCCTCCAGTCCGCAGAGCGGCGATGGCGCACCTCCCAGATCGGTATTCTCAAGGGCCTGACGCAGAGGCGATGCTGAGGTATCCAACAATACATCTGACAGCAGATTACATTTCAGCAGCAATTCAAGATCCGTGTTCTCTCCCAATAGCCAGGCGAGCACGATATGTGATTTGTTCTCAATATCATCAGGATCGTCCACTGCATAGACGTCCTCAACTCTTTTTGTCTTTTCAAATCGAACTTCAGGTGTGACTTCGATCTTTATGTCTGATCGAGAGAAACGAGAGAGCACGTTGGACTCAAATGCATTTTGCAGATCGATAGCCTGCATATCCCCGAAAGTCATAAAAATAGCGTTACTCGGATGGTAATGGGATTTGTAAAAGTCGAGTAGCTGGTCATAAGTCAGATCCGGTATTACAGTCGGATCGCCGCCGCTATTAAAATGGTAGGTGGCTGACGGATACAGATGTTGTTTTAGTTTGTCGTATAGAACAGATATAACTGAACTGGAATCACCTTTCATTTCGTTGTAGACGACGCCTCGGTATACAAGATCACTGGAGTCGTCCTCGGGATTCTCAAATTCGATTCGATGTCCTTCCTGCGCAAAGTCCAGGGAATCAAGCCTGGCGAAGAATACGGCATCGAGGTATATCTCCAACAGATTCTGAAAATCCTGCGCATTCTGACTTGCAAACGGATAGGCGGTGTAATCGCTCGTTGTAAACGCATTCATAAATGTGTTTAGCGAACGGCGAATCATCAGGAAAAAAGGATCGCGAACAGGGAATTTCTCACTACCGCAGAGTGCGGTATGCTCCAGTATATGTGCAACGCCAGTCGAGTCCATCGGCACTGTTCGAAGCGCTACCATGAATACATTCTCAGTGTGCGGCATCCCAAAGTGAAAGTGCATCGCGCCCGTCTTGCCGTGCTCGAATTCATGCACAGTCAGATTCAGATGATCAATACTATGACTTCGAATGTGCATAAACGCCGGATGCGTTTTTATAACCTTGTTGTTCATACCAGATAATTACCGCTGTCTGAAATTGTCTGTTGATTCATATCTGAATCCCGTTGCAAGAGTATATCAGTGATTGTCATACCCGGTTTGTGTTCGATCGTTATTGACAAACAACCTCGTGGAAAACAAAACCTGGCAGTTTGAGAATGCAAGATTCAGGACAGGGTTCGATTCAAGAGTGGAGCTCTATATAAAGTGAACGCCTATAAAAGAACGCCGGTTCACTATATTACTATGACATCAACGATTCTTAGTTATCGAGAATTAAAACTTCGACTCGGGGTATTCGGCATGGAACTTATCCCAATATTTGTCAATTTCTGTTTTCATTTCTTTGTGCAGGAGAACCATTGTTAAAAGATTTGGCAGGGTCATAAACGCAATTGCTATCGCGGACAACAGCCAGACGAGTGAGGTATCAGCTACGGCTGCAACAAAAAATCCGACAACATATGCGGCTCTGTAATATTTTATAGACCGCGTGCCGAAGAGGTAGGTCATAGCACGATCACCATAATATGACCATGCGACAGCCGTGCTGAAGGCAAAAAGTATCAATCCAACTGAGACTATATAACGTCCGAAATCTCCAAAATAACCCCTGGTAAAAGCCTGCATCGTCAGATCGACCGAGTGGATCAGCGACTTTCCTTTGAGGTTTATATCACCTGAAATCGCTCCATCGACAACCTCGACCTCACCAGTGAATGGTGTGTCATCCAGCAGATAAACGATATCTTCAGCAACTGAACGATTATGCAAAACGGTGAAGCCACCTGATATTGCCATACCGTCCCGCACTTCGATCGTCCCCTGATAACTACTTACGGGATCATTCTCGGGGGAAAGGCTGAGATGACGGAACAACTGTTCCCGTTCGGCAGGGTCCGTCTCGGAATATGAACCCGCTACAATTTCTGTATCAAAACGCTGAAAATCAGTTTCAAACTTCTCGGTCCAGACACCCGAGGAGAGGATAACCAGTCCGGTCACAGTGCAGATAATAATCGTGTCTATAAAGGGCTCAAGAATTGAAACCATACCTTCAGAAATGGGTTCGTCGGCTTTTGCTGCAGCATGAGCAATTGGCGCTGATCCCTGCCCTGCTTCATTTGAAAATAATCCACGATTCACACCACGATTGAATGCATAGGCAAAACTCGCTCCCAGAAAACCACCGGTGGCAGACGAGCCTGTGAAAGCATCCTTAAAAACCGCAAGAAAAGAGGGGATTATCTGATCAACATTCGCTGCAATTACCGATATGGCACCCAGCAGATAAATGAGGGCCATGAGAGGAACTATCTTCTCTGCAACACGGATGATTCGAGTGATGCCTCCGATAATCACGCTACCCAGGATGAGCGCCAGAACCAATCCGCTAATCCATACGGGGATGCCAAATGTTGCTTCAATGCCATTGGCTATATTATTACTCTGGGGCAGATTGCCAGTACCGAACGAACTGATTACGGTCGCAATAGCAAAGAAAATTGCCAGCCACTTCATGTTGAGACGCCGTTCCATCACGTACATTGGACCACCGACAATATGGCCCTCGTTATCGATGCTCCTGTATTTATGTGACAGAGATACCTCAACGAACTTGCTGGTCATACCCAGGAAAGCGGTCATCCACATCCAGAATAATGCTGCGGGTCCACCGAGATAGATCGCCAGAGCCACACCACCTATATTGCCCGTACCCACCGTCCCTGAAATGGCTGTGGTTAATGCCTGAAAGTGAGTCGCATCTCCCTCTGCATCGGCTTTGTCGTATTTACCTCTAACAATCCGCCAGGCATGACTAAAATACCTTATCTGTGGCGCCTTCAACGAGATGGTCAGGAATAAGCCGGTACCGAGCAGCAGAAATGGGAAGTACTGGGCTGAACCGAGGAAACTGTCAAGTAAGTTGAGAAAGTCAGTTATTGATTGCAATTGTTGGTGACCGTGATCTGGTTGTCAGGAGCCGCGACCATATCACCGGTTTGAAATACCTTCAACGATACCGGTGAATGATGGCACATGCATCCTGATGGGTATGCCTCCTATCCCGGTATCTGCACCAATCGACAAAATCTGCTTGTCATCGCAGGCGACGAGTAATGCCATTGCGTCAACGATATCGTCTTTCGCCACATCCTTTCTTCGATATTTCTTGCAGGCAGCACTGAAAACAGGCTGAAGTGAAGGATCATGTTCCCGCAGTAACACGAGCCTTTCATCCAGTCCCTCTGGCCTTTTCTTTCCGTTCTGCAGCATTCCACCGGCCAATAGCGTGAAAATCAACTCGGGATGTGACTCACCAACAATATTGATCGCTTTCTGATGTGCGAGCAGGAATGTATCCATATCCCTGATTCGCGGACAGATATTCCAGGATTGTCTGGATATTTTTTTCCCGAATTGAGTGAAATTGATATCGCAGGCGTCTTCATAGCTCATCGCGTAAACAGCATCCCGGCAGGGAACGGAGAAAACGCTCGAGGTCCTGCCAGCCAGTAATTTCCTGATCTCTGATTCCAGTAGTCTTGGCTGATCACTGGTAAGACCTATCGGCACATCAACCAGTACACTTGTGAGATCATTATGCTGGTGCCAGATATCCTTGAAAGTACGATAGACACCAAAGTCTAGCTGATCTGCCTCGCGCCATACTGCGAACCAGCCGGATCGACAGCCATCAACCCCCATGATCTTGTTCAAGGGGTTGGTTGGCCAGAGCCATTATTCATATTAATCCTGACTCTGAACCGGTTCTCTCATGGTAACGAACTCCTCGGCAGTGGTTGGATGGATGCCCACTGTTGAATCAAAAATTTCTTTCGTTGCGCCAGCTTTAATCGCAATGGCGACACCTTGAATGATTTCCCCCGCTTCCGAACCCACCATATGCACCCCGATGATCTTGTCGGTACTTTTATCGACAATAATCTTCATCAGATTCTTTTCATCGCTCCCCGACAGGGTATGTTTCATCGGTCTGAATTTTGAACGGTAAATCTCAATCTCATCATACTTTTCTCTGGCCTCAGCCTCGGTCAATCCCACGGTGCCAATATTAGGTTGACAGAAGACTGCGGTGGCTATGTCATCGTAATCCATTCTGGTCGGTTGTTTTAAGTACTGGGATTGCGCAAATACCATCGCCTCCTTGATCGCTACCGGTGTGAGCTGAATTCTGTCGATCACATCACCCAGGGCAAATATGTTTGGCTCAGTGGTTCTGAATTCATCATCAACGATAATGGCTCCGTTTTCGCGACATTCAACATTTACGTTTTCCAGACCAATGTCTTCAACTGCCGGTTTTCTGCCAGTGGCATAAAGCACGACATCAGTTTCAATTTCATCTCCTTCCCGGAAGAACACCCTCAAGGTTCCATCGGCGTTTTTTTCAATACGCTCGACGTTCGAGTTGAAATGGAGATGGATATTCTTCTTTGTGAGTTCTTCGGCAACTGACTCACGGATATCCTGATCAAATTTGCGCAGCAATAAGGGGCCGCGATACGAAAGATGGCTCTCTGCGCCAAGTCCGGCGAAAATACCAGCGAATTCAACCGCAATATAGCCGCCGCCAACAACCATCGTTCGCCTCGGCAGATCTTCGAGAAAAAATGCTTCATTTGAAGTAATAACGTGTTCATTTCCCGGAAATTCAGGCACTGAAGGCCAACCACCGGTTGCAATCAAAATCGAATCCGTTGAAACAATCTGATCGTTAATTGACACATGATGTGAATCAACGATCCTCGCTCGACCGTCGAAATGAGTCACGCCTGCGTTATTCAACATTCCCAGATAAATGCCATTGAGCCTTTTTATCTCGGTGTTTTTGTTATCGATAAGCGTTGGCCAGTGAAAATCCGGTTCGGCTTTGTCCCAGCCGAAACCCTCTGCATGGTGATAATCTTCCCGAAAGTGTGATGCATAGACCAGAAGCTTCTTCGGCACACAGCCTACATTGACACAGGTGCCCCCCATATACCGATCTTCTGCAGTCGCAACTCTTGCCCCATAGGCGGCGCTCATCCGTGCTGCTCTCACGCCACCGGATCCGACGCCAATGACAAACAGATCAAAATCGTACATATACTCCTCCACTGCTTCTATATTGATAAGCTACCACATCCGAATATACAGCGTTTAAAAATGATTCGATTCAGCCTCAAGCCGTACAAAGAGACTCCTTTGATTGATTCTTTTACAGGTACATTTCGGCTGTCTACCGGGCAACTCATGCTCGGATATCAACTCGAAGGAGATCTCGACCTGATCCAGTGGCCGGTTCCCGTCGATAAGCCTGTTAGAAAGTCTGGTCTCTGGAGAGAAACCTGTTTCGAACTATTTATCTCGTCACCTTCAGATACAAGCTACAGTGAATTCAATTATTCGCCAACTGGTCAGTGGCAGTGTTTCAGTTTTAGTGACTACAGAAACAATATGAGTCAATCTAATGAAATTTCACTGATAAAAAGTCAATTCATCAGAGAAGGCAATCGAGTTTCAGTTGATCTGGCATTGTCACTCTCAGGTGGTGCCGACGTTGAGGGCGGCAAGAGTAGTTGTCTGGTGGGGTTGAGTGCAATTCTTCTTGATCAGGGGAATAATTACCATTACTTCGCACTTGCTCATGGAATACAGAAACCCGATTTCCACCTGAAATCGACTCACGTGCTTGAACTGCCCATCGATATTTAACAGCAGGTGCCTGTGAGCAAGAATTGAGACGGGACCGGTCCCTGAATAACAAGGGTTGTTGCAATGGCCAAGGTAAAAAAAGAGATATTGAATGACACTAGATGACCGCCGGTTGTACAGATCAATCCTGATTCTGAGCTGCATAACACTATACGGAACGCTGTACGGATGCGGCGGTGGAGGTGGGGGTGGGAGTTCTGCACCGCCACCAGTACAAAACAACCCGCCGCCACCGCAAACAACAGACCCACCTCAATCCCCGGGTTTTGTACAAGGCGTATTTGCAGATTCAACGATGTTCGCTGCTCAGTGCATTTCACCCAGAACGGATACGGATCAGGACAGCGAACCCTTTCCGGATATTCAGGGGTCAATCATCGATGAGAACAACTGGATAAGATCCTTCAGCAACGAAACCTACCTCTGGTACGACGAGATAGTTGATATTGATCCGGCAGATCACGAAGATCCGCTTGAGTATTTTGCATTGATGAAAACTGCTGCACTCACTCCGTCAGGTAATCCGAAAGACAGGTTTCATTTCACCCTGTCAACAGAACGATGGCAGGAACTATCCCAGGCTGGTGTTAGCGCAGGATATGGCATGACACTATCTATCATCTCTTCGACTCCACCACGAGAAGCAATCATCGCT
>CAZJRI010000004.1:76602-84678 GCA_964548025.1 uncultured Pseudomonadales bacterium
GAGCCAAATTCTCCGGCTACTGCAATCGGGGCAGATTTGCTAAGGGGCACTTCGATTCTCGAGGTGGACGGTATCGATTTCGTCAATGACAATACCCAGATCGGGGTGAACACAATTAACGCCGGACTATTTCCAGACTCAATAGGCGAAGATCATCAATTCGTCGTTCAGGATCTGAATGCCACTGAACCAAGAACCATTGGCATGAGAAGTGCGCTGATCACACAGGATCCTGTCCCTGCCGTTGAAGTATTTGATACGCCTGATGGTCCTGTTGGTTATATTCTGTTCAACGATCATATCGCGACGGCAGAACAGGCTTTGATTGATGCTGTCAATCAGCTTAACACTGCAATTGTTACCGATCTGGTACTTGATCTCCGGTACAACGGAGGGGGATTTCTCGCTATCGCGAGTGAATTGGCCTACATGATTGCAGGTCCAGTTGCGATGGGTAGAACTTTTGAACAACTGGAATTCAACGACAAGTTGAGCCAGTTTAATCGGACCACCCTTTTTCATGACGAGAGCGTTGGATTTTCGACAACGCAGGGTCTGCCGTTACCGAGTCTTGATCTGTCGAGAGTATTCATACTCACAAGCGAAGATACCTGCTCAGCCAGTGAATCGATAATGAACGGATTAAGAGGCATCGGAGTAGAAGTTATTCAGATAGGTACGACAACCTGCGGCAAGCCTTATGGTTTTTTGCCTGAAGATAACTGTGGTACCACTTACTTCACCATCCAGTTTCGAGGTGCAAACGAGTTGGGATTTGGTGATTATACCGATGGATTTTCACCCGTTTCTACCGGTAGTGTTGAGGGGACCCCCCTGCCCGGTTGTCGAATTGCTGATGATCTCACCCACTTGCTGGGAGACCCGGAAGAATTACGTTTCAACACGGCACTTTACTACCGGGAGAATGGTGAATGTCCACTACCCGGAATTAGCTCCCGATCCCTTCAGTCACTTTCACCAGATCCATTGACACAGGTACACGGCAGGGTTACGAAATCTCCGTGGCTGAGAAACAGAATTTTAGATTGATAGATTATGATCTTAAGTAGATTCATCTGGTTATTGGCTTATCTTATTTGCGCCACCGCGTTTCTGTTTTCATGTTCTACCTATTCTGCTTCACGGGACGTTTCCGCTTTGCTGACAAGTTCAACGGAGGGGAGTCGTCTGGCAATCCAACAGGCGGTGAAGAGATCTCTTGGCAATCGAGGTGACATCCTGATCGCACCTGATGCACTGACTAAATCAAGTATTCTGATTATCGACAAAAAACCGGTTAGACGAATCGACAATCAGAATTCTGGCCGTAGACTCACGCGTGGCGATCGATTCCGACTGGTACTTAATTCAAATCGATGTTACCTGGTTCATCTGGAGGGAACTGCTCGCTTCGAACTCCCTGACACCACCTGCAAACCGGAATAGCCATCAACCCGGCCAGGTGTTGACGTATTTCGTCTCATGTCATAATGGCTTTTTTCGTGGTGCAAAAGGTATTTCAATCTGATGACGTTTCAATTTGGAATTGATCACCTGCTCAACTCTGATCAACTTCTGGAGTTTCTGAGAACCAGAAGATGTGGCCTGGTCGCACATCCAGCCTCCGTCACTTCGGACCTGACACACTCGCTGGATGCCCTGATAAAGAACAAGATCCCGGTCGTGCGTGCATTCGGCCCACAGCACGGAATGCGCGGTGACAAGCAGGACAATATGATCGAGACCGACGACTATCAAGATCCTGTTCATGGCATCCCCGTCGTCTCACTTTATAGTGAGTCTAGAAGACCCACTGACAGCATGCTGGATGATCTGGATATTATACTTTTTGACCTGCAGGATATCGGCTGCCGAATCTATACCTATATTGCAACACTGAAATATTTCCTGGAAGAATGTGAACGTCACCAGATTGAAGTGTGGATCCTGGACAGACCCAATCCAGCGGGTAGACCTGTCGATGGTCTACGACTCGAGATGGGGCAGGAGAGTTTTGTTGGATGTGACGTCCTGCCAACCCGGCATGGTTTGACAGTTGGAGAACTCGCTGGATGGTTCAAATCCGTGAATCAACTGACCACCCAACTGCGGGTCATCACGATGAATGCATACGACCCCAATGAGAGCGTCAGCTACGGGTGGCCGTCGAATCGGCCCTGGATTAATCCCAGTCCCAATGCCAGCAGCGTCAATATGGCACGTTGCTTCCCGGGAACAGTTCTGCTTGAAGGCACTGAATTGTCAGAAGGAAGAGGTACGACAATACCGCTGGAAGTTCTTGGTGCGCCTGATCTGCCGGTTGAAGAAATACTCGCGCTATTGAATAAAAGTGCCCCTCACTGGCTGGATGGTGTTTTTATCAGATCTTGTTACTTTGAGCCTACGTTTCACAAACATGTGGGCAAATTGTGCAACGGAATACAGATACATACCCAATTTGAAAGCTACAACCATGACGGCTTCAAACCTTATAGGTTGATTGCAGGTTGTCTTAAGGCCCTGCGTCTTCTAGAGCCGGGATATGAGATCTGGAGAGATTTCCTCTACGAATATGAAGCTGATCGAATACCCATTGACGTAATAAATGGCAGCGATGGGTTGCGCCTCTGGGTTGATAACAACAATTCTTCGTTCGAGGAATTTGATCAGCGGCTCAACCAGGAGGCAGAATCGTGGATTGTTGAGCGTGAACCCTTCATGCTCTACTGATCAATTACCGAATGTCATGACAGCTATTACTGGCTGGTAGTGGAAGATTGCATGATAGAATCCCACGTTTTTCAAATTCACGGAATTGTAGATGAGTAATGCATATAAAGTCGCCGTTCTCGAAGGCGATGCAATCGGTCCGGAAATAATGGCAGAGGCAGTTCGCGTCTTTGATGTCATCACCAAACATCGAGAAGTGGAGTTTGAGCTTTTACGTGCGCCATTTGGTGCCGCTGCTTATTTTGAACACGGCAAGGCATTCCCTGATCAGACGAAAGCAATCTGTGACGAAGCAGATGCAATATTGAAAGGGCCGGTTGGATTGAGCCATGAGGAATCCCAGAAGATACCCGTCGAGGAGCAACCCGAGAGAGGAGCGATCCTTCCCTTGCGAGCCAGGTACAATACATTTGCCAATTTTCGTCCTATTTATCTCAGTAAGGATATGGCCCATTTCTCACCACTCAAACCGGAAGTTATCAGCGAAGGGATAGACATATTACTCATTCGCGAGCTTGTCGGCGGTCTCTATTTTGGCGAGAAAGAGCGCGGCGTAAACGAATCCGGCAAGCGATACGTGAAGGAAATCCTGGAATATGATGAGGATCAGGTCAGGCAGGTACTAAAGGTGGGATTCGAACAGGCCCAACAAAGAAAGAAAGTCTTGCACAACATCCACAAGAGTAATGTTCTTATGTCGAGCGTGTTCTGGAATGAAATCCTGGATGAAGTCAAAGAAGATTACCCTGACGTTACGGTAAAACATCTTTTGGTGGACGCTGCTGCAACGGCACTTTGCCTCGATCCCGGTCAGTTCGATACCATGGTAATGGAGAATATGTTTGGGGATATTCTCAGCGACCAGGGTGGTGGTATTCTCGGATCCCTCGGACTTATGCCATCAGCATGTATGGGTCCCGAAAAAGCCTACTATGAGCCTTCTCATGGTTCTGCACCGGATATTGCCGGAAAAAACATTGCCAACCCGTACTCCATGATTGGCTCGGTCGCGATGATGCTGGAAATGAGCTTCAACATGAATGCTGAGTCGGAGGCTGTGTGGCAATCAATGAAGAGTGTCTTCGAGGCTGGATATTCAACTTCAGACCTGTCTTCAGCAGACTCGGGCACATCCATTGTTTCCACCAGGGAATTTGGTGATCTGGTGATGGAGAAACTCGATAGCATTTTAGCGGCCCTTTGAAACCCGGCGCTATTTTCTAGGGGGCGGCTTTTTTGGCATTTGGGAGTTTTGGTCTTAGCTCCCATTTCTTGAAAGCTGCTATATCAAGTTCCAACTGATCATAAATTGCTGTGACATTGATCTCTTCGCCATACTTTATCCGTTTAGAGAAAATCGTTATGGGGAAAACAAAATTATCGGTTGCCCGCCATCTTAAGGCCTTGCTGATGCCCAGTTCATCTTCATATCTCACCCATTTCAGACCCTGTTGTTTGACGACCACATCACCAAACAATACGCCAAGTGCCTGCCATTCATCGACCTGTTCCTTTCTCAAGAAGTGACCATCGATTAGTCTTTGAAGCGCATCCAGATCGCTTTTGCGTCCCTGTACCGAAAGAATGCCCAGTTTTCGAGCTAACAGATCTTTCGCCAGTAAACGCTTGGTTTTCAATATCTGAAGTTGCCCCACGGTCAGCTCATTCACCATGAATACGTCTTGCTTGGGTTGGAACTGGTACTCCTCCAACTCTTCAGGCGTAAGCGTTAGCTTGTCATCCTCGTTATCTTCTTCAGCTAGAGCAAAACCGGAGATAACGAGAAGCAGCAGTGGAATAATTGAAATTCTGATGATCATAATCCGCATTAAAACTAATAATGGCAGTCTGAAAAAGAGGATTATCCCCTATTCTGGCCGTCGTTCGTATCAGCGCTTACCTGCCGGTATAAGTAGCCAGTACTAACTGTTCTGCCTCAAAGGCATGATAGGGTGAACGGCTAAAGAAACTATTCGGGTTGCCGCTATTAATCATAAGCAAGATCGAACATCACTTTCTGTTACAAGGATGAGGTCAACAGAAACGATATGAATACAATCCCCCCAAATAGCTACAATCGGCCCGTTGTCCTGAACCGGCAAGCGACCAAGAAGCTGGATAATACCGACAATCAGGCTAAAAAACCTGTCCATCGTAATCGACGAACCCAGGCTGAGCGACGTCGAAATCCGTTATCCTACAATAACCGGATTGATATGCGACAAAACGGTGACCGTCGCAAGGCAAACCGGCTGCTTATTACGACGTAGTATCACTACATAAAGATTTTTGCCTCGGCTGGTATTTGGTAAGCTGCGGTCACATATTCAGCCACCGGATCTATTCTGAATTTAATCCAGGATATTCATCAACACGATAGTCAATTCGTGCTCGCCGTGACGGGTGGCGGCAGTAGCGCTGTTTCTGAATTAATGAGCCAGCCTGGTGCGTCAAAAACCGTCCTGGAAGCTATCATTCCATACAGCTCAGCATCTTTAGAAGATTTTCTTGGGGCTAAACCTGCACAATCATGCAGTGCTGAAACCGCAAGACGAATGGCGATGGCATCTTATCTACGAGCCATCCGGTTAAATCCTGAAGGCAAGGTTTTTGGCCTTGGATGCACGGCCGCAATAACGACAGACCGACAAAGGAGAGGACTGGATAGATGTTATGTCGCCGTACAATCGACTACGAGCACAACTGAAATCAGTCTCACTTTCAACAAGGACGATGACAGAGAGAAACAGGAAAGAGGCTGTCGACAACTGATCCTGGAAGCGATGGCCAGGGCAACCGAATTGATCGAGGATTTTAAGCTCGAGAATGTATCACACCGAACGGGACATGCGGAGTCACTTTGGCGAGAACTCAACGCCGGGGAGATTCGGTCAACATGGCGAAGAGACAAGCAGCCTACCGTGTTGTTTCCCGGTGCTTTTAATCCTTTCCATGCGGGTCATCAGCAAATACTCAAAGTTGCTGAGAAAATCACTGGTTCGACCGTGGTCATGGAGGTTTCGATCATCAACGTGGATAAACCGCGGCTGGATTTTATCGACATGCAACAGCGCATTTCGGGTGTGAGTGAATTTCCCCTGATTTTTACTCACGCCCCGACATTTGTTGAGAAATCACATTTATTTCCTGGTTCAATATTCGTCGTGGGAGCTGACACAATCAGTAGAATAGCTGACACCCGGTATTATTCAGACTCAACAGAGTTAAGAAATAATGCTATTGATCTGTTAATCAATAACAAACACCGCTTTCTGGTATTTGGTCGACTGATTGATGATCAATATATAACCTTAAGTGAAACATCCATCCCTCAGCGGCTGCTTCAGATCTGTGACGAAGTGCCTGAAGCAGACTTTCGACACGATCTATCCTCCAGTGAACTCAGAGAGAAGTCAGGTCAGGATGATAGTGTCCGGGAATGAACGGGCGCCTCGTGAATTCTGAAGAACAGGTACCATCCCGAACGGATTAGCCATGCTTCATTTCATCATCCATGCTGAGGTTCATGCGCCATTGAACGAGTTGTTTCTGAAGATTGTTTAACCCGGCATGTTCATAGTACGCATCCAGGAATGCTGATACGCCCATTTCAAGAAAAAACGATTTGTCGTCATCAATATTGAATAGATGCGCGATATTGCGTGCACGTGTGAAGGCAGAAAGTGGTGGGCTTTTTACCTGAAGATCAGCAATGTCAATCAATCCCATTGTCCCCCCTTCCACGTTAAGGATGTTGCCAAGATGAATTGCCCTGAAATAAACACCTGAAGCGTGCAGATAAGCCAGATATTCAGCAAACTTTTTTAAGATTCCTAGATCACCCCTTTTACAGATTGTACGAAGGTCCTCTCCCGGTATCCTCGGATAAATCACCATGTGAACGGGCACCTCACTGCAAAACAGGGTCCGGTTGACTTTGGGTGCGCAGACACCAACTTCAGATAGCCTCTTGCTGTTCCTCGCAAATCGTTTGGCTTGCGGTATCAGTGTTGATCGGGAGATAAATTTCCGCTGATAGATGCTTTTAATAATTTCTCCGTCAGGCGTTAACATCAACACTGGTCTCGTTGTTGATCCAAACAGGATGACATTTGCTGCGATGATGTCGTTGAGTTCAGTGCGGCTTATCTGTTTCATTTTCCCAGCACGTCCAGGATAAATGCATATTCAAGCGCGTCGGTTCGAAACCTGTCATATCGACCGGTTGAGCCAGAGTGCCCGCTATCCATATCAATGTCGATCAACAGTCTGTTGTTGCCCTTATTATACTGACGCAATTTTGAGACCCATTTCACCGGCTCGAAATATTGAACCTGTGAGTCATACAGCCCTGTAGTGACCAGCATATGGGGATAGTTCTGTTCCTGCACCTGGTCATACGGTGAATAAGAGAGCATATATTCATAGTATTTTTTTTGTTTTGGATTTCCCCATTCTGCGAACTCACCGGTTGTCAGGGGTAGTGACTCATCGAGCATCGTTGTCAACAAATCCACGAACGGAACGTGCGAGATTATACCCAGATATTTATCCGGTGCTTCATTGGCAATCACACCCATAAGCAGCCCACCTGCGGAACCACCCGCTGCAAAAACCTTCTTCCCGTCGCCATAGCCAGCGGTAACAATTGCGTCTGTTGCATCGATAAAGTCCCAAAAAGTATTTCTCTTACTCAGCAACTTACCCTGTTCATACCAGGCTCGACCCATTTCCTCTCCTCCTCGAACGTGAACCAGAGCGAATACGAATCCTCTGTCAAGGAGTGATAACCGTTTGATATTGAAACTGGCATTGGTGGAAATACCGTAGGCACCATAGGCATAGATATATAAGGGATTTCTGCCTTTGTTCATCATACTTTTTCGATAAACCAGTGATACAGGTACGCTTTGCCCGTCCCGCGCTGTAATCATTAACCGTTCAGATTGATAGCGTGCAGGGTCGAATTCACCCAGCACCTCATCTTGTTTCAACAGACTTGAGTAGCCGGTTTTCATATCATATTCATAGACGGATTCAGGCGTTGTCAGGCTGGAATAAACATAACGCAGATATTCCGATTCCATTTCCGGATTTGAATGCAGGTAAACTGAATAAGCTGAATCAGAAAATTTAACACTGTCGTCTTCGCCGGTAGCCAGATTCACAACCCGGATTCTGGGTAGGCCTTCAAACCGTTCCACTACAACGAGATGGTCTTGAAATACCTCAAAATCCTGGAGAAGAACATCGTCTCGATGTTCAATGACTGTCTGCCAACGGGATTTGTCATCGAAGGTATCACCGGTGGTTTTTGCAACTCGAAAATTCTTCGCCTGCCAATTT
>CAZJRI010000005.1:0-3393 GCA_964548025.1 uncultured Pseudomonadales bacterium
TCTCGCAGCGAGATCAGACGTGGTTGTCGAAAACTTTTCACCCGGTGTGGTCGACAGACTCGGTGTTGGATTTGACGACCTGCTTGAGATGAATCCCCGACTCGTTTATGTATCTCTCTCAGCATTCGGGCAGGTCGGCCCGAGATCACACTATATTGGCTATGGCACCCAGGTCTATGCAGCAGCAGGTGCCGGTTATGTGACAAGCCAGGATGGTCAGACGTGTTCACAGATGTATATTCCATATCCCGATCCTGTATCTGGTTTGACAGGTGCCTTTGCCATTGCTGCATTTGTCAGTAATGCGCGGGAGACCGGTTGCCCCGCCAGGGTGGATCTGTCTGAACTTGAAGCAGTTGCAGCAGTTGTGCTTGAACCCCTGCTGGATGCAATTGTTGATGGTGAGACAGATGAAGTTGAAGATTCTGTCGCAGAGGAACGACGTTATCAGGTGGTTAGCTCGATAGACGATCACTTTGTTGTGTTAATAACCGATTCCCGGAATAGCTGGCAGGATTTCCGGTTAGCATTGGGTGCCAGTGACAATTCAGCCGATTCGATACAGGCTGCTGCCGGGCAGCTTGAAATGAACGAACTACTAAAACTACTAAAAGCCGCTGGTCTTAGTGCCGAACTGATCGCTCATAGTCTTGATGTGCTTGATGACAACTACCTGCAGGAGCGTGAGTTCTGGATTCGTGATCAGTCACCCGAAGTGGTGGATAGTGGTACCTTGATCGGTGGATCACTTTGGCACCTGGACGGCGAACGCACTCAGATCTGGCGGGGTTCGCCGCAACTTTTTGCTGACACCAGCAGCGTGTTGATTGATCTGCTGGATTACAGTTCAGATGATGTTGATGATCTGCTAGCGCGCCATGTTGTTGAATAGCAGGCAAGATCAAAGATCATCCGCCTTCAGGGATTACTCATCCTTCAGCATGTTGGCATAGCCAGCGATGAACGGAGACAAACTGACATCATCAACTTCTACATTAATAATCGAAGGTTTACCGTTTGCCGCCGCTCGCCTGATTGCCGGTAGTATCTCTTCAGGATCAGTAACCTTCTCGCCGTAACCGCCCCACATCTCAGCCATCTTTTCGTAGGCAACCATATGCGGGAACTGGACATTGCACTGCCCTTTGTCTTCAATTTCCTTCGGCCTTGTATACCCTTCAGTCATGCTGATCATACCCCAGGCTGAATTGTTGGAGATCACGCAGACACATGGGATGCCAAATCTTGCCATGGTTTCAAGTTCCATCGCGTAGAATCCAAAACTGCCATCACCCGTATAGAGCAGAACGGGTTTGCCGTTGGCTGCCCATGCGCCGATGCCGAGTGCCGGTCCTGTACCAATCGTGCCATTTGCACCGGATGAATGAGTCTGACCCGGGCGCACAACTGTCGTGGCGCCATTCATCCAGACTGAGGCTTCACCACCATCAACAATAATGTTCCAGTCCTGTGCATCCTGTTCGATAAATCTTGCAGCATCACCGGCACATCGGGCCGGATGCGATGGTACCTTCTTCTCACTGTACACACCTGGCAGGCTTTCCGTACCTGACGTTGGTTCACCGGACCAGGGAAGATCTGCTTTGGGATTACGCTGCGATTTGACTGATTCCAGAATCTGATTGGTCACAGGACCGGCGCCGCCAACGATGCCAAGGTCGGCTCTTACATTAAAACCAATCTGTCGCATATCGGTATGTACCTGGATAATCTTTGCATCCTTAGGTATGCCGCGACCCGATTGCAATCTAAAATCAAACTTAGCGCCAAGTGCAAGAACAACATCCGCCTTTCCGATTGCATTCGTTTTTAAAAGTGGATTTTCGATTTCATTTCCAAATGCACCTCGACAGGAACTGCCGGTTACACCAACTGGTATCTTCAGATAGTCTGATAATTCTGCAATTGATTCTGCATTGTCACCAAGCGTCCATCTGGCACCGTCATCGACAATCATCGCGGGTCGTTCGGCATTTGCCAGGAGAGCCGCAGCCTCTTCAATAGCGAGAGGATCACCGCCTGGCACCGTGTGCGCCCGGTAACTCTCCGGGAATCTGATCGTCTCCTCATCGACGGTGGCGAATGCCATATCAGTAGGCACTTCAAGGTATACAGGACCAGGGTTTGAATCCATTGCGTGACGAAATGCGATGGAGACGTATTCAGGTATTCTCTCAATACTCGTAATCTTCCTCGCCCACTTTGAACAGGATTCCATCACCGTCAGGGTTGACATGTCCTGCAAGTCGCCTGCGTCGCGTTTGTTCATGGCAACAGCGCCACCGATCTGCAAAACAGGGATACTGAGAGATTCAGCTTCCATCATACCGGCGGGTGTATTGCCAACGCCCGGACCTGCCGTCGTCACCACTGCTGCAATTTTACCGGATGATCTGGTGTAGGCGATTGCGGCATACATTGCTGCACATTCGTGACGTACATCGATGATCTCAATACCTGCATTTCTCATCCCGTAAAAAATAGGCATGATATGCCCGCCACACAGCACAAAAGCTTTTTCTACACCTTCATTTGCAAGGGCTCGTCCGAATAACTCACCACCATCTACCATTGCCATAAATATATCCTTCTCGTAAATTCGATTTCCGGGGAGTTATCCAGAGACTGGCAAATACTGTTACGTCCGCCAGTAAGATTTCACTCCCGCACCAGACTTTTCTGATATGTCATCATATTTTTGTTCGCTCTTAAGTGTATTGATCCTGATCAACATTTGACTGGACAGATATTCAGGCCGATTTTCTTAGTGATTCTCTGACCGGAGACGGCGATGAACGGTGGATACCGTGAATAAATTTAAGGCTGAAGGAGTGATTTCTGTGTAAAGAATGTCTTCTGGCTGGATACTCCTCATGGAACAATCTGACTCACCTGTTTGCCGCGTTTGGTGAGTAAATAGTCTGGTGAGTGAATAGTCCGCTAAGTGGATAGTCTGGTGAGTGAATAGTCTGCCTATTTTCTTTTGTCTGGTTTCACGCCATAGACCAATCGTCGTAACTCACCAATCTCTCTTTCAGCCTCGACTGGAAGAAATATTCCTCCGGAACCGGAAAACGAGACAATCATCAGCATTTCATATTCCTTGAAGCATTCCTTGGCGATTTCGTACCGCGTATAGTCGCGCATGCAACGCACGAGATACCGTCTTGATAACGAATCATAAAAACGATAGTGCAGTGCCCGGTCACTCACAGCGAGCCAGTACAACAAGATCGGTGTATGCGCTGAGCCGGGATTTGCCCGTAGCAACTGGTTCAATTTACCCCTGATGGCAATCCAGTAAACAAGTTGCTGGTTCATATTCAGCGTAGACTGAACCACAGGCCACTCGTTTCTCAGATAGTTATCCAT
>CAZJRI010000005.1:3403-59843 GCA_964548025.1 uncultured Pseudomonadales bacterium
AAAGCGGAGAATGGAGTGAGTCAGGTTCTTCTTTTATTCGATCAACCACTTCTATCCATTCATCAAGATCTTCAGTCATGAAACCCTGTTGACCGGATTCTTTTCTCAGGACCGCCAGGGTATCGCGTGCCAGTCCTGGATCATTGAATACTTCGAGCGTAATCACGAGTACCCTGTCAAGAGATGCCTGGGTCCTGGATTTATCAAGATTCGCAGTCTTCAGCGCATTCACGTATGACGAGAGCGCTGATTCGTAATCTCTTGTTATATAACCGTACTCCGCCGCCAGAAACTCGTCCATGTGCTTGAACTTGCTGATACCGTAGTTGCGTATAAACGTACGATCCTGATTGTGGCATGACGCACATAGCGCAAAAGTGTCTGATAACTCCGATTTCAGCATATTGATATTTGAGCGTTGGGATAACTGTTGGGCCTGATTAAGCTGGTCCATGAGCAGATTGAGATTAGCCCTGGTGCCCGAGTCGGTCTCGACGAGATGAGGTTCTGCCTGTTTTAGCAGATCAGTGAGTTCCTTGAGGTCTGTTTGCAGGTCTTCCACTTCCACATCGTCTTTATACAGGCTGGGTAAAACGATCAGCATCTTCTCGCCGAGTTGATGCATGACGACTTTCAGATCTGCTGAGACAGCAGAGAAGGGGAGTAGTATTAAGATAACCAGACTGATGATTCGGATGAACATGGGTGGTTTCAACCTCTGGTGCTGAATATTACTGTAATCTTATCCGCCCCTGATCAAAATCTCATTGATGAAAATCAAACTCTTAGGGGTTGCGGAGATGCCTGCAGGTTGATCAAGAGGTAAAAGACCATGCAGTCGGTTGGGGTGAACAATTACAACATCCTTCCGAAACACCTACCAGGTCAGCCATTTGAGCACAAAGCTGTTTTCATTGCGTACGAATATCCTTCTTATCTCGTCTCCAACCAATATGGCGATTGCAAATGGAATACTGAGGCAGAGATGCCAGGGTTCCAGCGGTGCGGTTCCAAAGAATGTATTGAATGCAGGTATGTAGGAGATTGCAGCGAGCAGAGTCAGTTCTGCAGCAATACCGATCCAGACGAGTTTGTTTGAGAAGAATCCGACTCTTAATATGCTCTGCCTTCGGGTGCGGCAGATAAGCACATCAGCAATCTGGCAGATGATAATTGAAGCAAAAAAAGCAGTTATCGCCGTGCGGTAAACCGGATCATTGTTAGCCAGTGAATCACCCCATTGCCAGCCGTTGCTGAATAAAACGACGAAGTAACTGAAAAACCCGGCTGCTGCCTGAATCATCCCAATGATTCCATAACTCATGGCGAGCAGGTTACGGCTTAGCAGCCTTTCACCCCGTGCCCTGGGCGGTTTGTTCATCACGTCTGTTTCCGGTTTTTCAGCACCAAGACCAAGAGCGGGCAGAATATCCGTGCCAAGATCGATAGCCAGAATTAATACAACCGTTAGCGGCAGGGGAATATCCAGAAGTACAAAAGCGACAAATGGGAGAATCTCGGGAATGTTGCTGGTGAGAATATAGGCGATGAACTTCTTGATATTCTCAAAGATAGTACGCCCTTCCTCTACTGCAGAAACGATGGTGGCGAAATTATCATCCATCAGCACCATGTTGCTGGCTTCCTTTGCGACGTCAGTTCCCATAATGCCCATCGCTACTCCCATATCGGCATTTTTTAGAGCCGGGGCGTCATTGACTCCGTCTCCGGTGACGGTTACCACCTCGCCTTTCGCCTGGAGCGCTTTAACAATCTGTAACTTTTGGCTGGGGGATATTCGGGCAAAGACGATTTCCTTTGAATCGAGCGCCAGAGACAGCGTTTTCTCATCCATATTGTTGAGTTCGTCTCCCTGAATTACTCTGCCACCATCTTCAAGAAGGCCGATCTGTTTGGCGATGGTTTTAGCTGTGAGCCCATAGTCGCCAGTTAACATGAATACCCTGATTCCTGCCTGATGACATTTGACGAGCGCTGCCGGAACCTCGGGTCTTGGGGGGTCCAGCATGCCTGCGATACCAAGAAAAATAAAATCACCAGTGCAGACTTCCGGGCTGTCACTGGTGCGGGATGCAAATGCCAGACAGCGTTCTCCCTGCGCCGCCATGGATTCCAATTGGACTTTAACCTCTTGACGCAGTGTATCTGTCAACGCCACAACCTTGTGATCTTTATAGATACGATCACAGAGCGACAGGACGATTTCAGGTGCACCTTTTAAATAGGATTCATATTCCGACTCCGAATCAAGGGTTGATACCTGATGATGACTCACCATGTACTTGCTCGCTGAAGTGAATGGGATTTCATCGATCCGCCTGCACTGATCCAGGTTTTCAAGTTCACCGATATCGTCTGCGCAATATAGGAGGGCCGCTTCAGTGGAATCTCCCAGGTACCCTGATTCTGTCAGTTGTGCATTGTTGCAGAGCAGCATCACCCTTCTGAGTTGCCGGATGACATCGTCGCCATGCTCTGAACCGTGCCCAAACCGATAGGTTTCATCCAGGGTGCAGATTTTGTGTACCGAGATGCGATTCTGAGTGAGCGTGCCCGTTTTATCTGTGCAGATGACCGTGGTGCTGCCGAGGGTTTCAACCGATTCCAGATCCTTGATGAGCGCATTCTTTTTGGCCATGCGTTTGCTGGCCATAGTCAGGGCGAGTGTTACCGTGGGGAGGAGGCCTTCAGGCACGTTGGCGACGATAATGCCGATTGCAAAGATCAGACTGCTTATGGCCCCTTTCCCGGTTAGAACACTGACCAGGAAAAATAGTATTCCCAACACAATCGCAATGGTGCTGATAATTTTGATAAAGTAATTCAGCTCCTTTCTGATGGGCGTTTCAACATGTGTTGCTGACTTGGTTAGTTCAACGATCCGCCCAATCTGAGTTGCCATCCCTGTAGCACAGACAAGCACCCTGGCATCACCACTGTGTACAAGCGAGCCTGAAAATACCATGTTGCGACTGTTCAGCAGACTCTCGTCAACATGGTTAGCATCGAGAAGTACCGGGTCACTTTCGCCTGTCAGGCTGCTCAGGTCCGCTCTTAGTTCACTCGATTCGAGAATTCGCCCGTCAATGGGGATTCGATCACCCTCGTAGAGTGTCATGACATCACCGGGTACCAGGTCTTTTGCATCGAGTTGTACCAGTGCACCATCACGATAGGCACGAACGACCGATGGCAACATTTTCTGAAAACCTTCCATGATTCTTTCGCTCTGATACTCCTGGATAAACGTAAAGAGCGCGTTGATAAAGACAACAACAAATAAAGCGATAGCGATGTAGATATTTCCCTGCCCGGGGTCGAGTTGTTCAGCCAGCAGCGCAAGACAGCCGCCAACAATCAGCAGAACTGCAAAGAAGTTTTTGAGCTGCAATAAGAATTTGAATAAGAGGGGAATATCCTGCTTCACCTGTAGTTCATTAAGTCCAAAGATCTTGCGACGATTATTCACTTCCTGACTGGTCAAACCATGATCGTTGGTTTTCAGATTGGTGAACAGGTTTTCGACGCTGATTTGTTGGGCGTTATCGGGTACTTCAGGTAAGGACATGCCAGACTTGATTGGTAAAAAAACAGAGTATAAAGGTTTAACAAGAGGAGAAAAGTGACTGAGTACCCAGAGAAGAATCGCGAGCCAAATCAGATAACGTCGATGCTGTTCATGTCTGCCTGAAATACAGTGACGTTTACCATGACCCATCAGGCATGTTTATCGCTGACCATCAACAGCTCCCTGATTTTCTCCAATCCACGAAATGAACGATATAATCCCGGCCTCTTTTTCGTAACGGATTCCTAGTTTGAGTACCAATCATGAAGTAGACCTGGGTTATATCAAGATCTCAGGTAAGTTTTGGGGCCGTGAGAACGGCGAACCTACATTTGCATTGCACGGTTTTCTGGATAATGCCAATAGCTTTGACATGATCGCTCCAGATCTTGAAGGGCTGAGGATTTTTGCAATGGACTTTGCCGGGCATGGCTGGTCCGACTATCGTCGTGAGGGCGAACTTTATTCTGGGCTTAATGATATTCGGGACGTGCTGGCTGTAGCGGATGCACTTGGCTGGCAATCGTTCAACATAATAGGTCATTCCATGGGAGCAGAGATCGGCTCTCAGCTCGCGGGGTTGTTTCCCGATAGGGTCAGGAGACTGATTTGCATAGATGGGTACAGCGGGACCAATGGTGCCAAGGAAACTCTGGGTTATCTTCATTCAACCATTCACGCGTCTTTCAAACAGAAATCAAAGCTTAAGGTCTTCCCGACTCTCGATTCCATGGTAAAACGCCTTTGTGAAGCAACGGGACAAAATGCGGAATCGGCCGGGTGTCTTCTTCAGCGGGGCCACAAAGCAGTTGAGGGCGGCTTTACCTGGCGGACAGATCCCAGGATCAAGGGTTCTGGCCCGTTGGAGCTAACCCGAACTCAACTGGGTCAACTGCTCGAAAACACAACTGCTGAAACGCTGTTTATAGTGGCCGATATGGAAAACGACTGGCTCAAGCGATCGATTGAAGTGATTGTCGAGAGAGACGACAACCATCTGACACTGGTTCATCTACCCGGGCATCATCATCTGCATATGCAGGATCAGAGCGCTGAAATTGCCGTCATGATCAATGATTTCTGCCGGGAAAAGCTGAATAAAATTGCGTAACTGAACTTCTCTCGACTAGTTATGTTTTACCATTCTGCTGCGTTATAGTTGGCTCTGTACTCTGAAATTGCCGTATTCTTAGTACCAGGAGCGAATTGAGACACGTATGACTAAGGTTGCTAACGAGACATCTGGGGTGCTAGACATCTCAAAATCCACTGTGTGGATCTATGGATCCGTGAGCCTGCCTCTGGCAATTCTGGGTTATCCAATCGGTGTATGGATCCCCAGGCTATACAGTACAGAAATGGGTATCAGCTTGAGTCTGATCGGCTGGGTGATCTTTGCTGCCGCCATTTTTGACGCGTTTTCTGACCCGATCATGGGCTTTTTGAGCGATAAGACGCAAACCCGCTGGGGTAAACGGCGACCCTGGATGGTGATTGGCGTACCAATCTATATGTTCGTGGTCTGGATGCTGCTGAATCCCAGTGTTGGGGTAACGGTGGTATACCTTGGCGTATTTTTCATCATGCTACGCGCGTCGACCACAATCTTTGGCTTACCTTATGCCGCGTGGGGTCTGGAGTTATCGGCGCAATACCATACCCGCACACTGATCCAGTCTGCCAGAGAAAAATATGTAATGGTTGGGTTGATTAGCGCATCGCTCATCGTGCTGCTCTCTCAGGAGGTGTGGAATGATATTTCCGCAAGCTTTGTACTCAGCAACTTCTCCATCGTCATTGTCACTCTTTTGCCTTTTACCGCCCTTCTGGTGGTTTGGCGAGTGCCGGAAGCGCCACCCATACCCACGCCCAAGATCAGCTTAAAGGAATCGTTGGGGTTGATGTTCAGAAACAAGCTGTTTTCCAGATTGTTGGTCATTGAACTGCTGATTGCTGGTGGAGAGAACTTTCGAAACACCTTGTCGCTGTTCTTCATCCAGGATTATATCGGCGCAGAAGGCATCGGCCGCTTGTACATTATCTACTTCGGCGTTGGGCTGGCGGCGATTCCAGTTTGGGACTATATCGCCAGAAAATTCGGCAAGCATATGTCTCTGGCTGGTGCGATGGTATTCGTTGGTGCGGTATCACTGGGATGCTTCAGTCTGGACTATGGTCAGGTCAAGGAGTTTTACGTGCTGTTTGCACTAAAGGGTTTTTGTTTCGGGGCCTTTGCCTATCTGCCCCGAGCAATGCTAGCCGATGTGGTTGATCTGGATACGGTACGATCTGGCAATGCCAGACCAGCCAGTTATTTCTCGATCCTCGGTTTTGTAACCAAATGTGCGGCTTCCTTCGGTGGATTGAGCCTGCCTATTCTCGCGTTCGTTGGATTCTCAGCGGCAGAAGGCGCGGTTAACGGTCCTGATGAACTGATGTGGTTAGGCATACTCTATGCTGTTGTGCCAACAGCCGTTTTTGTCGTCGCACTTTATCTGTGTGCAACCTGGCCTTTGAATGCAAATATGCATGCCCGTGTGCAGAGGCTGGTTGAAAAAAGGCTGCAGAAACAGGCGCGCAACTGATTTCAGGAAGATTCGTTTCGATCAAGAAGTTTAATGGTCCAGATCAGTTTTTCATCGCCGACTCTGATCATGTCGAGATCCATCATCAGACGATGAGACCGTATCGTACCGAGCCAGAGTTCATACCAGCAATTAAGTAGCAGGTCTTTGTCGGCACCTTCAATATCCCGAACGATGCGAAGTACGTTGTGCTCTATCGTTGCTCGCTCTTCGGTGACATCCTGCAATACAACTTCGTCCCCCATGCCCAACAACATATTCTTTAGATAGTGGGCGGCGTCTGAGATGCTACCATCGATAGCCCCTGTGAGATTTGCAGTCTCCGGATAGTACTGTAGTCCAATCAACCGGGCCGCGAGGCTTGCCAGTTCTCTGGTTTCGTCTTCACCGATCACTTCCTTTAGTGTAAGAATCCCATTTCTTATGTAGTCCATCGCATAGTTTCGATTAGCCTTCTGCAACCGTTCTTCATTCCACTGGCTGTCCGGTGGACGGGGTTGATCATTTTCAACATAAGGTGGTGGAAATTCTCCTTTGGCAAACTGAAGACGCTCATCATCTGACAGGTCATGGTCGTATTCCTTGAAGTATCCACAGAATCCAAACTCTCCCGTCATGTCTTCAGACACGCAAACGTATCCGAGCCTTGGATTCTTAAGCGAGACGCCATTGTAGGCATACCAGCCTTTCAGAAAGCCGCGACTCACACCAACGGGTACACCACAGATTGTCGCCCCGTGATACATCCATCGGGGATAGCGAAATCGTACCCAGGCTTTCTTGTCACTCTCTGCCATGTATTCAACGGGAACACCCCCAATTGAATTAGATAAGACATGGTACTTTGCGCAGGCAACTGCATCAGGCTCGTTGGCTAAACCTAACTTTTCAAAACTGCTGAGAAATTTATCAAGGTGCTGGCGGCGAAATAGATTGAACATCCATGACTCCATCACGTCTGGTCCTTTGCGTTGCGAAATCATCAACTGAAGACCTAAAAAATAGGCATGATGTATTTGTGCCTGGGCTTCTATCAGGTGTGTTGATTCAATTTGCGTGGACATTTGGAACCCTTGTTACTTTATAAATAGGATTCGTAAAGATAAAGAGAGCCAGCAGCCTTTACAAATGGTTTCAATCAGATTCGGTTTCACCCTGAACTTACACCTGGCCAATAGTTTCAATCAATAACAGTATAAGGTCTGAAATGCAGGTGTTGAGTATTGTCTCACTGATTTGATGAATTGACTGGCGTATAATTCTAACGAAGATACTCTACGACTAAGGAGGTGTCAGCAATTCGTGAAATACCTGATTGGCTTCATCTCATTTATTGTAATCACTACACTTGGCTTATATAGCTTTCTAACTTACTGGCCGCGCCCTGATGATACAACCCCAGCCTGGGTCTACGCATCTGATGGTGCCTCCCTTAACTACTGTAATATCCCGGAACTTGATGGCAATGGGCTAGTGGCCGCTGACATTCCGAAAGCCTATACGCCAGGTTGTCGATACGAGACGATGCCCATGCCCGTTCTGCGTAATTGCCGGGAACCATTGGCAGAAAATGTTAAGGATATGCGCGGCTTATGGTTGGCGGAGTCAGGGCTGGAAGGTCATATAGAAAGAATTGAACAATGCGGCAATCGCATGGTTGTGACTTCTGTCGGCATTCTGCACGATTTTGTGATGGACGGAACCCTCGAAAATGGCGCCCGGGATATTCAGCCGCCATGTCTGAATTTTGCAACTGCTATTCGCGTAGATGAAGAGGGGACTGTCATATTTAAGCTGTTCGGGTTATTCGATGCCGTAACTCGAAAAATGGATGGTGATAAATTGATCTTCACCTATATCGATGGCACCCCAACCAGAATGAAGCGGGTCTGTTACCTGCCGGAAGAATCGACGGGTATGTTTCAACCGAATAGTTAATTCTGATTGGCTCAGTTAACCCGGAATCGGCAAAGAAGTGACAGCAAATAGCGGATGACACACGAATATCTCAGGCAGCTCATATATAGCTGTCTCAAATAGGTGTGTCGTTATTCCCTACCGTTTGATGACGAAAACTGGATCCAGTTTACCGTTGTCAGTCTAAATCGTGTATTTGAGACACTCGTCTTCGTCCGTACTCTCGTTTTTTCGTTTGCGGGTTTTCTTTAGTTTCACGAATTGCTTCCAGCCGGTCCAGATGTTTCCTTTCGAGTCACGGTTGTTTTTTGTTTCACCTTCGTCTGGAAAAGCTTCAGTTTCAAAATCGATCTTGAATTTCAGCCTTCTCTTGTTCTTAACATTCCAGTCTACTTTCTGCCCGGGGCAAACCCAGATCACGTTACCACCAGTACTTACTTCCAGGTCTGTGGGTTCATCGTTACTGTTGGTGATGATGTCGACTTCGACCTTTTTGCCTGATTTTCTGTTATCGCAGGTTTCAGCCGTAGTATCTCTTTTTTCAACCTCTGGGCAACTCGCTCCTGTTGTATCAACGTTAGTAAGCACCACGGCGGGACCGGCGCATCCATGTAGTAATAGAATACATGGGAGAATATAAAGGCTCGATGTATATCGCATGTCTGAACTCCTTCTTGTGTTTTCCAGACTTGATTGTGAACTTATAGCGACTGAACGAGATCGTTGGAAAACAGTGTCGAATATGATTCGCATGTCTGGATGGTTCTTGTGTTGCTGAATATACTAATCTAATGGCTGAAGCATTGGATCAGATTCTACAAGAATCGGCAAGTAACCATTTTCAAGTGCTTTCTTGATAAATTGATCGGATTCTGTTCGTTTTTTCATCAATGAGTAGGCTACCGCAAAGCTATAGTAGACATTCATATCTGAAGACGCCTCGGTTGATGCCTGTTTAATCATCTCAACACCACGTTCCACATCGTTAACCGCTGCATAATAGACAGCCAGTCTGGACGTCGTAAATACATCATCCGGTTTGATTGCTAACTGGGTGATTGCGAGATCTATCGCCTTTAGATACGCCTCGGACTTCTCCGTTTCTGCTTCGTCAACGAAACTCAGCGCATCACCCAGATTACCCCACCATCGATGGTCTTCCGGTGCCAGCGCCACTGCCTGACGGAACATCTCTGCCGCTTCGTCAAATCTTCGAAGAAAAAATAACGCACTGCCAATATTCGACAAACTACTGGGATCTGATTGAAGATCATTTGCCTGCTGCCATGCAGCCAGTGCCTGATCGAATTCACCGAGAAAATAACGGGCTGTACCGAGATTAATCCAGGCGGTTACATTGGCGGGTGCAAGATATGTCACTTCATAGAAATTTTCTTTCGCCTTTTGAAAACTGCCCTGTTGGAAGTAGAAGACGCCCAGGCTGTTGTGAGTCTTCCAATAGCCCCGCTGGATTGAGAGGGCGCGTTGCAGTACCTCTTCTGCTTCCCCGTATCGATCAAGGGCACTCAGCACCAGGCCCATGCCCGTTAGTGCATCGGCATTCTCAGGGTCCAATTCCAGTGTCTTTCTGAGTTCGATTTCTGCATCATCGTATTGACCCGATGCGTCATACAGCAATCCAAGAGCAAGGTAACTTCTGCTGTTTTCACTGTCCAGCGTCAGCGCTCTGTGACAAGCGCGTTCTGCATTTTCAAAACTGAGAGAATCCCTCTGTTCTTCATAGATCCCGAGGTAACTTCGGCACAGTCCCGAATAAGCCTCTGCGAAGCCTCGATCTAATTCTACAGCTTGCAGGAAGGCATCACGAGCCAGATTCAAACTGACTAAATCAGCGCGGCGGAGCAGATCCTGTGCTAGTAAATAGGATCTATATGCGGCGTTATTATCCGAGATAGTTCGATTCAGGCGCTGCCTCGAACGAATATCAAGATCTATGTCCAGGGCATCAACAAGATCTTTAGTCACTTCGTTCCGCAGCTTTGAAAAGTTATCTGTCAAAAGAATATAACTTTCAGACCAGACTTCGTTTGACGATTTACTGTCCAGCAAAGTAACTACCAGTGACTGCCTGTCTTCTGCGTTAATCACTTTTCCAAGCAGAAGAAACCTTACCGACAGTTTTGATGCGACCTCGGCGGGCGATCTATTGGAAGACAGGTCTCTGATTGCTACTTCATTAACAACCGAGATCGATTGAATCTCCCGCAATAACCCATATATTTCACTGCCAATACCTGGGAATGATTCAGCGGATTCAAATGGTAATATCGCCAGGGTGATTCTGTTGTTTTTATCCATCGCCGAATCGCTGATACCAGATTGATAGGTGATCCAGGTTCCGGCTATTAAGAGGCAAATAAAGCCGAGGACAATTGCAGGCAGCCAGTTTTTTTTCTGAGGAATGGCGAAGTCCGCGTCAGGACTTGGTTCATCACCCACCTTTGCCGCGATTGCCTTGAGCAAACCATCAAATTCTTCCTGCTCGGCATGCTTCGGCCACTCTAGAAGACTGGCACCCTGAGACTGGCGAAACGCTACCGCTGTCCTCACTTCGTCGATATGCACCGGTACCAGTATATCGCGATCCTGTCCTTCCAAAGCTTCATTCTTCACCCAGGTTGAATTGACTGAATGCCTGCTCCAGACAACCAGCACACAGCGGGCTCGCAGAATCTCCTTGTCTATCTTTGCTTCGAACTGATCACCCGGGACTAACGCCCTGTCCCACCATACGTCATAGCCATGAGAAATTAACGCATCAACTAACGGTTTGACGCGTTCCTTGTCTTCACGCGAATAGCTGACGAAGATGTCACTCAAACTGGAATGCCTTTTTTTTCGGAAGCTTAGTACTAAATTAAGAGCTGAACAAGATCACATGGGTCAGTGAGTTCGATACGCTGTGGATAAACGACAAATCGGTGCATTAAAACTCGTTTGGAGATGGGTATCAGAGGAAGCCAGAGAACCTGAAAGTACAATCAAGCCCGATTCTGATTGTCTGTTTTATCATCTCGTGGTAGTGAGCCATATATTAGAAATGAACAGAACAATATGCCCATTACCGATCCAACTATTCGAAGCAGGAGAACATTGCCAATCCACCAGTCTATATATGCCACCCAGATATCAACGGGGATGAAAGGCGCTATCAGCCCGGCGAGAAGATACAGTGCACCCATTACCTTGAAGGTGCGAGGGAATTTTGTGACAGGCCCTGCAAGATACAGGATTGTACCCCAGAGTAGATACCCAAATACCGCGACGTATATACCCGGGCTGGATCTTGCGATATCCATCATGGATATCAATGTTTCCGGATCGATTGCCAATGAAATGCTGGCAATCATTCCCAAGGTTGACAGAAGCAAGACTAACATTGCCATTGTAGATGCAATCATGATTTTCCTGGGTTGAGTAATTGGGTTGAGTCGTTGAGCAGGTATATCGAAAATCAAAATTCACTGGCATCATGCCGCAGATCCTCAAAGCACCTTCAATTGTGGCGTTAGAAATTCTGTTGTCGATTGTTTCAATTGTTAGCCTCAACACAATTTCCATCCACAAGAATCGAATACTGGCGATCCGGTGCGGTACAGGCCACCAGTTGTCGCTGATCATCCTCCGTTGTCACTATACTGGTGCCATCGGGCGCAAACTGGACGATATAACTCTTGCGCTCGCTATCCGTCAGATTTGGGCCTGTCATATGAGGGGTCAGTGAGGAGAATATGACGGCACCACCTTTGCGAACGGGCGCACATTCAGCTCTTTCCATACCCTCATCCGTACAGACCAGACCTAATTTAGTCTTTCGATGTGCATAGGTGCCAGCGCGGTGAGCGCCAGGAATAACCCATGGGCAACCGTTATCTTCATCCGCATCATTAAGGGCAACCCAGCACGTTAGATACTGTTGGGGTTGTATAAAGGTATAACCATTGTCCTGATGCCAGGGGAAAATCTCAGGGTTGTGAGGTTTCTTGTAGACGAGTTGATCCCAATAGAGCCTGACATCGGGTCCCAGTAGATCGTATGTCACGTCCAGAAAGAATTGCGAATGTGTGAATGCCCTGGCTGCTTCGTTGCGGGCTACAAGATGAGGGGTGAATGTGATTTCGTCAGCGCGGGAGATTGATGCCTTGCCACCATAATGCGTACGAAGATATTCTGTGCTCTTCTCTTCAAATGGGTCCAGTTCGGCAAGTAGCTTATCGATGGTTTCATCGTCAAACGCGTGTTCAAAGACAAAGAAGCCATCGCGATTATATTGCGCAGCCTGCTCGTCGCTGATTACCCTGAACGGTCCCTTCCGGTCCTTCCAGTCGAAACTTTCATTCAGTACGTGCTTCTTCAAGAGTTCCGTTCCCATTTTCTTCTATCCCGAATTTCTTCTGGGAGATAGTCAAACTGCAGTCCCGGATTTGCTGTGAATCAAAGAGGATGCAGCACAACAGGTACGTTCTTTATACCCCGAATAAAATTGTTGGAAACGCGTTCAACGTCACCTACCAATTCAATTTTGTTAAATCGTTTTTGGATCTCTTCCCAGAGTACCCGCAATTGCATTTCTGCAAGGCGATTACCCATGCAACGGTGTATACCAAATCCGAACGACACATGTTGCCTGGCGTTTGATCTGTCGATGATCAGCCTGTCAGCGTCTTCAAATACAGATTCGTCCCGATTGCCGGACAAATACCACATAATCACTTTATCGCCTTGCTTAATCTGTTTGCCCCCCAATTCGTAATCTCTTGTTGCAGTTCGACGCATATGGATTACCGGGGTTTGCCAGCGGATTATCTCTGCAACCATATTTGGAATGAGTTCAGGACGCTCCCTGAGTTTCTGATACTCGTCAGGATACTGGTTAAGTGCAATCACACCACCACTGATACTGTTACGCGTGGTGTCGTTGCCACCGACGATGAGTAATAGAATATTCCCCAGGAACATCATCGGATCATTGATCATATCCTTGGTTGATTCGCCATGGGCCAGCATGGATATAAGATCAAACTTGGGTTCCTCAGCGGCGCGTTCGTGCCAGAGTTGCATGAATGCCACAGCGGCCTCCTGCAAATGAGCCCATCTCTCCTGAATATCAATTTTCTCGCCCGTCACTTCTTCGACGTTTGTCGCCAGATCTGACCAGAAGACAAGTTTGCGCCGGTCTTCATAAGGGAAGTCGAATAATGTGGCGAGCATACGGGCTGTTAATTCGATGGATACCTTGTCCACCCAGTTGAACGATTCGCCGACGGGCAGGTTCTCCAGGATATCGATAACCCGCTCACGAATAAGAGGTTCCATGGTGACAAGATTGGTTGGTGCCACGGCAGGGCTCACCGTCGCTCTTTGCACGTCGTGTTCCGGCGGGTCCATCCCGATAAAGCTGCTTGGTTCTGACCTGTCGAGATCAGTTCCGGCATTGTTTTCAGCTATCGCAATCCCCTTCGCTGACGAGAACACCTCGTGATTCGAGTCCACTGCCTTTATGTCCGCATGCCGGGTCACAGACCAGTAGGCGCCATTCACACTGTCCTTGCAATAATGGACAGGATCTTCTTTCCTCAATCGGGCAAACCACTCATACCAGGTGTCCTCATGAAACAGCTCCGGTCGGCTTATATCGATATCTTGAAGGGGTTGGTTTGTTGCATCCGGGAGTGTGGCGCTCATAGCAGGGTCTCTAGTTATATTATAAACATTTGTAACCTAACGCTGATGAACGAAGTAGTCAATTATTTGTGATTTCATTTATCGCATTCGCATACGAGGCTGAGTGTAGCCATAGTCAAGAGCAGTGACGATCAAAGTATATTTGTTCGTAATTCCAACTTGTAAAACAGATGCGTTGTGGTTTGCTAATTTTGATTAAACTCCTCGTACAGAGAATAAACTTTTTGAATGAGATCAATCATTGCTGTATTACCGCTGTCGTGGCCCTTTTCGAAATCATTCTCTATTGTGGCCATCTGATTCGTGATGTGAGCGAAGCAGATAATGTCTTTATCGGCCGCCTGTGCGAATGCATATAACGCTGAAGCCTCCATCTCAACGGAGAGAAGTCCGCTATCGGTAGTGACTTTTGTGGCTTCGGCTGTCTCTCGATAGGGTGCGTCTGTTGTCCAGGACCCGCCTCGAACGAGTCCGGGTGTAGCATCCATGATTGCATCCGCCAGGGGGTGGAGATCTTCTCTCAGCGAAACAAATTCAGAAGGGGGTAGGTAGTGATAGCTTGTTCCTTCATCTCGCAAAGAGTGATCAATCAATTGGAAATAGGGAGGGGGTTTATGCCTTTCGAGTTGACCTGCTGATGTGATGCTGATCAGAAATTCACAGCCAGAGACAAATAGCTGTTCCGCTACCAATACGGCAAACGATGCCCCAACAGCGCAGGCAACCACGCCAACAGTAGCATCACCGACTTCCAGGTTTCGCATTTCTGTGTGGTAGCATGCCCAACTGTCGTTGAGCGGTGTACCTGAATCTCGCAGGTGTCGTGACAGGTCACCGTCAGGGTCAAGCACGCAACAGGCAGGCACATTCGATTGATCCAATCCCTTCTGTCGTCGTGCTTCTCTTATAAGGGCACCTGGTTCGAATATTGAGTCGCTGTTGTAGTGCTTGTTGAGAAG
Organism: uncultured Pseudomonadales bacterium; assembly: GCA_964548025.1. Classification (GTDB taxonomy): domain Bacteria; phylum Pseudomonadota; class Gammaproteobacteria; order Pseudomonadales; family Azotimanducaceae; genus JAHRVQ01. Next base: position 18,160 of record CAZJRI010000005.1, read on the forward strand.
TAATGGCGGTGTGCCCATCTGGTATCCAGTATCCCTTCAAATGGGTCCATGATAGGGTTCTGGGCAGCCCAGCGCAAAAATGAAAATCATTAATGCTCAGTTAATTCTTTTGACAGTCGGTCCAGTCGCACTGCTCGACAGTCTGAACCTATCAGCATCCAGGCATATACAGAAATATAACAATCGTTCGATCATTTTAGGGGAACGCTACTATGCTAAAACTGCGGTCGGCGTTGCGGGTGACCCGCCTCTCTGATCCTCGTGGAAAACGCTTGAACCACGAACGGTGATTTCTCTTCCGAGCGAGAACTTACTGGGGCTTGCCCAGGTCCCCATAAAGTGCCTCACCGCATTCTGGGCAGATTCCATGACTGAAGGCCGCATCGGTTCGTTCGCCAACATACTTTTCCACCGGTAGCCACTTGCCGTCATCGTCCTTGATCTTCTTGCAGTTTGCACAGATAGACAGATAGCCACCCAGTACTTTGGTGAGTGCTTGCTCAAGTGCCACAGCATTTTCTATCGCCCTTTGTTGGCTAATCGTGAACAGCACCGCCACGCTAACCATGAGTGATGTGCCTATCACCGTCATGGCGATCGTAACCCAACGGGTAAATTCCAGTGTTTCGAATGCTTCTACCACATCAATTTCTGTGGTGATACCAAATTGATAGTCATGATCCCATAGCCAGGCTCCAACTACTCTAACACCTCGATAATCACGATATCCCTCTACGTCTGAGTCTGATTTTCCTGCAATTGCACTTTCTGCCATCTTCGTGAAACCATAAGCTTCCGGTGACAATGAGCTTTGTTCACCTTCCACCAGGTTGACTGTGGGATCCCGGATCTCAATATTCAATAAGCCCTTGCGTCCTTCAGGAATCATTCCAATATCACGTAGCTGGTCGTCAAAGCGACTTTCGCTGATTAAGCGTCCGCGCCCATCGAATGCATAAGTCTCACCAGATCTTCCGATTCTGCCCCGCTGAAATATCTCCGTAAAATCGCGGCTGGGATCTAACTGGAAAGTTAGGATGGCAATCGGATCTCCCGTGATCCCGGATATGGGCGAGCTCACGAACATGGCTGGATGTTTTGTGCTGAGAACATCGTTGAGGGGAACGTCATGTAATTGTGGCAGGCTCAATACACTATCTCCTGCAATCAGTTTAGCCATTAGCTCCTTTTTTTCAGCAAGAAGATTCATTGCGCCGATGTTCTCCTTGTTTGATGCGCTAAGATTGACTCCACCGAGTGATAGGATGAAAAAACCTTCGTAGCCTCGGGCCCTGATCACGCGACTCAAGAGGCCTCGTAATTTGGCCTGACTTGGCATATTGATTAATTCTGAGCTGCTTGGTTTCTGTTTAAGAAGGTCTCTTGTAAAAAGCACAAGATCCGGTGATTCTGCCCAGGTGCGTACGGCTGTGCGTTCTTCACGTGCCCAGGTGATAAAAGCCTGGTGTGAAGTATCGAGTACCGTTTGCAGGGCTGCCTGCGTTTCTAGTCGTCGTCCGGTTTCAATGCTTTTAAACGCACCCCATGCGAGCAGGATGAATGTAATTATCAAAAGAGTTGTCCACAGCAACAAAATAGCTTGACGACTGATAATGGACCTGATGTTCATGAGTACCCGGAGAGTCAATAAATCATATTGAAGGGCATTATACGCTTTTAGGATAAATGCGACGAAACGAGGAGAAATGGGATCACGAAAACATCCATTCCGGACGTTCACTGCTTAAAACTGGAAGAGTCAGTCTCACCAGCGTACGTGGGACATAGGGCAACATTAAAATGATGTTGCCCTATGCCAGGTTCACTATGGTGAAGCAGGTCTGACTTTCATTTCAACAAAGTTAAGCGAATAGTAGTAGCCATGATTCGGATAGGGTGAAGGTGGAATATTGGGCCAAAAAACCCAGTTCACCCCATTGGCGTAGCTTGGGTGGGGTCCGTCCTCGAAATAGAATCCATTCAGATTTGACTGATGGCATCTGCCGTACCACCATCCACCTAGATAAAAATGAGAACAGTTGCCATATTCGTAAGCGTCATTGTCATTGTCATTCGTCGAGAACTGAAATCCGCTGTGGTAACTCAATGCGTCACCAGAATCTCCAGAGAATCCGGATACGTTAAGGGTATAGTTACTCGCTGCGTCACCGAGTGAAAAACTGCTATACGCTGCGTAACCGGGATTTCCTTCCCAGTCGAGCATGTCAATTCGCAGACTTAGTGGACCCGTTTGGCTGAGCAGGTGGATGTTGCTGTTTCCAAGCCAGAATTCATTCTCGATATCACCAAAACCAGCTTCATAGTCGGCCCAGGTGCGATAGAAGTCTTCCTGGGTATCCTGGTTCATTCTCCGCTGTATAACTGCCCAGCCACCACCATCAGTTGTCATATCGCAGTAGACGTCCATTGCAGCTCCCGCTGCTCCCTCGGGTAGCAAAGTGTAGACACCGTCTGTGTTGTATCCCGCATTCAGCAGACCCTGGCAACTGTGGAATTCATCGTCAGTGTCGATATCGCAATCATTATCAAGCCCATCACCGGGTATCTCATCAACCCCGGGGTTAATATCAAAATTGTTGTCCTCACAGTCAGTATTGTCTGTCACAAATCCCGGCGTGGGGCAGGCGACATCACTGGCAAACTCGTTGCCGTAGCCATCACCGTCTCCATCGGCAAATTGCGTTTCGGGATATGCATCACCATGGTTTGCCAGATGCTTGTCAGCAGCTTTCTGACTGATGTTAATGGCATGAAAGAGGCCTGTATCCTGGTCTTGATGGCATATCTCGACCTTAGGCATCTTGGCTGTTGCGGGCTCGGTAGCCCGGTCGGATTTCTTGGCTGCTATCGCATTAAAATTAATCATCGTTAGCGAAAGCAGTAGTATGGAAGAGCATTCCATGATTTTTCTCAGCGTCACGTCCAGTCTCCTTTTTTGTTAAGTCTTTAAGTCAACATACTTTGAACCTGGAGAACACCTGTGCAGACCCGGTGCTTTTCTGTGAGCATTCAAAGATGTATCCCAATGGTTTTTTGTGAGGTTATTATTACAATATTCTCGCAAGGGGTTGTTTTCTCCCGACGAACGGTTAAAAAGCGAGAAGTACACCCAAATCGTTTATTCAAAGCAGAAAGAGGAGCCATGACCGATGGAAATTCGTGATGTTCCACACTTTTTAATCCAAAAGATAAGAATGCAAAGAATGGTGCCTGTCATAAGGGCCATGGAAGACAGATTCGGTAAAGAGGCAGTTCAGGCAGTCCTGGCCGATGAAGTCACCAGGGGAATCGAGCAGGCTCGAGACTCAGATAAATACAGGGACCGTGAACCGGACTTCGCGAGAGCTGAGAAAGGCATCGGTTTTTTCGCGGCAGAAGATGCATTGAAGTACGAGGTTTTAGCCACTGACCGTGATCACCTGAGATTTGATGTGAAGAACTGCCAGTATGCCAAGATGATGGAAGAGCTTGAGGCCACTGATCTTGGATTCCTGCTGATTTGCCAGGGTGACTTTGCGGCCGCATACGAGTCTGGTATGGAATTGACGCGGACCCAGACGCGCATGCAGGGATACGACAGTTGTGACTTCCACTATCACCGTCGAAAAGTTGAGGATTAGTTATATCCCGTTTACCGATTCGTAAGGCCTATGAATCAGGCACATGTGCCTGCACCCGGCAGGGGATATAGCGATGTAGTGGTGTCCCCGCGATTGGATCACGATGGGTATTCTTGGCAATTCGATTTGCGTTTGCACCAAATGTCTTGCCATCGTGGACGAGGCCGAATCCCTGGGGAATCATCGTATAACCTTTTCGAGTTGTCGGATCTATTTCCAATTCGACAACCTCCTCACCACCTTCTGTAACCACCCGGATCATCTGCCCGTCAACCAGTTGATGTTCCTCCGCATCTATCGGGTGCATGATGAGTGTGCAAACCCGCTTTCCTTTATTCCATTGCGGGTCCCGCATGAGCGTATTGGCGTTGTAATCAAAGTGTCGGCCGGATGAGAGTATCAACGGGTACTCATCCCGATCTTTTTGCAGCAGCTCTCGCTCGAGCGTGGGTTCAATCTGATCGAGCTGTTTTTTCATTTCTGGCACGTCGAGCCGAATTCGACCATCTGCGGTAGGCAGGTCCGGGAACTCATCGGTATCAGGGCCAGTAATACTGTTCTGCATGGAATCCGATTGAGTCAAAATAGCCTGGAAGATACTTTCCCGATCTTCTTCAGGCAGGTTCAGCAGGCGTCCCCATGAAGAAGCAAGATGAGCAGACCCCAGATGCCTCCCCAGGGTTTTGGCAAGGATGAAAGGTATCCGTCTTCGAGCTTCCGGTACAGCTTGCAGATACTCACCCAGAGCCGAATGATACCTTTGCCTGTCTGCACTTTGTGCTGCTTCAATCAGGGATTCGGGTATGTCAGGAATTATCCCCAGGTCTTCTGCAATTCTGGTAAAAATCTCACCTTCTTCCAACTGTTCCCCTTCCGGCTCGATGATTGGTTGCCTGAGCATCATTCCTGAACCGTCCCATTTTTCGTAGGCGGTGGGTGCAGGCAAAACATAGTCAGATAGTGCAGCGGTCTCGGTCATCGCAATCTCGACAGTAACCAGCAGGTCCAGTTCGTTGAAAGCTTCCTCATAGGCTGTCGTGTCCGCAAAAGAGCGAAGCGGATTAGCTGCACTGACAATCACTGCTCTTAGTCTGTCTGGATGGTCATTCAGAATCTCTTCGGGCATTACGTTGGGGGGATAGATACCGGTAATTTGTGGAAAATTCGTTGCAACCGTGCGCCAGGGTTCAGGTCTTTCCGAGTTGTTTCTTTCTCGAAGGTGCCCAAACCCGTTGGGTAGTAAATTGCCACCAGTTCTCGTCAGTCGACCGGTTATTGTCAGAAAGACATTCTCCAGATAGGAGATAAGCGTACTATGGCGCGACATTAATACACCAAGATCACTGACATGAGAGGATCGTCTTGAGGTAAAAAGACGACATACTTCCTTGACGGTGTCAAAGTCGAGTTCGCATATCTCAATGGCGGCCCTGGCGTCAAAATCCTCGAAGGCGGCACGAATTTCACTGAATCCACTAACGTGGTCTCTGATAAAGGACTCATCTTGCCACCCTTCCTGCAGAACGATAGCGATCAATGCCTTCATGAAAAGTGCGTCAGTGCCAGGTCTGATCGCCAGGTGAATATCCGCCAGTTTTGCCGTCTCGGTTAATCGTGGATCCACGACGATCAGCACCTTGTCTGGATCTTTGCTGAATTTTTTCCATACAAGGCGCGCCTTGGGTGAATGATGGCTCATCATGGGATTCTTCCCAACGATTAGCACAACATCTGAATTATCTGAATCTGCTGAAGCTCTTATGTTCTGATCACCGTAGGTTTCACCGTCGGCCCAAAATTTACCCGTGAGTTCCTGGGCGAGGGCATTGTAGCGGTACTGAGAACCCATTGCCTTCAGTATGCCTGAGCCAAAGGGTCCCTGGGCTGCACAGTTAATGGTGCCACCCCCCATAAAGGCGAACGATTTAGGCCCGTGTTTACCTACGATACTATTTAGCTTCTCTGCAATTTCGGCAGTTGCCTGTTCCCAGGATATCCGCTCAAAGTCGTTCCCGACTTTCTTCAGGGGGTAGAGCAAACGGTCAGCGTGATGCTGGTGATAGCTTATCTGCAGCGCTTTACGGCAGGTATAGCCCTCACTTTTGGGGTGATCTTTGTCACCTCGTGCTTTAACGATCTTGTTGTTCTCGACGGTTACGTTCAGGCCACATTCATTAGCACACAGCACACAGTTCGTTTTCATGACGGGCATGATAAAACCTCCTTATTCACCTCTGAGGTACATGCTAACACTCTCAGAAGATTGGGTCAGATTCAGTATTTAGTTTGAGATAGTGCGAACCACTGACATTCGTTGATTTTACAGTCTTTTCTCAATTCTTATATCCCCATGTCACGCAAGGTGGGCACCCCCAACTCTGATAATTACCCCTGGGGTCAAAGATTGATTGTCTTAACTACTGGTTCTAGACGAATGTCTCGTTCGAAACTATGCGACCATCAGTTCCGACTGCTTTATCGGTCGGGGTTACTTCAAGAGTTCGTTCACCAGCCCTCCCAACAATGCGCTGATAACCAGTGGAATCCCGATCCTCGCATAATTCCCCATGACATGTAATGCGCTCACCTGCACCGTAACCTCTTTGATAACAGGATCAAATGGCATGCTGCCTTCGATACCTTCCTTAATTGTCTTGCCGTTAATCTCGAGTCTTAATTTATGTATGCCACGCTTTAAAGGGAGAACGCGCCAGCGCCACTCAACATAGTCTCTGTCCGACACGGCCAGAAACTGCACGTCATCTGACTCTCTCTCGATGTCGAATGCGCCCCTGTCACCGTAGAGCGACAAGCACATTGCCGAAGCAATGGGAGTACTTTCGTGTCTAACTTCTCCACGGCCTTCAAATTTGCCTAATAACTCACCCGTTATCTGTTTCGATATCCGGGCCTCTATCAATTCACTCTGCTGGACTCTCATATTAACTGGTGGGTTATAGGCGAGAAATCCAGTCTTCACCTCTGGTTCAAGCAGGTTTCTGTGATCAAGTCTGCTCCGAAGTGATGTGACCTCTTCAGCGACTACATCGCTATCAGATTCATCAAACGCGTGCATACCATCATCTTCGCTGATTGGGCTATAAACCTCCTGTGTGGCATCAGCGCCGGGAGGCTCTGATGCTGCTGGAGCAGGGGCAGGGTCTTCATCGTCAGCAATTGTGCCAGATGATCCAGCTTCATCTGCCCATTCTTCATCAATCGACGCTGTTGCTGTGTCATCGATATCCAGACTAAACAACATCTCATCGTCACTGTCCTCCTGATCAGATAGCTCGCCGAGGCTACTCGCCTCCGAAGGTGACAGTTCTTCTTCATAGCTCGCTACTTCTTCCCGCTCTTCAATACTCCTGCTTGAACCAAGGTTGCCTGGGTCAATCAAACTATCCATAGATGCAAATGATTCATCTTCATCAGCAACTTCTGATCTGCCAAATTGATTGTCAGCCAGAATCATGATGGAAATTTCAAGCAGGTTTGGGGTTCCCTTCGCCTCGGCCATTCTTCGATAATCTTCGATTGGTGCGTCACAGAATGCACGATAGGCCGTCAGAAGAGGCTCCCTGAGTGCCTCGTCGTTGGAGTAGATATAAGCTTCGCACTTCTCTTCGAGATCGGGGTATTCCAGCAAGAACTTGATTAACTCATGCTGGAGGTTGAGCAGGGTAATTTCTCCCTGCTTGTATTCTTCGACTTTCTCGCTGATCACGCTAAATGCATCTGAAGGTTCGATATCCATATCACCTATCTCCAAATCACTGGAATGGTAGAAGGTCAATCCTTGACACTATTTTGCTATCTTGCTCTTCCCATCATGGAAATGGAACCTTCAGCTAGTGATTTTTCTTAGTGATCATCGCGCTTTCTTGCACAAATAACAGCTTCCCGATACATCAGCCACAACATTGAAACTGGATGAAAGCCAGCTTCGCGAAATGTCGCTAAATCCGTTTCGATGTCCAGTGGCTGGTCACCCTCAGCATTTTCCATGGTATCTAGAAAAACCCGGGTGCTGTTGTGACTCGCGAATCGCTCATCAGTTGATGATGCCCGATCTAAAATTCCATTAATTCGAATATTTTGTATAGCTTGTTCAACTTCGAGATCTTCATTCCTGATCAGGTCAGCATTAAAAAAATGACCGCCAGGCTTTAGAAGCCCGCAACAGGCGTTGAGGACATCCACTTTCTCATTTTGCGCAAGGTGATGCAGGGCATATGAAGAAAACATCGCATCAAAGGACATCGCGTCCATCTGTAGCTGTTCTATCTCCTTGAAATCAGAAACATGGAACTGCAATCGCTCGGAAAATTCCTTTAGTCGAGATTTAGCCAGGCTGATGATGTTAGCTGCACCGTCCAGACAGATCAGTTCGACTTGTGGGAATTTTTCTGCCAATTGCTTAGCAACGAAACCGGTGCCGCATCCGAGATCCAGGATTGTGGTGGGTTCCGGATTCAGATTCGCATAGAACTCGATCGCTATATTTACCATTGTGTGGCGATCAGGATGCATCACATCCATATCTGCATCGTATTGTTTGATGCGCGTAAGATCATCGTAAGCTTCGATACTCGACACCCTGTTCTCCTTGTAGGCGTAATTAAGAATGCGCAACAGCTAATTGTGGCATTTCTTTGGTCGCGAATACCCGAATCAGTCATTCAATAGCACTTTCTTGATTCTAGAATGCATCTTGATCCATTAACAATCGGAATCAGCTAAAGGGAAGTCGTTGAGGGGTAGTCAACCGGTTTGTTTTAAACTGAAAGTATTTATCCAACTACCCCCTGGCTGATCAAAAGATTAAAAAAGTGAACTGGCCTTCGATTAGCGGTCGAAAATCCAATTGAGTAAACTGTCACCGGATTAGCAGAATAAGAGACCGGGTATGAATGATATCGTCGTGCGGCCCAAAGCGGCCCCCGTTGTGCTGGGTGCAGTGGCTTTTGGCAAACCAAAACCAACAACCCGGGATCATCCCCTTTCGAGTGATGAGGCCTGCAATGATCTGCTAAGTGCATTCTCAGGTTTTGGCGGCGAAGAACTGGATACTTCCAGAGTCTATCAGAACGGCAACTGCGAGGGAGTCATCGGACGAATACCAGCAGCCAGAGAAATAAGGGTCGGTACGAAATATCACCCCAGCTTGCCCGGTGGACCACTCGAACAGATGGACCAGACCCTGACAGCGCTGAAGCGGGATTCGGTCTCTATATACTATATTCACATGCCATCCACTGAGATCATGTTGGAGGATACACTGGATGAAATGAATCAGTGTCATCAAGCCGGTAAATTTGAGGAATTTGGACTATCCAATTTTCCAGCCTGGCAGGTTGTGGAGATTTGCCAGTTCTGTAAAAGAAAGGGTTATGTACAGCCTACCGTTTACCAGGGTGTCTACAATGCCCTCAATCGAACTGCTGAATACGAGCTGGTACCGGTTCTTCGAAACTATGGCATCAGATATTATAGTCATGGTTCACTGGCGAGTGGATTTCTGACGGGCAAATACAAGCAGGGGGTTGCGCCGGTCAAGGGTGTTGACAGATTTGCACAGTCGCGACGTATCAAGCAGTACGAAGAACGTTATTTGCATCGGCCTGAAATGTTTGCTGCGCTTGATGAGATCAGTCACGCTTCACAGGCTGAAAATCTCAGTGTTTTGGAAGCAGCGGTGCGATGGACGCAGCACCATTCAGCGATAGAAGGAGAATTGGGTGATGCTGTTCTGATCGGTGTCTCAAGATTAGAACAACTAGAACCCATCATGCGCGCATCATCGAATGGTCCACTGCCGGATTCCGTTGCGCAGGCTTTCGAGAAAGCAAATGAATTTGTCAGAATGAAGTCGGAATACTACCTGCAGTACCCATACCCGAAAGAAGGCAGCCCCTGGCGATTGAGGATTTGATAGATATTCATGGAATAGATAACGCCAACATGTACCGCCGGTAATTTCACCTTGCTATAGTTGCCTCGAGATGAATTATCGGAGCAATTAAAATGACTGATGCCACATGGCCGCGAGCATTAAAGAACGCCAGCGGACCGATACGATTGGATAAGCTGGATGGCGCGGCAGAAGGTATGGGTGACTGGGGTGACGAGACCTGCGCACTGGCTGCAGACGGGTTCGTTCCCCCGGATATGATGACGGGTCTCACCTTATTTATATTGACACAGCAACCCCGGGACAAGGAGAGCAAACAATCCATTCCCGGTGGCGGAGGGGGTGTCGCTGGCGGTGTCTGGGTAAGGGAGCGCTACACGATTCACAGGCCATTAGAGCGAGAAGAGGTTTTCACAGTCAGTGGTGAATCGATGGGCCGCCATGTGCATAAAGGGAGGCGATACGGGACGACACGCAGTGAGACTCTGAATGCGGCAGGTGAACCTGCTGCAACCAACCTCACCACCGGACTTCTGCAGTATCGGGTTGAGGAAGGTCTTGAGGATTCCCTTGAAGGCTATGATCCTGAAAGCCTGGATGCACCTTCGCCGGATTGGGCCACAGCATCGAATAACCCCTGCAGGGAACAGTTGTCAGCGCTTAAGGAAGGTGATGTATTTGGTGGTTATCCCGTCCTGGTCAGTTTGAAAATGATGGAAGCCCGGGACACTAAGAATCCAGACAATCCTATCCACTCGGACCCGGAACTGGCACGCAAAGCAGGTTTGTCTAAACCTATTGCAGGTGGCTCCCATGTTTTGTCTTTTCCCCTTGAGATTGTGATGCAGAAGGTTGGCAGGCAGGCCCTCTTGCATGGTGCCTGTTTCGACATTCGGTGGAGGGCACCTGTTTATGCTGACAAGGTCATTCACCCCCATGCAAAAGTAATCACCGCGACTGATGACAGGGTTGTCTTTGAAGTAGATGCCACACTTGAATCAGGCGATCTTGCAATGATAGGGCAGGTCACGGTACCACTGTCATGAGTGAAGCTTTATCAGGAATCCGGGTGGTAGAAGTTGCCAACCGGTCAGCAGCCCTGGCTGGTCGTATACTTGCCGATCTTGGCGCTGAGGTCATTATGGTCGAGCCGGAAGTGGGGGCGGCCCTGCGTCACGAGGCGCCTTTCTTGAATGAAACCGCAGGGATTGAAAATGGCTTCGGGCATCTGTATCTGGATGTAAACAAAAAGTCGGTGGTCATCGATTTCACTACTGAAAGTGGGCGTGAACTTTTTCTGGATCTCATCGCAAGCGCCGATTTGCTTCTGGAGACATTGGCACCTGGGTGGCTGGATGCTCATAATCTTGGTCATAATACCCTCACGCAATACAATCCTCGATTGATTCACTGTTCGGTTACGCCGTTTGGACTTGATGCACCCTGGCGATCCCGTCGGGCCAGCGACATAGTTGCGGGTGCTGCCGGTGGTCTGATTCATGTATCCGGTTCACCCCAGGGTGTACCGATTCAAGGTGGTGCGAACCCCTCTTATACCATGGCTTCTCTTGCTGCAGCTTCTGCAATCACCATTGCCCTACACCAGCGGGATTTTGGTAAAGATAGTGATGTGAATGCCGGTGTCCATATTGATCTTTCAATGCAGGAAGCGACAGCGCTCGCGGTGATGCAGACTGCATATCCAAGTCAGTGGCAATGGCATCAACGGATTCCAGTGAGACCGGGTCTGTCAGCGGCCATGGCGTGTCGTGACGGTAAATATGTGAGTTTGTTAGTGCGCCCTGACCGATTTAAGGATTTTCTTGATTGGGCTGATGCGGTGGGTATAGAACATGGTATGACACCTGAGGATTGGCACTTTGCACGTTTGGATTCTCCGCGTGAGAATAACCCGGTATCAGAAACGACGCTTAAACTCGCGGAAGCACTGGATAGAGATGATTTTGTCGAAGGGGCACTTGGAGCCGATATTATCTGCCTGCCGGTGCTTGATTTTCCCGATCTTGAAAAGCAGGAACAGTATCAGATAAATGATCAATTTCTTAGTATCGAGCACGATACTCTGAGTGAAACGCTGGGTTTCGTACGCTCACCAGTAGACGCAATGGCTGATGGGGTGGAATTCAAGCGCGCGCCATTGCTTGGTGAACATCAGTCGTTGTTAAACAAACTTGAAAAGACGACACCCGCTGCTTCGGGCCCTGTGACAATTGCAGACCCTTCAAAAGCGCTTGACGGTCTGCGAGTGGTAGATTTCGGCTGGGTACTTGCAGCGCCCATTGGTACCCGATTGCTGGCGAGTTTCGGTGCAGAAGTCATCCGTATAGAGTCCACCACGAAACCGGACTCTATGCGGAGTCAGGCCGGGCCTGACGGTAAGCCCCATAGTGATCTTGGTGGTCTCCACAATTCTGTCAATGCGGGCAAGAAGTCACTGACTGTTGACCTGACGAAACCGGAAGGGCTTGCGCTCGTGAAGGATCTCATTGGCACGGCAGATATCGTTGTGAACAACTTCAGGCCGGGTGCACTTGATCGGATGGGGCTTGGATACGATATTTTAAAGCAGATTAAGAACGATATTATTTTATTGAATATGCCTGGTGCACATCGTACGGGACCCTGGGCGCAGAGGCCCAGTATGGGCAATATTCTTATGGCAGCATCCGGTTTTAATATGCTGAGTGGTTTTGAAGGAGAGCGACCGCGCGGCATCGGTATCGCCTACCCTGACTTTACTTCTCCGCATTTACTTGTGGCAACGATTCTCGCTGCGGTTCGCCAACAGAGAAATAACGGGGCGGGGCAGGAATTACATCTGACCCAATTATCAGGCGTATTGTCTCTGCTTGGGTGTGAGTGGATGCAGTATAAGGCTACAGGGAAACAACCAGTACGCAATAGCAATCGGAATCCCAATTATTGTCCTCACGGAATCTATCCTGCCTGTGAAGAGGCAGAACTGGGTTTGGATAGCTGGGTCGCAATTGCCGTTGCCAGCGATGCAGAGTGGCTGAGACTGTGCGAGTTAATGGGGCAGATGGAACTCGCTTCTGATGATCGATTTTCTACACTGACGACCCGTCGTGAACACGAAGATGAACTAGATGCGATTGTCAGTCGGTGGACAGAATCAAGAGACAAGTGGCAGGTGGCTGATGAACTTCAAAATTCAGGCATTGCTGCTGCAGCGGTTGAGCATCTGAAGGATATGATGGAACGTGATCCCCAACTGCCGGGTCACTATCAACGAATACGTCAGCCAGCAGCGCCTGATGTGGATATCCCGATTGACCGGGAAGCCGCCCAATGGGTTGGTATGGGACTAGAGTTGAATCGGGCACCGATGCTCGGGGAAGACAATCAATATGTGGTGCAGGATATTCTTGGTCGTTCCGATGAAGAGTTTGCGGAATTGATTATTAACGATGTATTGAGTTGAGTACCGAGGTCAATCTTCGTTGGCGGGTGACTTGGCAAATTTGATTGCTGCCATCTCTTTGATCAGCTCTTCGGTGCGGTCGCGGAGTTCCTCAGAGGGGTGATCAAACTCAAGACCAACATGATAAAGCTCCGCCTGACCCAGTGTTACTGGTTCCTGGTGAACGACACGCGCACGTAGTTTTAGGCTGCAACTCTCATCCAGTGTGCTCACAACAGCCTGAAATGACTGGCCCAGTTGCAATGGATCTGGAACAGTGATTCCTAATCCACCGGTTGATATATCCTCCAAAGTAGCCTGTAATTCGCTGACGTCATCGAACTGAATGTCGAGTCGCTGTGTCAATCTTGCGTATTTTCGTTGTCCCTGGCTGTCGCTGGCTTGCCCGAGAACTTCCAGGATGTCATCCAGTTCTGCTTGAGCTCTGGTGCTCAGGCTCGAAAATCGAATAGCCACGCCTTCCCCCTGATTGTTGGCAAGGTCCCATGTTCTAACGATTTTCGCCTCTACCGATATTGAGCCACCCTGTGTACTTGGCAAAATGATCTCAAGCGTATCACCAGAGTCACCCTGGGCCTTGTCGACCTGTATTGCAGCACCACCCCAGGAAATATCTTCTAATTGTGCGTTTACGGGTTCAGTTTCGCCTGGCCATAACACCTTGATCGGAGCGGTGACATTGATCCGGAGTTGATTTCTATTTTCCGAAAGCTGATTGTCGGTGGACTCTCCTAATAATGATCGGGTGAGATCTTCGGTGACGAGAGATTTTGCCAATTCAAGGGCTTCTTCCAGCACCTGGCTTCCTGCTACGAATAACCCGTGTTCTTGTGATGTGTCTGAGTTATCAGCGTCCAGCCGAAGCTGGGCCATGGAGTTTTCGAAAGTTACAAATTCGCATTTCGCCCGATGCTGGACCACACTCGTAGCCAATAGGCGAATACAAGCCAAAAGTTCGTCATGTGATGCGTGCTCAAGGAGTTCGTCTGAATTTTCTTTCATGATTCTCTAAATCGATGCGGGTTCAAGCTCATCCTCTATTTTGCTCAGTATAGCTGACCATCCTGCTGAAATTCGAATAATTCGATAAAGTATCACACGACGCGGGTATATGTGCTTAAAGTTCCAGATAAAGTGTTCATATATTCGGTTATCGGTGATGATAGTGATTGCGTGTTCCGAGACCTTGACAGATCCAAGGAGCGCGTCAGTTGCTTGCAATACCCTTATATTACCTGTCTACAACCCCTGAAATTCTGTTAGTGTAAACGACACGCTGGAATTTGTGCAAAAAGTGAGCGTATCTTCCCGTCCGCGAGTAAGGTGATCTGGGCTTGAGAATCGGTCGAGGTTCAATAGATCGAATTAGTCATTATCATTTTACTATTGCTCTAATATAGCAATGAATTACAGAAATCTACCAATAGCGGTTTTCTTCGAAGACACAAGTAGTTGAGATAAGGAGTGTTGGCCCATGTACTGGCGAACAGATGAACACCATAATCTTAAACACAACCCTTTTAGCGCGCTGGTTGCCCCGCGGCCGATTGGCTGGATTTCGACCTTTGATACAGAAGGGAGACCCAATGTGGCGCCGTATTCCTTCTTCAATGCAGTTTCATACCTACCGCCACAATTAATATTTTCCGTAGGTGCGCGTCCTGAAGGAGAGGCACCTCCTGTTAAGGATACACTGACGAATGTTGAAAGAAGCGGTTCTTTCGTCGCGAATCTGGTGACATGGGATCTGCGCGAGGCAATGAATGCCACTTCTGCTGAATGTCCGCCTGAAGTAAATGAATTTGAGCTTGCTGGCATCACCGCTGAAGACTCACAGAGGGTTAATGCACCAAGAGTTAAAGAAAGCCCGGTTAATTTTGAATGTGAAATGATACAGATCATACCGACCAGGTCTCGCGAAGGATACACGCCCAATATGCTCGTACTGGGTGAAGTAGTTGGGATACAGATTGACGATTCCGTCATAGAAGACGGTTTGATCAATTATCGAAAGACTCAACCGATTTCTCGCTTGGGATATATGGCTGACTATGCTGCGACCACCGATATTTTTTACATGCCCAGACCGGGTTGGCCGTAATGTAAGGGGTGGTACACAGCACTTCAGATTTGATATGTCGGGTGTGAACCTGTGAAGAAGGTTGATTATTCCTTTCTCATCTCATGCTCAATTTATTAGCCAGTGAATCTGCATCGTCTGTTGTAACACTATTTCTGCGTGGCCGAGATTAGATAGATACTGTTTTGGCCTTGTCCGTTGCCTTTCTGGTTGCGTTTCTGGTTAGTGTCGTCCAACAAATATTTAATCTCAACAGTAGATGGCTAGAACCTCGCGTTTGACAGGCAGGTAAAGTTTTCTCCAGGATCTCGCCATTCCCTGTAGAAATTTGTACCGCCGGTGATCTTTCTTGCTGGTCTGTACTTGTCGAGCGGTTCCTTCCAGCTACAGGCGGTATAATTCACGCCACCCGAACCTGGCAAGGGAGTACTATTGCCGGATGATAGTACGCCTGCTACACAATTATTGGCGTCTGATGACTGGCAGACTACAGCGTAAATTGTCGCCAGGCATGCATTACGGAAGGTGGATGAACCAATGTCAACACACTCGCTAGCAGCATGGTTGTTGCTGACATCTGTCTCAAAAACGGACGACGAAGCGGTCTCTCCGATTTTTCTGCCTGGATACAAGGGAAGGCGTATTGTTGTCTCCAACGTACCAGTGGCTCCAGGTGTACTCGCATCGAAACTGAATGTAGGTGTTGTATAGGAAGCTGGTCCATAGCCGACCTCACCGAAGCCCGATTCTGCAGTGAATTGAACGGTTAAATCAACGGTGCATTTTGTTGAATCGCCAGACAGTAGTTTTCCAAGCACGCCATAGTATTTAATTAGCCGCGATGCATCATCCGTTGAATAGACACTACCTCCCGTATCAAGCGCGAGATTATCGAGCGTGGTTGAGTTTGAGTTTCTTAAATTGATCGCGAATACAGATACATTGTTTTGAATGGCACTGTTTTTGACACTTATCGAGCTCGATGAACTCGCTGTATCTTGACCGTCTGAGAAAGCCAGTAGCGCGCGTTTGCTGCTGGAGAAGGATTCAAATTTGCTAATGGAACTCAGCATGGAATCCCACAAAGGCGTCGCACCAGAGGGTGATTTGATTTGTGAGATGTGAGATAGCAGTGAATTGATACTGCTCGTAAAACCCTGGGAAATAAAGTTGGTTGAGGAACCACTGAATTCAGCAATCATTGCCCGGTCATTGAAGCCAAGACTATTGACAAACTCCCTTGCAGCGTCGAGTGATTCGTCATAGGGGTCATTGCCATCCATGCTGCCACTTCGATCAAATAACATAACGGCATCATAACTATCCTGAGTCCCTGATGATGAGCAAGACAGGCTGTCAACCGTGTAGCGTTGAGTACCAAGTCGGGAACTGCTACCGGGTACCGAGAGATTATGCGCAGAGGTGTTGAGACTGGTTAGGTCTGCAGGTTCCTTGGAGTTTGCGTCGAAGGCGTGCAGGTCAATTGATACCCGGTAAACGCTCGGATTTGTCGTCAGTGTTGGGGTAATCTTGTTGTAGGAAACAATACCGTCAAAAACACCTGTTGATGGATCTGGGTCGCTGCCCCCGATGGGTGGTTGTTGGTCGTTGCTACTTGTAGCGGTAGCTGTGACGGTATATGAACCTGCACTGAATCCATAGACGCCAATAAAGACAGTTGTGGCTGATGAAGCGACGAGACTGCATGTTTCTGATTGTGAACCCCCAAGAAATGAACTGCAGTCGTATGACTGTAGGGTTGGTTCTGATCCATCGCCAACATAGAGATCAATGTCACTGGACAATCCGGTAACAGAAATGTCAACGGTCGTATTGGCTTCGACATCGATACTGAAATAATCAAATGTGTCGAATCCAACGGAGCCCTGTAGTGGAGAGCCTGACGAAATACTCTGTGCACCGTTTGAGCCGATATTACCCACGGCAACCGGCTGCCAGTTCTGGTCTCCTACCTTTGTGATAGCGAGGCTCTGCTGCCTGCTTGTACCATCCATCAACCACAGCCTGTTGCTGCCATCGTTTGAATTACGAAACAGGATGTCAGCTTTACCGTCAACATCCATATCGAAGACGGCAAAAGGTGTCCACCCGGAACCCGTACCAGGAATCGAAGCCCTGGATTTACGACCGAAGGCATTCAACAACCAGACTGAATTCTTACCACCCGAGGCATTATGCCAGAGCAAGTCATCGCTTCCGTCGGCGTCAAAATCGCCAGTGCCTGATACCTGCCATGCGGTACTCACATTCGGTAGCTCGACACGGCTTGAGATAGTCTCGCTGTTCATGAACCAGAGAATGTTGGCGCCACTGGTGTTGCGCCAGAGTAGATCCTGTTTACCATCGCCGTCGAAATCACCGACTGCAATGAGGCGCCAGGTGGGATGGGCTGCTTTTATGGCAATGGAACTTGTTCTGACACCATTCTCAATCGTCCATAAACGGTTCTCACCGCTACCATGGTGTCTGAATAGAATCTCATCCACGCCATCACCGGTAAAGTCGGCCATGGCTTCTACCTGCCATTTCGAATCAGCAACGGTGTTAATGGAATACCGGTCGAGCCTGGTGTCTCCATCCATGCTCCACAGCGTATTGTTCCCATTAGCCGAATTCCGCCAAAAGATATGCGGATTAGCCAGGGAAGAAAACGCGGAAAGACATAGAAGAAGACTAAAAAAGATACGAGTCGAGTACTGCATGAGACATATTTTTGTAGTCAGATCAAAGCCACTCTACATTATTAGTGGTGAAAAAGGACAGTCCTCGGCTGGTTTTTTTTCAAATTTGGATGAGTGGTGCTGGATGACTGCAGAGGACTTGTTGCACACAAATTCTAGAATACTTCAGCATATCGTTTTAATCGTTATCGTGAGAACATCAGAAGAAGATGAGGGGCTCATTGCAATGGTGCGATGCTGCAATGGGTACAGTTGATCCATCATCCTTTGTATTTTCAGGATTGTCTGAAGACCGTACCTGAATCTATACATGGTTACTGAGATCTGGTTTCCGAGAAATAGTTTCCGAGATACAGTTTCCAAGATATGGTTTTCCGAGGTTTCTATCCGGACAACCGGGAAATGACCTCGTTAGTATACTGCGTCGTGGACATCGAGCCCCCAATATCTCCGGTGCAGGCACCGTCGCTGATGGCCGATCCTATAGCACCTCGCAGGAGATCTCCGGTCGGTTTCTCTTTGATGTGATCGAGCAGCATGGCAAAGGCCAGCAGAATAGCAGTGGGGTTGCATTTGTTCTGACCGGCAATATCTGGCGCTGTGCCGCCTGACGGGTCAAACATGGCGATATCAACTTCATCGTTCTCATCAAAACTGAAATTGCCGCTGGCGCCAAGGCCAATTCCGCCAGCAAGACCGCTTGCCATATCTGAAAGGAAATCACCGTATTCGTTAAGCACAAGTACCACGCTGTAGTCTTCAGGCTTCAGGACGATTTTAGCCAGCAGCGCATCAAAAAGTTCGACCTGATGGATGATGCCAGGAAATTCCTGCTGTACCTCGTCTGCGATCATCTGAAAAAATCCGTCAGTTTCGCGCTGAATTGTATGTTTCGACGAAGAGGTAACAGTCAGCCCCTGCTCGAGGGCAAGCCGGAATGCAAATCTTGCAGCCTGCCGACAGGGCGTTCTTTCAACAATCCTCACCGATATCGCGCCGTCGTCACCGATGCGTCGACCGGGATCATCATAGGTTCCGCCGGTTGCGATTCGCACAATCTGTATATCGATGGGTTGTTTGAAATTTGTTTCAACCCCTGGCATTGAAGCGACGGGTCGAAGTATCACACTGAAATTACACAAACGACGGATAATGGCATTGGGGCTGGAAGTGGCTGTAACGGTTGGGTACTTGAGCCCTAGCCTGGTTTCATGAAGGGAATTAGCAATTTCATCAAAATAACTTCGGCCACTTGACTCTCTTGTTTTCAACGATAGATCGAGTGGAATGAAATCAAAGTCTATTGGCAGTGCATCAGCAACGGTGTGAACAGATTCCCTTAGTTCAGGTCCTATGCCGTCTCCAAGAAGCTCAGAAATTACTTTTTTTGTCATGGAATATGATCCTCCCTAATGTCTGATGTTCGGGAAAACACCGGCCATGAATAACCGGCCATCAATAAACAATAGCACGGGCTGACTGATATGTTATCGATCCTTCAATCGATGAAGGTACATGGTCGCAGCCCTGTGTATTAACCTCGGTATTAACAATGCATGCGTCATCGCCTATTGATTGAGTTTCGAGAAGTCAGGGGTGCGTTTTTCTTTGAAAGCTGAAATCGCCTCCCTGTTCGCGGGGCCTCCGGAGAGATTGGCAAAGACTGGTACCTCCCTTGCCCTGGCCTCCTGTACACCTGAAAGACGCGCCTGAAGCAGAAGGGTCTTTGTGGCAATCAGCGATGATACGGGTTGGGCAGCGATTTCATTTGCGACTGCCATAGCCTCGTTCATCAGGGCATCATTTGTAACCTTGCGCCATGCAAGGCCAATCTCAAGCGCCTTGTCCGCATCAATCCAGTTCGCCGTATATAGTAGATGGGCTGTCTCCTGCCAGCCAATTGTCCGCGGCAGAAGAAAGGTGCTCCCAGCCTCTGCTGTCACCCCAAGGTTAACAAAGGGAGCCCTGAGGCGAGCATCTTCTGCAATCAATACGAGATCACAGTGGGGTAATATGGTCAGCCCGATTCCAACGCCAATGCCGTTTACCGCAGCAATCAGAGGCTTGGGAAAGGCCTGGACAATACTGAGTGCTGGTTCAAACCCGTGTTGCTTTCCATCTTCAAAACGAGGTGGTGTCTCAAGTTCTCCGAGATCCGTCCCGGCAGTGAAGGCACGCCCCGTGCCAGTCATGACAACGACTGCAATATCCTGCTGGGTTGAAGCTTCCTCGAAGGCTGCACCGAGTTCATCCCACATGGCGGCGTTCATTGAATTGAGTGCTTCAGGCCGGTTGAGGGTCAGCAGGCGCACGCCTTCATTGTCTTCAATAAGGACCAGGTCAGAGGTCGTCATGGCATCAGCTCCGTATCATTTTCTGCTGTTGTTGTTTGTGTGACTGTATGTGTTTTTGCTACGACACTATTACCCAGCAGGTCACGACTTACAATAAAAATATGGATCAGTGCGACGCAGAATGTACCGTTCTGACCTCACTTGACCATTCTTGAGCGGATGTGTTTTATTTTCCAGACCGTCAATTCTCTGACCGACAATCGGGAGGGGAGAAAGTGATGGAATTAATGGAGGATTCAGAATCGTGATTCGAAAACTGACAATCGTTCTAAGTCTCGTATTGATATCTGCCTGCCAACCGCAGGAAGATGCATCGACCAAAGTAGAATCCGTAGCTGCCACGCCTGCCGTAGCCGGGTCCGTTGAGCGACTGGCCCCGGAGTTTGACGAACTTATTGCGGCTGATGCTTTAATCGAGAAAGTCGCTGATGGATTCCAGTTCATTGAAGGCCCGGTCTGGGTAGGAGACGAAAACAAAGGGCACCTACTGTTCAGCGACATCCCGGCCGACAAGGTCTATCGCTGGTCAGAGCATGAGAAGACGAGTATCTTTCTGGAGCCTGTTTTCCTGCCTGAGCTTAAAACGAATGGGCAGGGTGGTTCGAATGGCCTGACGCTCGACCTTGAAGGCCGTATTGTTCTCTGTGAACACGGCAACAGGCGAGTCGCCCGAATCGAGGAGGACGGTACTCGTGTCACGATCATCGACCGATTCGAAGGCAAGCGTTTTAACAGTCCGAATGATATTGTCTATCACTCAAGCGGTGCAGCTTTTTTTACCGACCCGCCCTATGGTCTCGCCAGCCCTGAAGCACGAGAGCTTGATTGGCAGGGTATCTACCGACTCGACCCCGACGGTACAGTACACCTCCTGGCAGACGGTCTGACTCGACCAAACGGGATCGGACTTTCACCGGATGAGAAGACGCTTTACGTTGCTAATTCGGATCAGGCGGCCAGATTGTGGATGGCTTATCAGGTGGATGACGATCTTGGTCTTGATAAAGGCAGAGTGCTGCTCGATCTCACAGACAGCAAAGATACCGGAGTACCTGACGGTCTGGCTATCGACACAAAAGGGAACCTCTGGGCCAGTGGACCTGGGGGTATTGTGATTATCAGCCCGGAAGGAGAACACCTGGGGACGGTAAAACCATCAGAGCAGCCAGCCAATGCCGGTTTCGGCAACGATGGCAGGACACTTTATATGACTGCTCGCACCGGCCTCTATAGGGTCCGCACACATGTTAAGGGGCTGATGCCCTAGCCTTATGTCAGTTTCTCGGGTCAGCCAACGGGAATGATGACGTATTGATGCATTATTTTAACAAACAAAATTCATGGACATATCTGAAGGATTAATAGATGAGCAGAAGATATAGCTTAATCATCGTTATTGCATTGCTCTGCCTGTCAGGTTGTTCACCGGAGGATAGTAGGGAAACTAAAGAGCCCGCCCTTGAGTCGCAAACGTCAGAAACAGAATGGCCATTGCACGGACTGGATTATGGGGAAACGAGGTACAGTAGTTTAACGGATATCGATCAGACGACTGTCACGGACCTTGGCGTTGCCTGGTCATACGAACTGGGTTCAAAGCGCGGCGTTGAGACAACCCCAATCGTTGCTGACGGAACAATGTATGTCACCGCACCATGGAGTGTCGTTCATGCAATTGATGCCACAACCGGGCAGGGGATATGGAAGTATGATCCCGAGGTGCCACGTCAGTGGGGTCGTTGGGCTTGCTGTGATGTGGTAAATCGCGGCGTGGCAATATGGGGAGATCGCTTGTTCGTTGGTACCCTGGACGGTCGTCTGGTGGCTGTTGACAGATCCAGCGGTAAGAAAATCTGGGAAGTAAGAACAACACCAACCGACAAGCCCTATACAATTACCGGCGCACCACGTGTGGCAGGGGATAAGGTAATCATCGGCAACGGGGGCGCTGAATATGGCGTTCGTGGTTATGTAACGGCCTATGACGTGAAGTCCGGGGTAGAGGCCTGGCGTTTTTATACGGTGCCGGGTGATCCGTCAAAACCGCTCGAACATCCTGATCTTGAAATCGCATTGCCCACCTGGACCGGTGAATGGTGGGACGTGGGAGGTGGCGGCACAGCATGGGATTCCATGGCGTTCGACCCTGAACTTAACCTGATCTACGTTGGTGTTGGCAATGGATCTCCCTGGGCACGATATGAACGCAGTCCCGGTGGTGGTGACAACCTGTTCCTGTCTTCAGTTATTGCAGTAGACGTTGAAACGGGTCGCCTGCGCTGGCACTACCAGACAACGCCTTCTGACAACTGGGATTACACTGCGACCCAGCACATATTACTGACTGATCTCACCATCAACGGAGAACATCGCAAGGTCCTGCTTCAGGCGCCGAAGAACGGATTCCTTTATGTGCTGGATCGAGTCAATGGTGAACTGATATCTGCAACTCCCTACGTGCATATGAACTGGGCAACTCATGTTGACATAGAGTCAGGTCGACCGGTTGAAACTGAAGACGGTAATTACGAAGCAGCCGCCAAGAAAGTCATGCCAGGTCCACCAGGTGGTCATAACTGGCAACCCATGTCATTCAGTCAGAAAACCCAGTTACTTTATGTGCCCGCTCATGATACGGGGATCTGGTACAGCTACGACGATCAGTTTGAATATGACCCGACCGTCACGAACCTTGGATTGAAATTTACGCCGGAGGTGGCTGCACAGGCATTGGCAGATCCGGTAGAACACCGCGGTTATCTCATTGCCTGGGATCCCATCGAAGCAAAACCAAGATGGAAGTTGAAATTTGATGGGCACTGGAACGGAGGATTGTTGTCTACTGCCGGTGGGCTGGTTTTTCAGGGTACGCCCGATGGCAATTTCACGGCATACCGAGACAGTGATGGTGAAGTATTGTGGCGTACCAGTTCCACACCCGGCTTCTTTGCACCTCCGGTAACCTACAAAATCAAAGGTGAACAATATATTGCCATAGCGGCAGGTGTCGGTGGTGGTGGTGGCATGCCACGGCGAATTCTGCCAGGGGCGATGATCAACGAGTACGAAAACGAAGGCCGTATTATCGCATTTAAACTGGGTGCCAAATCACCCATGCCTCTTTCGAAAAAGAAACCCGACCGTACTATTCCGGATCTGCCTCAATTGTCCGCTAGTGATGACGACCTGGAGAAGGGAAGAGTGCTCTTTGGAAAATACTGCCAGTCATGCCATGGCGGTGGGATGCTTCACCCGGACCTTCGATATTTGACCCAGGCAAAACACGCAATACTCAAAGAAATAGTTCTTGGAGGCGCATTCCTGGGGCTTGGAATGCCCAGGTTTGACGATGTGTTGAACGAAGCGGACGTTGATGCAATCCAGTTCTACCTGTTCAGTCAGACAATGCTTCTGAGGGCCAGTCAGAATGAACAGGATGATTCATCTGATTAAATCTCTTCTGAGATCCCGGAACTACTTCAGAGGAAGTGCTATGGAGTGCGAGTATTTTTTAAATAGAAACGCTGACGGTTCTGCTGCCACGTCCATCCTGGGTGAAAGATCGCAACTTTATCTCAACCGTTTTCTCCGAAGTCAGGTTAACCGGCTGATGGTAACGTGGACTATTTGCACGAGGCTCACTTCCATCCAGAGTGTAACGAATGGCAAGACTGGGAAAGAGCACATTCGCCTGCAGCATCGAATCTTTCACCACGGCCCCTGGCGGAGGAACCCGAAAAGCTGCCTTTTTTGATTCCAGGAAGTTGAGTTCACGTTGATCCAGTGCAGCTACGAATTCACCCCAACGAGCCGGATCAGGTTTGCTGTTCCATGCCCGTTCTGCGACTGCCAGCAATCTGGGGAACAGGTAGAAATCACATAGTTCAGGGCTGTAAACCGTTTCTCCCCAAAGTTGTGCCTGTATGCCCTTGAATTGATCCATGTGTTCTATATCGAGACCCAACATCTGCTCAGGATCAAAATGATAGATATGGCGGGTATCAATGTAGGAACCCCAGGGCAGACCTGGTTCATCCTTGTCACGACCATAAGGCATGTCCAGATAGAGAAAACTGGCATTGCAGATGACTATCTGCTGGTTGTTGGCAATCATCTCCCTGGTAATGTCTTTCTTCCCCCTTTCTGTCGTCCAGTCGCAGAAGTACCTTTCCCCTTTCTCACTGTCATTGTCAGTGTCAGCATAGGGTGCAAGTTCATGCCAGAACCCGATCCTGATGCCAGGCACGATTGCTTCCGCAGCTTCTGTAACCTTCTTGTAATGGCGTCGCATGAGTGCTGTGCGTGCACTTTTGATGTCTTCGGGTTCATCCATCGACCAGGCCGGGTTCCACAGATCATGACATGCGCGCACCGCAGGGGAGTGGATCCACGCACCGTCGGGTACCTCATCACCACCTAGATGAATAGTTTTAAGTGGCACGCCAGCCCGGTGATAGATGTCTTTGATTTCGCTCAATACACAGGTAAAGAAATGGTAAGTCGAATCGAGACAGACATTAACCACATTGTTCTTATATCCCTGGGCTGATTGGTGCACTGATTGATCATCTGGATCCACGACCTGGTATTGAATTGAATTCTGAAGTGACTGGATTATTGAATTTGCATGTCCCGGTAAGTTAAATTCCAGGATTACCTCTACATGGTGACTGGCAGCGGTTTGCAATATGTGAATCATGTCGCGTTGTGACAAAAAGCCGGAGACGGTTTGATGGTCGTCCCCCCAGGCTGGATAAAGTGCCTGCACCTCGCCTGATGTGTTGGTGGTTTCATGCTGTCGTCTGCCGCCGATATCAGTCAATTCAGGAACGGATTCTATTTCCAGTCGCCAGCCTTCATCGTTTGAAATCCCGAGTTGCAGTCGGTTCATTTTGTAGGCTGCCATTATCTGGATGACTTTCACAATCTGGTCAGCGTCCTGGTAATGACGGGATATATCCAGAAATAGTGCACGATGTGACCAGTCGGGTGCGTCTTTGATGTTTATGCAGGGCAATCGGTTGTTGCTGATTATCTGACGCAGAGATTGAATCCCATAATAAACGCCAGCCTGATCTGAACCCGCTATTTTTACACCATTGGCATCAATTGTGAGGTGGTATCCCTCGTCAGGCAGGTCTGATTGCAATAACAACGAGATTGGTATGCCAGAGCTGGATTCTGCGGCAAACTGTTGAAACAGATTCGACAAGTGCACCTTCTCGTTTGCGAGCATGGGTTCAGCAGATATATTGAATCCGTTGGTTAAATTCAGCACATCCTCTGTTGTGTCTATCGATTGGGCATCGGGGATGAGGAAAGATCGTCCAGTTGCAGCAGGAATCTGCTCGTTGCGATCATAGATACTTGAAGCAGTTTGCAGGTCTGTATTGCAGGTTGGAGAAGTATCCTTGATCCAGCTATTGGTCAGAGTAGGTACATCCGGGATAATGGGATCTAGTAACGTGGGATTACCCAGTATCGTTTCCTTGTCGTCAGCGTCGATTGAAGAGAGGTAAAAACCCTGTGTAGCTGCCAGATTCATGCCAGCAAATAGCCAGGTTTCGATGTTAAGTTCAATCTCCTCTCCATTTCCCAGAGATGGCCATCCACTGGAAGGTTCGAGAAATCCATGGCGGCCATCGATTAATCGAACCGTACCTAGATTCTCACCCTGGGCAAGAGTCAGCCCGAGGCTGAAATATAGTCGCCAGCCTGAATCTGTTAGTTCTGATTCGCCGCAATTTCTAATCAGTAAGCTGCTGGTGACCTTATCCAGATCAACATCATAATCTTGTTTCACCTGAACCTGTATGTCTGCTGCCTTGAATGCAGCTTTCACCTGGTCAACCATTGATTCGTCTCTATCAAAATCAGCCAGCATGAGTATACATAAAAGGGAATGAA
This sequence comes from uncultured Pseudomonadales bacterium, assembly GCA_964548025.1. Taxonomy (GTDB): domain Bacteria; phylum Pseudomonadota; class Gammaproteobacteria; order Pseudomonadales; family Azotimanducaceae; genus JAHRVQ01. Next base: position 44,221 of record CAZJRI010000005.1, read on the forward strand.
GGAATTGGGCAGATTCAAGTATTCGGGCCCACGTGGGATTAAGCAGCAAGCCAGGGGAGGCGGGAGTGGTTATTCTTTTATACTTTATTGGCTATCAACTCACTTATATCTCATCTTTGCTTTATCATGCAGAAACATAATACAAAAACCGAATTGAGCAGGAACAATCATGTTTAGAATAATAATCTGTATCACCCTGTTGTTGCCGGTTACCCTGGTATGGGCAGATCATCACGAAAAGCCAGTCTATGAGTTGCGCACCTATACGGCTAACGAAGGCAAGCTATCGGCACTGCAGGCTAGATTCAGAGACCATACGATGGCAATCTTCGAAAAGCATGGCATGAAAAATATTGGCTACTGGCTGGCACAGGACACACCCGATACCCTGATCTACATCCTCGCCCATAAAGACAGAGATACCGCAGCCGTTTCTTGGAAGGCGTTTGTGGCTGATCCCGCCTGGCGCGAGGTGTACCAGAACTCGATTGCCGATGGAAGGCTCGTGAAGAAGGTCGTGAGTGTATACATGGACCCGACTGACTTCTCACCCTGATGGATGCCAGGCATAAAAAGTATTAAGAAGCTGAGTCTACAGCTGGGAAGAACCGGTTGTTCATCTTAAAGTTGCCAGGAATGTTGACCTCAAGATCATTATTTGTCACATTTAGATGGCATCATCGCGATCCTGATTAATAGGTGGTGATATTAATCATAGCGAAGCGATTGTTGGTGAATGAGTAGTTATAAACTTTCCTGGTCGAACAAGTTTTTCTTTGGATTGGGGCAGGCAGCAGAGTCGATCAAGAATTTTGGATTCGGCACCTTGCTGTTGTTGTATTACAACCAGGTACTGGGTCTCTCCGGTACCTATGCCGGTTTCGCAGTCGCAATCGCTCTAGTAGCTGATGCCATATCTGATCCAGCCGTTGGCTCCTGGTCTGACGGCTTCAAAAACAAATGGGGTCGGCGTCATCCATTCATGTTCGCGTCGATCATTCCGCTTGGCCTTTGTTTCTATCTTCTCTTCATGCCGCCCCTGGGCATGTCAGAATTTCAACTCTTTCTGTGGTTTACCTGTTTTGCCATCCTCACCCGTACTGCCCTGACGTTTTTCCATGTGCCCTACCTGTCTCTGGGTGCAGAGATGACTCAGGACTATAACGAGCGAACCCAACTCGTGGTGATCCGAACAGCGCTGGGTATTTTTGCCAGCATTTTTGTGATCTATATTGCCTGGAATTTTATCTTCCTTAAAACTGAGACTGATCCCACACCCCAGTTAACCCGGGAGCCCTATTTCCTCTATGCGTCGTTGAGTGCAGGTGTGATGGTCGTCATGATGTTTATCTCAGTAATCGGCACTCGCAGTCTCGTGCCACACCTGGCTGGTGCAAAACAGGAAGGTCGGGCATTCAGTATTCTGCAAGTTTATACAGATCTCTTTAGTGCACTGATGAACCCTTCGTTTCGGGCATTGTTTGTTGGTACCTTATTGTTCTATATCTATGCGGGTACCCATGGTGCCCTCGCGATGCACCTCAAAACCTTCTACTGGGAACTGGATACGAAGGGCATTGAATACTGGCAATATGGCGGTGTCGCTGGTGGTATTCTGGGCTTGCCCCTGGTCTCGGTATTCAATCGGTGGATCGACAAGAAATGGACGGTGATCGTTGGTGTAGGACTTGCCGCAATCGCCGGGACCTCACCAGTGCTGTTAAAACTGGTTAATTTGATGCCTGAGGATCAGGACGTTCTTGTTGCTGTTCTGGTTGGTCTGAGTGTCGTTGTCTCAATGTCCTACGTGCTTGCGGGTGTGTCCGTGATGTCGATGATGGGAGACATAGCCGATGAACATGAGTTAAAACATGGCACGCGTCAGGAAGGCGTCTATTTTGGCGCCTATAATTTTTCTGCGAAGTGTACCAGCGCCTTAGGAAATCTGGTGGCGGGTTTTATCCTGGATATAATCAGCTTTCCTGTTAATTCGAGCCCGGGAGAAGTCCCGCAGGAAGTGCTCACTAACTTTGGGCTTTTCTACGGTGTGGTAGTGTTGATGCTCCTCGCCGCAACCTATGTATTTCTGCCATACAACCTGAGCAGAAAACGACACAATGAAATTATCCAGGCATTGAACCAGCGAGCCGAAGAGCCTGCTTCATAGACCGGTTCCCACGATTAATCGATTAATCCCAAGGGCACTCAACAAGGGGTGAATACCGACCTCTTTTCTTTTGTTGTAGTATCAACTGCTGATGGATCAGTTGGGCAGTCGGATTAATCCGGCGCCTCAGGCTTGTGAATCTGATATCTTGTAACTTTTATATCTTGTAACTTTGATTGAAAACCAAGGGGAAAATGATGGCTGACAACGTAATAATGACAGAACGACGGGGTGAAAAAGACGGGATCTTGTGGATAACCCTGAACCGCCCGGAAAACCTAAACGCTTTGACTTTTCCGCTGCTCAAAGAGATGCGCGAGATGTTGGTGGACGCAAGATTTGACAGATCAGTTCGCTGCATAGTCATTACCGGGGCTGGACGCGGTTTCTGTGCAGGTATGGATATGGGCGGCAACGCCAATCCTGATGCAGAAAAGAAACCAGCAGACAGCAAGGTTGATCCTGAAGGCTATCGCCTGAACTTTCGTCATGAGACAGAAACCTATATTGCCCTGCGCCGAATGGAGGTGCCGATCATCGCGATGGTCAATGGGCCTGCGGTTGGTGCAGGTCTCGACCTGGTGAGTCATTGTGACATGGCCGTCGGTTCAACTTCAGCCCGATACCAGGTGGCCTATGTCAAGCGTGGTGTATACGCAGACCTTGGTGGTTTCTGGTCACTGCCAAAGATTCTCGGTTGGCGTAAGTCGATGGAACTCATGATGACGGGTCGATTTATGAGTGCAGAAGAAGCACATGAGGCTGGGTTGACTAACTACCTGGTTGAGCCTGATGAGCTGGAGGCCAAGACCATGGAACTCGCCCTCGAATGTGAGGCGGGACCACCCATTGCACAAAAGCTCGGGAAGATGCTCGCTTTGCGAACTTCTCATCTCGATTTCGATACAGCCATGCAATGGTCAGAGTCAACCATTCCTGTTGTCGGACTTTCCCAGGATTCGATTGAGGGTATGAAAGCGTTTTCTGAAAAAAGGGAAACAGATTTCAAGGGGCGGTAGCAGTCAAGTCGATTAATCAATCGTTTCTCAAAAACAAGAGCGGGTATGGCGACCAACTGCGCCATACCCGCTTTTTGAATACTACCTGATCAGAATACGGTTGCATTCCGAGAGAAATGCAGATGAAGATTTAGATCTTCGACATTTGACTATCACATACCCGGTACGAAGATGTGGAGCAAATAAAGAAGAACAGGAAAGAAGATACAGAGCCAAAGTAAGGCCCACATACCTGATTCGGTAAGACCCTCGCCATCTTCTTCACTTTCAGCGTCGGATGAAGCTTGACACCTGGGACAGCCCCAGGACGCATCCGTCATCTCGAATCCGCATTTCGGACACTTTTTATTCGCCACGCTAGCCCTCCTGCTTGTACAAGAAGCACAGTAAATTAACGGTCTCAGTGTAACATTTGCGCCAACGGAAGGGGAAACCGTCCACTCAATGACTTGAGATTCAAGCTGGAAGTATGGCAGGGTACTTTTGTCTCGATCATGGCGATTCTGATTTCGCTGATATTTCCGACAGAGGGAGAAACATGAAGAATAATCTGCATACAGTTATTGCAATAATGGGGCTGATTCTGCTGTCACTTTCTGCGCAGGCGCAGCAATCAGGTGTCATCGCCCCACCACCTGCTGTCGACCTCTTTCTCGAAGTGACCACCGGTCCAAAGGGTGCACCCGTTCTCTCTGAAAGTGAATTCAAGCTGGTTGCGGGCGGTTATTATCGATTCAACTTTGTCTGCCCCGACGTAAAAGATGATGAGAGGGGCTTCCAATTCAGGGCAACAAGATTGGTTGCGAACTCGCACATCAGGGTCTTTAGCGTTGGCAATATCGAACTCTATCTGCAGGGCCAGACATTCCGCGCAATTCAGTGTGATGAGGCCGGTTCAGCCAGATTCAGCTTCCACCCGATGCGAAAGGGAGTCTATGAAATTGACGTTGCTGATCATTCCGATCCTCCTCAGCAGGCACTCGGCAAAATAGTAGTAGATTGATCACCATAGATTCTATTAGACGGAACGATACCGTGGGTACTCAGTACTCTCGTTTTCATTCAATTTCGTCAATCATTGATGTGGCGTGATCCCCGATTGTTATCCCGATTTGGTAAGGCATCCGTGATCGTGTTACCTTGATAAAAAACAATAACAATCGGAGGAGATGTTCAGTGAGCAAGGTATTGAAGAAAGAGTATTCCAATTTGGGTTTTGATCCTGACGAGTTGCGCGCTAAATACAAGGCGGAACGGGACAAGAGAATTCGCCCTGACGGCAACGCCCAGTATGTGGAAGTCAGTGGTGAGTTTGAACATTATACTGACGATCCCTACGTTGAACCCGGCTTCAGCCGTGAACCGCTTACCGATGAGGTTGATGTCGTCATCATTGGCGGGGGCTTCGGTGGTTTACTGGCTGGTGCGAGATTTCGCGAGGCGGGCTTAAAAGATATCCGTATTATTGAAGCAGGTGGTGATTTTGGCGGCACCTGGTACTGGAATCGCTACCCTGGTGCCCAGTGTGACATTGAAGCGTATTGTTATCTGCCGTTGCTCGAGGAACTCGGTTATATGCCCAAGGAGAAATACTCCTACGCACCCGAGATTTACGAGCACTCACAACGGATTGCCAAATCATTTGATCTATACGAGTCTGCATGTTTCCAGACCAGGGTGACAGATCTTGAGTGGGATGAAGATGCTGCACGCTGGACGGTATCAACTAACCGTGACGATGCTATGAGAGCCCGTTTTGTTGTGATGGCCACGGGACCGTTGAATAGACCCAAGTTGCCATCGATCCCGGGGATTGAATCTTTCGAGGGGCATACTTTTCACACCAGCAGGTGGGATTATGAATACACGGGTGGTGACAATAATGGCAATCTGCACAAGCTCTCCGACAAACGAGTTGCTGTTATCGGCACAGGCGCAACCACCATCCAGAGCGTACCTTATGTAGGGGAGTCTGCCGAACACCTCTACCTGTTTCAACGCACGCCCTCCTCGGTAGATGAGCGTGGTAATTCACCAACCGATCAAAGCTGGGCAGAGTCCCTTGAACCCGGTTGGCAAAGAGAGAGAAGGCAGAACTTCAACGATATGGTCATAGGCCGGCCAGTCAAGGAGGACCTGGTTAACGATGGCTGGACTGAAATCTTCCGTAGTCTGGCCAGCATGGTGCCGTCTGAGCGCAAAGCGGAAATATCTCCGGCAGAAGCTGCAGAACTCGCAGAACTTGCCGACTTCAAGAAGATGAATGGCATTCGTGCCCGCGTTGATGCAACAGTAACGGACAAAGATACTGCAGAGACGCTCAAACCCTGGTATCGACAATTCTGCAAACGCCCGACATTTAACGATGAATATCTGCCGACATTCAACCTGCCAAATGTCACGCTGATAGACACTAGCGACACCCAGGGCGTCGAGAGAATTACGAAAAATGGCGTAGTCGCAAACGGCGTGGAATATGAGGTTGATTGCATAATCTATGCAACAGGATTCGAGGTAGGCACCTCCTATACACGCCGTGCCGGTTATGAAATTCACGGTCAGGACGGGGTCAAGCTGTCAGAGTACTGGTCAGATGGCATGAAGACCATGCATGGTTTTTCCAGTCATGGTTTTCCAAATTGCTTCCAGCTTGGTCTGGGTCAGAATGGGCTTTCAGTCAATCTTACCGCGGTACTTGACGATCAGGCCCAGCATGTAGCCTACATCATCAGTGAAATCATCAAGCGTGGCGCTCGTTATTCACAACCGACCGTAGAGGCCGAGGCAGAATGGGTCAAGACCATCAGAAGCCTGTCAGTATTAGGTACTGAGTTTTTTGAAGCCTGCACTCCGGGGTATTACAACAACGAGGGTAAGGTGGGTGAAGGCGGTGGCATTAACACTGAGTCTTATGCGCCGGGTCTTAATGCCTTCAACGCGATTTTAAGGGAGTGGCGCGACTCAGGTGAAATGTCGGGCCTCGAACTCGGTTAAGCCGGATAATTCTACGGGAGAGAGTAGCATGAGCTACTCCCTCCTGTTTAGTAGCGCATTCGAGTCGTAATTACAGAACTGCCTGAACAGTAAATTACTGACGAGTTAATACATTTTGATCCGTGTGATCGAATGTCTTTCCATAAATCTCAAGAACTGTTGTCTCTGAATAGGACAGTTCGTCATCATGAACTGTTATGTGATGATGGAACTCTACAGTACGTGCGTTCCTCTGCATGAAAGGTGACTGAATAATTTGCCAGTCTTCATTATTCAGGTCTGCTGAGACTTTAAGGGCAATACTGCCGTCCTTTTCTTTTTCGCCACTATGGGTTCCACCAGCGATGACACTCACCGCACGAGGGATGGTCAACGAATGCATTATGATCCCCTCACTTGCATCCCACATCCAGTAACCGGTTTCATCGTGGAATACTTCATCGTTGGACTTGCGTTGAACGATCTGACGGTAGTGGAGTACTGCTAAAGTCTGTGATTCAGCATTGGTGACATCTCCAATCGCTTCGAAGGTAATAGTCTCATAATAGGGGTTGTTTTCTTCGCCATCCGGTTCGGGGGCAATATCAATACCCTTATCGCCGCGCCAGGTCCCAATGAGTTCGCTCAGTGGCCCGTAGTCAATGCTGTCATCCACTGCTTGATCCTCTTGTTTGCCAGAAAGGGGGGGTGAGTGTCTCTCAGTTTGCATGTTGCAGCTGACAAATGCACCTAACCATTGATTCTATTGGCTCGGGTAAAGTAATCTCACCCAAACAATAAGAATTTGAAACATAGATGACTGACATTGCTTGTTTTAGCTTTAGTGAAGAGATTGTCTCAATCGATCAGATAAGTGAAGGTACATAGGCATGGGCTCCTATCTTTTAAAGCGCCTGCTTCTGATCGTGCCCACCCTGTTCGGTATTATCCTGATCAATTTTGTCATCGTGCAATTTGCGCCTGGCGGCCCGGTTGAGCAGATTATTGCCCAGACGGCCTTCGGACTGAGTTCAAGCACCACGGGTGTCAGCGGTGGCAGTGATGTTGGCTCTTCAGGCAATACAAGCAATCTGGATGCTGGCGCAAGCTACGGTCTGCCGCTCGAAGTCATCGAAGAACTGGAGCGCCAGTTCGGGTTTGACAAGCCACCCCACGAACGATTCCTGACCATGGTGGGTAACTATATGGTGCTGGATTTCGGGACCAGTTTTTTCCAGGACCGTCCCGTGGTGGATCTGATAGTGGAGCGCATGCCAGTGTCAATCTCGCTCGGATTATGGTCATTGCTGATGATCTACGGCATATCGATACCGCTGGGTATCGCTAAAGCCGTCAGAAATGGCAGCCCCTTTGATATCTGGACCAGTGCACTAATTTTTATCGGCTATGCAATCCCGGGATTCATCTTCGCCGTGCTGTTAATTGTTTTATTCGCTGGTGGCAACTATCTGGATGTTTTTCCGTTGCGTGGTCTGGTCTCCGACAATTGGGCTGATCTCAGTTGGGGAGACAGGATCCTTGATTATCTCTGGCACCTTACCCTGCCGATTATGGCACTCACTATTGGTGGTTTTGCCACGCTGACGATGCTGACAAAGAACTCCTTTCTGGAAGAAATAAGCAAGCAGTTCGTACTCACTGCCCGGGCCAAGGGACTGACTGAAATACGCGTCCTCTACGGGCATGTGTTTCGAAATGCCATGTTGATCGTGATTGCCGGATTCCCCGCCGCGTTTATCGGTATCCTCTTTACCGGTTCGTTGTTGATTGAAGTGATATTTTCTCTGGATGGTATGGGACTGCTGAGTTATGAAGCGGTGATCAAGCGGGACTACCCGATTCTGTTTGGTACGCTTTTCTGCTTTACATTGATTGGACTCGTGATGCACCTGATCGGTGATATGGTCTATGTACTTGTTGATCCGCGAATTGACTTCGAGACTCGCGAATGAATGCGGTCACACTGCGTCGCTGGCGGCAATTCAAGTCAAATCGTCGAGGATTCTGGTCACTCTGGATTTTCGCTTTTCTTTTTATTCTCTCGCTCTGCGCAGAAATGATCGCCAATGATGATCCGATTGTGATCAGGATCAATGGTGAACATCGATTCCCCGCGTTTGTGACTTATACCGAGCAGGAACTCGGCGGTGTTCTACCGGTGGCAGCTCAATACAGCGATCCATTCGTGAAGGAACTGATAGAAGAATCCGGGGGCTGGATGCTGATGCCGATTATCCCCTTCAGCTTTGATACACAGGACGTTTATATTGAATCCTCGGCACCGGCGCCTCCATCTGCGGATCACTGGCTGGGCACAGACGACCGGGCCAGAGATACGCTGGCGAGACTTATTTATGGCTTTCGACTCTCTGTATTATTCGGGCTATCGCTCACAGCATTAAGTTCCGTGATTGGTATCACCGTCGGTGCTGTACAAGGCTATTTCGGTGGCATGGTTGATCTTGCCGGGCAGCGATTTGTAGAGATCTGGGCTGGCCTGCCAATCCTTCTCACACTGATTATTCTGGCCAGCGTTGTTGACCCGAATGTTTTCTGGTTGCTTGGCATACTTACGCTGTTTAGTTGGATGCCATTGGTGGGCGTTGTAAGGGCTGAGTTTCTGCGCACACGTAATTTCGAATTCGTACGCGCTGCCCGTGCCCTTGGGGTTAAGGATGTTCAAATCATGCGTCGTCATGTACTGCCCAATGCAATGGTTGCAGCGCTCACATTTCTGCCCTTTATCTTAAGTGGTGCAGTGACGACGCTGACAGCTCTCGATTTTCTCGGATTTGGTTTACCGGCAGACTCCCCTTCGCTTGGTGAATTGCTGGCGCAGGGCAAGAACAATCTGCAGGCACCCTGGTTGGGCCTGTCGGGATTTGTGACACTCGGTCTTATGCTGACCCTGTTAATATTTGTTGGTGAGGGCTTGAGGGATGCATTCGATCCACGTCACCAGGGTACCCAGGCATCGGCGATTGACTAGGGTCATCTTCCAGTCAGTTCTGCCATTCCTTTGGCAACATTTTCAGCCTGTGTATCATCCCACCACCAGGTATCATGGGGTGCAACGCGTAACAGGCGGCTTGTAAGCTCTGGCTGACCAAATTTATCCCAGTAAACCTGTCGCCGCCCTGGTGAACCCAGCCCTGGTATGTAGTAGAAATTCCACAAAAGGATTCGATCCAGCGCTCTTGTGGCGGCATAAAAATCCTCAGGGTTTCTCGCGGCCATGACTTGTTCAATCATCGCATCCACGGCGGGATTTCTGATGTTGCTCCAGTTCTGTCCTCCTTTTGAATCGGCAGACGCGGACCCCAGTTGATTTCGCAGGTATATCCCTGGGGTATTGGTCGGCTCGAAGGATCGGCAGGTTCCGTCAAATTGACTATTGCGCATTCGATGCAGCCAATTTGACAATTCAAGCTGTCTTGCTGTTGATTTGATACCTATCAGGTTCAGCATGCGCATCAGTGGCGTTTCCTGACGTAACGAAAAAGGGGAGTTAAATATCAGGCTAACAGTGAATGGTTCGCCCGTTTCAATATTGGTCATTATGCCATCACGAAGTTCCCAGCCAGCCGCCTGCATCAGTTCAAGTGCCCGTTTCACATTGTCGCGATCGTAGCCATAGCCACTGGTTTCATTACCTACCCACTCATGGGTGAAGACCCGGTCGGGAATCTGACCACGCCAGGGTTCCAATAGGGCCAGTTCTTTTTCAGACGGCAGACCGCTTGATGCCATGGGTGAATTATAGAAATAACTCTTGGCATAGTTATAAAAGCCGTACATGAGGACCCGATTGGTCCAGCTCCATTCAGACATCAGCCACAACGCTTCCCGAACCCTGACATCCTGGAATTTTTTCTTGTCCATATTCCAGTGAATCGGTGCCCACAATCCCCAGGGTTTTGAGATATCCACCAGGTCCTTTTTCAGAAATCCAGCCTCCACCGCAGGAAACCCGTAGGCAGTCACCCAGTTCTTGGAAACCGTCTCCTCACGGATGTCTATAACATCACCCTTGAGAGCTTCCAACATGACAGATTCATCCCGAAAGTAGTCATATTTCAGGCGATCAAAATTAAACCTGCCCTTGTTGACCGCGATGTCTGCTCCCCAGTAATTCTCAACCCGTTCATAGGTGATGTTTCGGCCCATTTGAAACTGGCCAATGCGATAAGGGCCACTGCCGAGGGGTGGTTCCGCGGTTGTTTTGGTAATGTCTCGTTTCTCCCAGTAGTGTTTGGGAAGGATGGAATAACCGCCGACAGTAAAGACCAGGTCAGGATTGCCTGGTGAGTTGGGTTTTGTCTTGAAGAGCACCTCGTTTTCGCTAATTCGCTCGATGCTGCCAAGCTCATAAAGCGCACTCTTTACGCCTGCCGCACCGTGCTTTTGCATGACCGAAAATGTGAACACCACGTCATCGGCTGTCAAGGGTTCGCCATCGTGCCAGTAGGCACCGTCGCGGATCTTGAATGCAAACTGTTTGTAGTCATCCGACACCCATACACCGGCTGCCAGGCGGCCATAGTGACTCGCCGGTTCATCAATCGCTGGTTCCAGCAGTCGATCATAGAGCGCCATGGTCGGACCAAGTCTATAACTTCGCCCCTCAACACGACCCTTGTCCAGAATGCCGTTAAAGCTGTCATAGGTACCATAATCAGGAAAGCGTACCGTGCCACCTTTCGGTGCATCCGGGTTGACATAATCGAAGTGACTGAAGTCGGCGCTGTACTTCAGGGGTTCGATATAAGACGTGCCATGCGAATATTCAATCGCATTGACTGAAATCGGGATTATCAGGATTAATCCAAAGAGTTTTTGCCGCAGCATGAGCCGACTCGGTTTCCACATACTGTTAATCGTACATGAAAGTACATTCACGAGGGGACAAAATATCTGATTCAGATGATATTTTTTGGACTGGGCACGGGACCACAGCGACGCGTTTTGTCAGACTGGATTTTAAGGTCTCCGTTGGCCCGAACTTACTGTCAGGAACTAACTATTTGGATCATGTTTTGATTTAACGGTTCTTGAGTAGTGTACTTGCAGCCATCTACTCATATCGCAGTGCCTTTATCGGACTGGCTGATGCTGCCCTGATTGAGAGCACACTCACAGTTAATATAGCAATCACTAAAACAGCCACGGCAGCTAGAAGAAAGTACGTGGGGTTCTGATTGGCCTGCTGGACAAAATTCTGTAGCCATCTGTCCATAGCCAGAAATGCAAGGGGCCAGGCGATCAGATTGGAAAGCAGGACCCAGTAGACGAACTCCAGCGAGAGCAAAATGGTTATCCTGCCAACTGATGCACCCATGACCTTGCGAATGCCAATTTCCCTCGTTTTTTGCTGCACGGTAAACGATGAAAGACCAAATAGACCCAGGCAGGCAACAATAATCGCCAGAATGGCAAAGGCACTGAAGATGTTTACCATGCGTTGCTCGGGGTGATATACGCGGGTAAATTCCTCATCGAAGAACGAGTACTCGAAGGGATAGTTGGGTGAGAACTCACTCATGACTGTTCTGACGTGGTTTAGCGTGTCGGGGATATTGACCGGATTTACCTTGATTGAAATATAAGAGAATTTCTTCGGTGCCAGGAAAATATAAAGCGGCTCGATCTGACTATGTAGTGATCGAAGATGAAAATCCTTCATTACGCCGACGACCTTTCCCGTCTCGCCACTCCAGTGGGTCATGGTCTGTTCCAGTGGCGAGGTCCAGGCACCAGCTCTGACTGCTGCCTCGTTCACCAGGAATACACCCTGTTTGTCGGAAGCAAATTCCCGTGAGAAATTTCTGCCTGCTGTAATCTGAATATCGTAAAGATCGACAAAATCGTAGTCGGCTGTATTGTAGTAAATGGTGGTTTCCTGGTCAGGCAGACTGGGATTCAGCGCCCGCGATGTAAACCCATCGATGTCGTTGGGCAACCTGCCCGATGTTGCGACACCCATCACGTTTGGATGTTGCTGCAGCTCGGTTTTAATCGCATTGATATCGCGACGAACAGCCTTGTCACGAATCTTGAGGACAATGGTGTCATCTTTGCTATAGCCAACATCGTAACTATTCACGAAATCAAGTTGATTGTTGATCGTCAGGGTACAGATAAATAGCGTGATGGTTACTGAGAATTGAAACAAAACCAGCATGTTTCGTAACTTGCGGGCCTTCTCACCAGTCGCGAATACGCCTTTCAGAACTGTTTGGGGTTTGAAACCGGAAATTTTGAATGCGGGATACCCCCCTGCAAGCAATATAACGACCAGTACGGTCGTTAAGAGCACGAGAAAAAACTGTGGTTCGAGCATGGTAGCCATACTGAGCTGCCTTTCGACCAGATTGTTAAAAGCAGGCAGTACCATACTGACGATCATCAGGGTCAGGGCGACGGAAATCAAAATCAGAAAAGACGATTCGCTCATGAATTGCTGAATCAACTGGAATCTGCGAGCACCCATGACCTTGCGTACGCCAACTTCCCTGCCACGCCTGGTGGACATCGCAGTGGTGAGGTTGATGTAGTTGATGCAGGCAATGAATAGAATCAATACGGCAATGGATGAAAAAAGAAAGATATATAGCATGTCATTGTTTACGGATATTTCCTGCTCACGATGTGAGTTCAGGTGAATATCCTTGATTGACTGCACGAAGTAGAAGTTATCCGGATAGGGTTTTGGTACCCCGTATTTCTCATAAAGGGGGATCTCAATCGTCTTGTGAATATCACTTTGCAACGCCATTGGGTTACTTCCGTCACGTAACAGAAAATAGGTATAGGTGTAATTGCTGTCCCAGCTTGTGATATCAATGTCAGTGTCTTTGAAGTAATCGTTGTACGGAACCATGAGGTCGATGGTGAAATGAGAGTTGGCAGGCATATCAGTGAATACACCGGTAACTTTAAAGTCCCGGCTGTCGTTGATAATCAGCGTTTCACCCAGTGGATTGAGGTCACCAAAATATTTCCTGGCTGTGCTTTGGGATATGACGATGGATGAGGTGTCCTGCAAAGCCGTCTCCGGGTTGCCATGGATAAATTCCAGTGTGAATATCTTGGTGATATCGGTACCCATCCAATAGAAGTTGTCTTCGAGAAAATGAGTATCCCCGCTTGAGATCAATGTATTGTTGTCCTTGATGATGCGGGCAACTGCTTCGACCTCGGCAAAATTTTTTGTTAGTGCCGGGCCAAGTGGTGGGGGAGTTAAGGTACGTCCCTCTCTTACCACCCGGTAGATTCGATCAGCATTCTGGTGATACCTGTCAAAGCTCAGTTCATACTGGGTATAAAGGGCGATCAGAAGAAAGGCAGCCATGCCGATTCCCAGACCTGCGATATTCAGTACTGAATATAGTTTTTGCCTGTTGAAGATTCGAAGTGCCACCAGAATGTAATTACCGAACAATTCATTGCCTCCAGTAAATGTTGATTCCATCCGTTCTGAGATCTCTCAGAACCTTAGTAAGTTGTTAAGCGTAAGGTTAGGACGACGTGCGAACGGGTTTACGCCAGTGCAGAAAAATCCGGTCTGCCCGGGTTACACCAGTACACATTACTGGAAATTAAGACGCCAGGCAGGTGAGATTGGTTTAATTCGATGCAGATGCAATTGAGGACATCCGACTAGTCGTTATTACTGACAATCTTGAACGCTGATATCTTACCTGTCGTTCATTGTTGGGTGTCCAGAACTCACCAGAACTCATGTTGGGTGTCCAGAACTCGTTGTCCAGAACTCGTTGCCTGTCCTTCATTGTTTCCTTCATTGTTGGGTGTCCAGAACTCAATAATTATCCAAAATGATGTTAAGGTCAGCCGGGTTGCTGAAGTTAGGGGACCTGGCGGCGGAGTTCGGGGGAGGAAATTCATGAAAGCCATCACATACTTAACATACGGGCCACCTGAGGTGCTGCACCTGGAAGAGGTTGCAAAGCCCAGCCCGAGTCGCGGCGAAATTTTAATCAGGGTGCTGGCAGCCGAAGCGACGAAATCTGATTGTGAAATGAGAAGCTTCAATTATGCCGTGAAGTGGTTCTGGCTCCCCCTGCGAATTGCACTCGGTATTAGAAAACCAAAGCAACGGATCCTGGGTGGATATTTCTCTGGGGTGATAGAAGCCCTCGGGGGAGATGTTCGAAATTTCTCGGTCGGTGACGAGATTTTTGGTGTCTCAAGACTTCGGTTGGGGGCCTATGGTGAGTACGTTGCCCTGCCTGCACGTTATACGTTGGTGCCCAAACCCACGAATATGAGTTTCGCAGAAGCGGCAGCAGTGCCACTGGGCGGGTTAAATGCGCTGCATTTCATGCGACTGACCAATGTCCAGGAAGGAGAATCAGTATTAATCAACGGTGCGGGTGGCAGTATCGGCGCATACGGCGTGCAGATTGCCAGGGCAATGGGCGCGGAGGTCACGGCAGTTGATAAGATCATTAAAAAAGACATGTTGATGCAGATGGGTGCAGACCATTTCATTGACTACGAGAAGGAAGATTTTAGCCAAAGCGGCCGGAGCTATGACGTCATCTTCGACATGGTGCCTGCAAGTTCTTATGCGGCCTGTATGAGGGTACTCAACCCAAATGGTCGTTATGTCAGTGGTAATCCCCGATTGTCGGTCATGCTTCGCACCTTTTTCACCTCCCGCTTTACGAATAAGACTGCCAGCTTTGCATTTGCCAGGGAGACCCGGGAAGAATTACTGACACTCAAAGCCATGATTGAAGACAACAAAATAGGATCAATCGTCGACAGGGTCCATCCAATGGAAGAGGCTGCTGATGCTCATCATCGGGTTGAGACCGAGCAGCGCGTGGGTGCTGTGGTGATAGCCATCGGTGATCAAAGTACAAAGCAGACGATTGAATCAGGTTAAAGGTATTTTGCTAGAACCTGATGTAGTAACTTAAGATAAATAAGCCGTTATGCACTGCCCTGATTTCCCTGCTGCCTTTTTATCAGAACATTTGGGTTGTTCGCACGATATAAGGATCATAACAAGTCAGGTTTACGCAAGGACCTCTGATGAAGAAAAATGATCTGGACGAGGCGTTTCGATGCATCGGTGAACGCATTGAACCTGCTGCCAGGTTCGTTCGGCATTGGCCGCTCACGGGTGGCGTGTCGGCGCAGATCGAAGCTTTAGAACTTGAACTGCCGGGAGGTGAATGCAGAAAGGTCGTCGTTCGTCGCCATAGTTCAGCCGGGTGGAAGTCACGTCAAAGAAACGTAACGACCATGGAGTATGGGTTATTAATTTCTCTATTTCAGATTGGATTGCCGGTACCACAACCGCTATTTCTTGATGTCACCGCTTCACTATTACCTTCGCCCTATCTGGTGATGGAAATGGTAGAGGCCACCACTGCTGTTCACGACGATCAGATACCTCATGCGTGTGATCGTAT
>CAZJRI010000005.1:59853-81823 GCA_964548025.1 uncultured Pseudomonadales bacterium
CCGATTTCCTTCTGCGTCTGCATGCACTAGATATCGAGACACTGGATTTATCGGAAATACCGCGTCTTGAGGACCCGGTTGGTGGGGCACTTGAGTATGTGCCTGACACCGATTCATGGGCTACTTTACGTAGAGCGATAGAAGCCTGGCAGACTGCACCATCCAGAGACTCGCTGCTTCATGGTGACTTCTGGCCTGGAAATATTCTGTGGAAGGGGAATCACATCGCCGCAGTTATCGATTGGGAAGATGCATCTATCGGAACAGCAGTAGCGGACCTGGCCACCTGTCGTGTTGAACTTATGATGATGTATGGTCCATCGGCCATGGAGAACTTCACCAGACAATATCTGACTCACTCAACATTAGATATCTCGGATCTCCCATTGTGGGAGGTTTATGCAAGTTCTGCTGCACTCGCTACCATGTCAGGCTGGAACCTGGCACCGGAAGATGAAGCGAAGCGCCGTCAGGGAACCACTCTATTCTTGAACCGCGCGGCGAGTGAGACGATTAACCGCATGAATCACTGAACTTGTGTGATTGGTGTTCTCACAGTATTTTTGACAAGATTAACCGGGTTTGATTAGACCCGTTTTTTTTACTTAGAAGGCAGAAAACCCTCATGCGCTGGACCGGCTTTATCATCCTTCAGATTGTGATTGTTGTGATTATTGGTGGCATTGTCTATGTCCACAAGGACCGGGTAGCCGTTACAAAAAGACCGCCTGCGTCACTGGCTGATTGGTATAGACCAGAAAACAAAAGGCAGGTCTGGTTGCACAATATGTTTAGTCTCCGTCGCGAAATGCAGGCAGTACGGTTTTATGCAGGTAATGCCTCGCCTGACAACGAATATGCAGATCACCTGGAGAAATGGGTCGGCAGATTAAGTGAGCACTACATGAAGATAGGTGAGATGGTGCCGGAGTGGGAAGCAAAACTGGACAAAAAGACGATGATGCTTCTGAACGAGAGCGTAAGTGATCGTCGCTATGGGGAAGTCTCTCAAGCACTTGATGAACTGGATAAAAACTGTAATTCCTGCCATGTCGATTTCCAATCCATTACCGCCACCGCCTACCGAGCCCCTGATTTTTCAACGATGGAGATAGCATCCATCCCGTACAAGAAATTCATGGACCAACTTACCCAACACGTAAACAAGGTTAAGATTGCAGGTGAGGATGGTATGCAGGATTTAGCCTTGACTTCATTTGGTGATCTAAAAAAAGGCATCCATCAATTAGGTGAAACCTGTTCAACCTGTCACGAAAAAGATATCAGGGTCTACCCTGATGAGCCTGTCAGAGATACCCTCGACAGCCTGGAGCAAAGCCTTGCAACCGGCACGATCAAGGAGCAGGGAAGAGACCTCGGTACGCTGGCTGTACTGGCCTGTGCACGCTGCCATGGCACCCACCGCATCGCTTACCACAACCGCAAAGCAATTTTAGAGGGCCCAGACTGGCCAACACTGATAAAGCACTGATCAGCAGCTAGCAGCCAGTTGCTTCGCCAGCAGCTAGTTGCTTCCGACCAGCAGCCAGTTGCCTCCAACCAGAAGCCAGTAGCCAGTAGCCAGTCGCTTTTAGCCAACAGCAAAAAAAACCTTCTATAGCGATTGTAGTCAGTCTATAGATGGAGGTTGTTGTCCGTACAAATCGATCTGTTTTGATGCGTGATCACCGGATGTGCACCAGCATGGCACCGGTGTGAATGGATTGGGATCTCAGTAGAACACCCATTGTGTCTATGAGATTCCCGGCCTATCCCTTTAAATACCCGCTTAAACCTCATGCAGAGAGACTCCACAACACATTGGCATCCTGATTGCACTACCGGTTTTATCGAAATTCGAATTACCGGATCAGAAGCATGTTGAAACTTGTTGCGAAAAGCCCCAGGGGCATGGTCTATCTTGTAGGCGCGGGGACGGGAGACCCCGAACTGCTGACCGTCAAAGCACTCCGAATCATTGAATCAGCCGATATCATATTCTATGACCGGCTTGTTAGCGCTGAAATCTGCAAGCTGTTCCCGACCGGTACGCCTACCAGATATGTTGGCAAGGCCAGAGGTAAAGAAGCATTACCTCAAAACCAAATTAACAGGATGATGTTTGAAGCGGCAATGTCGGGTCTCACGGTTTGTCGTCTAAAAGGCGGAGATTCTTTTATATTCGGACGTGGCAGCGAAGAGATGCTCATGCTAAAGCGTAAGAATATCAGCGTTGAAGTGGTTCCCGGCATCACCGCAGCGAGTGGATGCACATCCTATGCGGGGATTCCTCTTACACATAGGGGGCTCTCTCAATCATGTACCTTCGTGACGGGCACCTGTGCCAAGGCCTGCAATATTAACTGGGCTGCACTCTCGCGCCTAAATCAAACCCTGGTGTTCTATATGGGGTTAGAGAACGCCGATAGTATTTCCCTCAACCTGGTTGACAATGGCCTTGATGCAGGCACGCCTGCTGCTCTGATTGAAAATGGTTCAACACCGCAGCAAAGAGTGGTTTCCGGCAGACTTTGTGAATTATCAGCCATGACACAGGTTTACCAGATTCAGTCGCCCGCGCTGATTGTCGTAGGCGACGTCGTCAATCTTGCTGGAGAGTTACAGTGGTTTCAGGAGGGTAGTCACATAGACCATACAAATCATCAGCCTTCAGCTCTCGAGAGATAAACCAGGTAATTTGAAAGAAGCGAATAATTCAAATGTCAGCAAAACCAGAAAAAATAGTTGTAGTCGGAAATGGCATGGTTGGACACCACTATGTCGAAACAGTATTAAAGGCCAATCCTGAAGTTCAGATAACCGTCATCGGAGGTGAACCTCGACCCGCGTACGACCGTGTACATTTGTCAGACTATTTCGCGGGTAAGAAGCCTGCTGAACTATCTCTGACTTCACGAGAATACTACCGGGATGTCGGGGTTGATGCTTTTTTTGGTGATCCTGTTGTTGCAATTGACCGTGAACAAAAAACGGTACTGACCAAAGGTGGCAGGTCTTTTTCGTATGACAAGCTGATTCTGGCCACGGGATCTTATCCTTTTGTACCACCGATTTCAGGCTCAGAACTTCCAGGCTGCTTAACTTATCGAACAATTGACGATCTGGGACAGATTAAGGCCGAGGCGAAGAATGCCAATGTCGGCGTTGTCCTGGGCGGCGGCCTCCTGGGGCTGGAAGCTGCAAATGCACTCAGGAATCTGAATCTCGAAACCCATGTGGTGGAATTCTCCGCTGGATTAATGGGTGTTCAGATAGACGACGGTGGCAGCAGGATGCTGCGGCGGAAGATAGAAGCCCTGGATGTTCAGGTACATACCAGCAAAGAAACGAGGATCATCAGACCAGGCACCACCAGCCGGTTGACTATGGAATTCGCAGATGGAAATTGCCTGCAGACAGATCTGATCGTCTTTTCAGCAGGAATTCGCCCTTACGACCAACTTGCTCGGGAAGCTGATATAGGGGTTGGCGAGCGTGGCGGGATTGTTATCGACGCGCAGTGCAGAACAAGTGACGAGCATATATTTGCGATCGGCGAATGCGCTCTGTACGACAATACCATCTTTGGTCTCGTGGCCCCGGGCAACCGTATGGCAGAAGTCGCCGCAAGCCAGCTAACTGAAGACAAAAAATTATTTGAGGGTGCCGATATGAGCACCCAGTTAAAATTGTTAGGTGTCGATGTGGGTTCTATCGGTGACGCTCACGGCACGACACCGAATTCAAAAGCCTATGTATACAGCGATGAAGTAGCGGATGAGTACCGGAAAATCATCGTAAGCGACGATCATAAAAAACTACTGGGGGCGGTACTGGTTGGTGATTGTAAGGATTACGGCATCTTGCTTCAGATGTGTCTAAACAAAATCGATCTGCCTGAATCTCCTGAAACCCTGATCGTACCGAAACTGGCAGACGGTGATGGGGCTGGTGCGCTGGGCGCAGATATGCTACCCGATGCTGTGCTTATCTGTACATGTAATGACGTTACTAAAGGCCAAATATGTTCCACTATCAGAGCCGGTACCACTGATCTTGGGGAGCTGAAGTCAAAAACCAAAGCTTCGTCAACCTGCGGTGGTTGTGCGCCGCTTGTCAGTCAGATCATGAGCGCAGAATTGGTAAATCTCGGCGTTGAAATTGATAACAACCTGTGTGAACACTTCGATTATTCGCGATCAGAATTGTTCGATATCGTTCGAATCAAAAAGATCAGAACCTTCCGGGAGCTTCTGGCCGACTATGGGCGGGGATCTGGCTGCGACGTATGCAAACCAGCTATTGGATCTATATTGGCTTCCCTCTTCAATGAATATGTTCTCGATGAGGAACATATCGGCTTGCAGGATAGCAACGATATCTTCCTTGGTAATATGCAAAAAGATGGAACCTATTCAGTGGTTCCGAGGATACCAGGCGGTGAGATTACGCCAGACAAATTAATTGTAATCGGTGAAGTCGCGAAACAGTTTGACCTTTATACCAAAATAACGGGAGGACAAAGGATCGATCTGTTCGGTGCCCAACTGCATGAACTGCCACAGATATGGAAGCTACTGGTTGAAGCTGGTTTCGAAACAGGTCATGCCTACGGCAAGGCAGTCCGCACGGTGAAATCGTGCGTTGGTTCAAGCTGGTGTCGATTCGGTGTTCAGGATAGTGTTTCGATGTCGATTCGTGTTGAAAACCGGTATCGGGGCATTCGATCACCCCATAAGATCAAGATGGCAGTTTCAGGTTGTGCCCGCGAATGTGCCGAGGCACAAAGCAAAGACATCGGAATCATCGCGACAAATAACGGCTGGAATCTGTACGTCTGTGGGAATGGTGGCATGCGTCCCCGTCACGCAGACCTTTTTGCCACAGACCTGGATGACAAGTTGCTGATCCAATACATCGATCGCATATTGATGTTTTATATTCGTACTGCTGAAAAGCTGCAACGCACGTCGGTTTGGCTCGAGAATCTTGAAGGCGGGCTGGACTATTTAAAATCTGTCGTCATCGATGACAAGCTGGGTATTTGTGAAAGCCTTGAGGCATCTCTGCAGGACCTGGTGGACAGTTATGAATGCGAATGGAAAAAGACCCTCAACGAGCCGGGTCGATTGCAGCGTTTTCAGCATTTTATCAACTCGAAAGAAACTGATGACAATCTGGATTTTGTCTATGAGAGAGGTCAGAGAAGGCCGTTAAGTGCTGATGAAAAGGAAACTCAAGAACCCACGCGAACCCTGGTGAGAGCGAGTTAGTGTAATGGCCACAACAGACAACAGATGGACCAATGTATGCAGTTTGTCCGAACTACTGCCCGACACCGGCTTATGTGCACTATTGGGGAGTGAGCAGGTAGCGGTATTTAGAGACAGGCAAACGGATAGCATCTGGGGGATCTCAAACTATGACCCCATAGGCCAGGCTAACGTACTTTCCCGTGGTATCGTCGGATCTATTGATGACGAACCGGTGGTTGCCTCGCCGCTTTACAAGCAGCACTTTAATTTAAGAACAGGCAGGTGTCTTGAAGAACCTGATTTACAGTTAAAAACCTATGCGATCCGGGTTGTAGGAGACCAGGTTCATTTAAAACAACAATGCTGATTGACCCAGAATAAAGACACACGAACCATCCACTGCCTGGAATCGAGTAAACAAAAACTTAGGTCTGATAGTTCCCCTTGATCTCAGTATACTGCCCTTTGACTTTGTGTTTTGTAGAAGAGGGTTTTGATTCATGTCGGAGAATGTCGCAAGCAGCGAAGAAGAAGTGATCGCGGCCGCACGTATCGGCATGTCCTGTGCAATATATGCCAGCGACACCCCGCAGAGAGGGGCGGTCTATTCCGAATATGGTGATAGATCCTGGCGAGAATTGAATTGTGCAGCCAATCAACTGGTTCGGGTGTTGCGTGCCGCTGGGTTGGGTGATGGAGATTCACTCGCCATCATGATAAGCAATCGACCTGAATTTATTGAAGTCTTCAAAGCGGCACTTCGAATGGGCGTTCGACTCACACCGATAAACTGGCATCTTGGTGCAGAAGAGATCAGGTACATTCTAGGGGATTGTGATGCCAGGGCTTTGATTACTGAATTCAGATTTTCTGAGGTAGTGCAGGAGGCATCCGAATCACTGGATCAACTTGATATCTGTCTGATGGTAGGAGCCGGGAAGCCGTTAGGTCCGTTTGCTGACTACGGCAGTGCGCTAAACGAGCAGATGGATAACGACATAGACGATGCTGTTCTTGGCTACCATATGTTATACACATCCGGCACAACAGGTCGACCCAAAGGGGTCTGGCGAGATAGCCGTACCGAGATTATGCCTCGGTGGTCTGGTCCTTCTATAATGAATCCGAATGAAGATGTCTGTCTGCTGACAGGCCCGGCTTACCATGCTGCCCCCTTATCCAATATTGCCCAGGCTCTGATCTCGGGGTTGCCCGTTGTCATGATGGACAAATGGGATGCTGAAAAAACACTCGCTTTGATCGCATCACATCGAGTTACTCATACCCATATGGTAGCAACCATGTTCCACCGGATGCTGCAGTTGCCTGCTGAGGTTCGTGATGCCTATGACGTGTCTAGCGTCAAGGACATTACCCACGGCGCGGCGCCCTGTCCGGTACATATAAAGCAATCGATGATCGACTGGTTTGGACCAGTATTAAACGAATACTATGCCGCGACTGAGGGTGGTGGTGGCTTCACCGTCAATTCACACGACTGGTTGAAGAAACCGGGGACGGTCGGTAAAGCACCCGAAACGTTCAGCAATAAGATTCTGGATGATGAAGGCAATGAACTGCCACCCGGGAAAACGGGGACCATTTATATGAGGGCACCCGAATCTGGGCGCTTTAAGTATTATAAGGATAGTGAGAAGACCAGCGCATCCTACCGAGGTGAGTATTTTACTCTGGGTGATATGGGTTATTTTGATGAGGATGGCTATCTGTTCCTGACCGGGCGAACGGCTGAATTAATTATTTCTGGTGGCGTCAATATCTACCCGCAGGAGGTAGACAACCAGATCATGCAGCATCCGGCAGTGAAGGAAGTATGTACTGTTGGCATTCCGGATGAAGAATGGGGAGAGGCAGTCTGTTCCGTCGTCGAGCTGATGCCTGACTTCACGGCATCCCGACAACTGAGTGATGAGATCATTGATTTTGCACGTTCGCGATTACCGCACTATATGTGTCCCAGGCACGTCGACTTTGCGAAAGACTTGCCACGTTTGCTATCCGGAAAGATCCAGCGACGCAAGGTAAGAGATCCTTATTGGCAGAACAGGGACAAGAAAATATAAATCAGCAACTACAACCTGCTGGATACCACATGCCCTGGTTATTGATCTTATGACTGCAATCCTGATGATATTACTTCAAGAATCTTGATCTGTCCGCGATACGGGGTCATTATTGCGGGTGCATATGTGAGCCTTAAATCCATCGAATATCATTTGCGGGAATGGCCATGACAATCAGAGAAAAACTCGAGACAAATCTGATCTGGTTTTCGCTCGCATTGATAGCCACGGGTGCCATCGGCACCATTGCAGTTGTAGGTTGGATAGATTCAAAAATCGCGACTGAGGTTAAAAGTCAGGTTGATCTGAATACGAAGCAGATACGAGCCGAATTGCAGAAAGAACTAGCACCTTCGGTTGGTCAGAAGCGAGAAGGTCGCTCCGGGTCATTATTTCAACAACCGACCAGCCAATTTGAAGATCTGCTTTCCCGGGCCAGAAAATGGCCGCTCATCGAAAAAGATGTATTCTCCGAAAATCTGATGTGGGACGTGAGAGATTACAAAGCGACAAATGCGACGGGCGAAGTGAAGATCAGGAACGGCAAATTCTCATGGTCTCTGGAAACAGAAGGTTCACATGACGGTTTTGCTCGATTTGCGGAATCTGACGCGACATCAGACTTTTATCTAAAGGTTGAGGGCAGACTAAAAAGTGGTGTCCCAACGAACGCTTTCTATGGTGTCCTGTTCAGGGAATCCAAAGATCAATACTACTATATTCTAATTGCAGATAGCGGGCACATTAAAGTGTTGTTGTGGAAGGACAAGAAAAATCAAAAAATCACAGAGTGGCTTCCGATAGGTAATATTAAGGCAGGAGAGTACAACGAAATAGAGGTTGTAGGAGAGGGGAGGCAGTTCAGACTATATATTAACAGTGTGTTGGTATTACCGATCGAATTGCCGGAACTGGTTGCTGGCCGAGTAGGGTTGACTGTTGACCTGATCAAGGTGCCTGAGAGTCAGGGACCAACCCACGCCGAATTCGAATTTGATGACTTCGTCTATCGCCGAAAACCCTGATGGTTGCCAACCGGTTTAGCTAACGCCTCAAAAGAGGTGCAAGTAAATGATCCAAAATACGATCCACCTCGTTCTGATCAAAACGATTATCGTTCAACAGGCTCATCAGGTTTGAAAAAACGCCGAGAGCATCGAATATGTAGGCTATTGATCGAGAAGATGTACCCGTGGGGAATTCACCATTTTGAATTCCTTGCTCAATTAGTTTTTCAACCAAAGCAACATAACTCAGGTGGTGCTTACTGAGTCGCTTTGCAATTTCCGGATCGTCGATTTCTGAGACCGCTTGAAACTGAACTTTCAATTCATCAGGATGTTCCTGCATAGCGCGGAAATAAGTCATACCCATTTCACGAAGGTTTGTGGCTGCGCTAGCATTCTGAGATATCTGTTCCTCCCATCGCGTTAGAATTTGTGCGTTCACATAATCCAGGATGGAAAGGAATATGGCTTTTTTATTTGGAAAGTGATTGAACACCGCTGCTTCTGAAATACCAAGTTCGCCAGCAATTTGTTTTGTGGTTGCCGTCTTGAAATTTGATCGTGCAAAAACACCCGTTGCACACTTTAGAATTTGTTTACGCCTTTCATTGGCAGGAAGCCTCTTAGTGGTCATTGAGTATCGCAGTTGAGGCGATTTCGGCTTTGGGGCTGAGCCACTGTCTTAACATGGGATCTGATGCCTTCTGATTGAGTTGCTGTAATTTTGAAATGGTAGCCCCCCTGACCTGGGTTTTAATGCGAGTATAGGCATCGGCGGGCATGCTGGCAAAATCTCGTGCAACCTCAAAGGCTCTGTGCAGAACCTGTGCATTGGCGACCAGTTCATCAAATACCCCTTTATTCTGTGCAGCCTGCGAATCGAAGGTAAGTGCTGATAATGCGGTGAATCGGATATCAGCAGGTGCGAGCTCTGCCTTGAGTATCTCCATAGGCGCAGCCGGAAAAGGGATACCTGCACGGGCTTCTGTGAGGCCAAAAAGTGCATCATTCGTTGGACCAATACGATAATCCGCCGTCAGTGCAAACATGAATCCTGCTGCAATAGCATGACCGTTTATCGCGCCAATTACAGGTATTTCACAGGCATAAAACCCAGTGATAACACGGTTGATAACCTGGAGAAAATCAGCCTGCTGTTCAGTTGAGTAAAGAGGTACAGCTTTTAGATCAAGCCCACCGGAAAAAAAGGTACCACTACCGGTGGTGATTATGGCGCGTGGTTTACGCGAAATGGTCGCTTTAAACGCCGCTTCCAGTTCACAGGCGAACTCGAAAGTAATGGCATTTGCATTCGGACGGTTCAGTTGAATTACGGCAATATCATCTTCAACCCATTGTTTAATAAAAGAATAGTTCATGATGTTCCCCTTTATGTACTGATCACCTGGAGAAGTGAGATTTATCTAAGTTAGTGCTAACTAAGATAGCAGGATAAGATATGTCTTTCAACGGTAAGCAGGGGAGGATCGTAGATTGATCTGGCGCTTCAGGCTGCCCAGGTGAATTTAAGGTGAATTAAGTGGATCGTTCCAGCTTTTTGGTCAGGGATTTTGTGACATGTTGTTTCAAATCGGTGATCGTAAACGGCTTTCTCATGTAGGCAGTGGCGGGGTCGAGAACTTCCAGCGGTGAAAGGTTCCCACTCATCAGGATAGTCGGCACGGTTGAATTGTATTTTCGTATTTCATCGAGCAGTTCTGTCCCGAGCATTCGCGGCATTTTCTGATCACAAATCACCAGATCAAATGCGTCCGGGTTTCGCTTAAACTCTTCGAGTGCCTTTAGCGGATTGAGATAACAGGTTGTTGAATACCCAAGCACTTTTAAAAGTTGACGGCAAACGTCTGCAACTCTTGCCTCATCATCAATGATCAGAATATGTCCCTCGCTGTCAACAGTCTCATCTGGACCTTTTTTCGGATAGATTAGATTGTCTGCACAACAGGGCAGGATTACCGTAAAGACAGATCCAATTCCTGGTTTGCTCTCGACGCTGATATGACCATTGTGCCCGGATACAACGCCATGGGCGATCGACAAGCCCAGCCCGGTACCCTCGTCGTTGCCAAATCCCAATCCCGTACTTGAGAAGAACGGGTCAAAAATCGTGGTGAGTAGCTCCTGTTTCATGCCTATGCCACTGTCCTTAACGATCAACCTGATGTGATCACCAGCTATCAGGTCCGAATGTGCTGGCAGGTCATCTTCTGACAGATAGATATTGCCCGCCGATACTTCAAGCATGCCACCCCCGTCTTGCATCGCCTTTCCTGCGTTTGTAATCAGGTTCATGAGAAGCTGGTGAATTTGAGTCGAGTCAGCTTTCACTGGCTTTAAATCGGAATCGAGTTCAACTGCCATTTTAACGCCTGGAGGTAGCGTTGCTTTTGAGAGGGCTATCACTTCTTCAAGGATTGGCTCAAGGTCGCAGGGCTGAAAATCATTGTCTGCTGGTTTTGACACAGACAGCAACCTTGCGACCAACTCTTTTGCACGCTCTGTCGCATCCAGGACGCGAAATAGAAACTCCTTGGAAGCTGCTGGTTTTTCAACCTGATCAACAGCAAGTTGGCTGTAACCGTATATTGCCGTGAGAATATTGTTGAAGTCATGGGCAATCCCGCTTGCCATTGTGCCAATTGCTGCAAGTTTTTCTTTCATCTGGATTGCTTGCTCAAGCTCCCGTTTATCTGTTACGTCCATTCCCGATGCAAGCAAGAATGCTCCTTCGCCGGTCTCGTCCTGCATGAAAGAAAACCGCCACATAATATGAGAAACGCTCTGATCTGCAGCGACCACAGAAGATTCATAGTGGGTATCAATATCCTCACTCAGGTCACCGGATATCCACTTCTTCATTTCTTCCTGGGATTCTGAATGTACATACCTTAGCAACGGCTGGCCGACAAGCTGATCTTCATCGGAACCGAGTATTCGGCAACCTGTTTGATTAATCAGTTGAATCAGGCCATTTGAGTTTATAACTATCATAATGATGTCGGCAGTGTCGAGGTAACTCTGGGTTTTCTCCTTCTCGACTTGCAGCGCAATTTCTTTGGTTTTACCTGCGCTGACCTCGCGCTCGAGTTCTTTGTTGATTCTTGCCAGTTCTCGTGTGTATTGGTTTTTCTCGGCTTGTACCCGGTAGACAACCCAACATAAAGTGAGAAAAGCCATGAAGTAGCTGAAGTATGCATACCAGGTCAACCAGGGCGGAGGGGCGATCTTTATCTGAACGTTTGTTGGATTTTTGTTCCAGACTCCATCAATGTTGGATGCTGCAACCTGGAAAACATAACTACCGTGAGATAAATTCGTGAAACTGGCATACCGACGATTACCTGCCTCGATCCAGTGATCGTCCAATCCCTTTAACCGGTATCGGTAGTTAATTTGCTGTGGTGCTGAATAGTCTGTACCGGCAAACTGAAATTCAAGGGAACTTTCATCATGGGCAAGCTGCAATCCCTGCTGCTGCACCATTGCGACATTCTTAATACGTTGGTTCCGTGAAGCGATCATCGTGATCACAGTTTGAGGTGCTTCAGAATTGATGTTGAGCGCATCCGGATGAAATGAATTAAATCCGTTGATGCCGCCAAAATACATTTTTCCGTTTGTTGCAGTGATCGCTGCTCCCTGATTAAATTCCGCGTCCTGCAGTCCGTGACTGATATCCAGATGTCTGAACGAATTTGTTACGAGGCTATACTGAGAAAGCCCCCTGTTGCTACTGAACCAGATTTGTTTGTTGCCTTTTGCTATGGCGTAAACGGATGAACCCGCGAGCCCGTTTGTTTCAGAATAATGCTGGAAACGCTCGATACCCTGACGTCGGTCTGCCCTTGACCATCGATTCAGCCCACGACTATGAGTGCCGATCCAGAAATCCCCAAACTCGTCTTCGTTGATGGCAAGGACATTATTGCCGGAAAGACTGACGGGATTTCTGAATTGGTTCTTGAATGAATGGAATTCACCGCTAGCAGTGTCAAATAGATTCAGACCACCGCCGTAAGTGCCGACCCAGATCTTTTGTTCAGAGTCCTTGAAAATAGTCAGGACACGATTCGAGCTGATTGATTCTGGCTGATCAGCCTCGTGCTGAAATCGCTGTATCTGCCGGGTATCAGGATTCAACAAATTTATCCCCGCTGTATAGGTGCCAATCAGGATATTTCCTAGGTTGTCTTCCGCAATGGAAGTGACCGTATTGGCGCTGAGACTATTGCTGTTGTCCGGGTCATGACGAAAGTGAATGAATTTGTCTGTTCCTTTTCTCCTCAGGCTGAGACCGTGAGATCGAGTCCCGAGCCAGAGATTGCCGGTTGAGTCCACATGAAGCGCCATCACCTGGTCTATAGCTGAATTGGGGTCGATTGTGATTCTCTCAATTTCTTGGGTCCCGGTGTTAAAGAGATGTAAACCAGCGTTGAATGTCCCGATCCAGATTTGATTGTTTTCGCTTTCGGCGAAGCTGGTTATGGTCGCGTTGATAACTGAATCTTCCTTTCGCGTGCTCACCGCATAGTGCGCCATTGCTTCGGTCGCCTGGTTCCATCGACTCAATCCATCGTAGGTGCCTATCCACATGACGCCACCTCTGTCCTGGTAGATGGACATAATGTTGTTATTTGAGATGCTTCGACGGTTCAGCAGGTTATGTCTATAACGCAGGAATTTACCTGTATCAGCATCCAGGCGATTGAGACCATCAAAAGTGCCCACCCAGATCCGCCCTTTTGAATCTGTATACAAGTTGGTAATACGATTGTCCGACAGGCTTGATTCATTCTGAGGATCGTGAGCGAAATGATCAAACGTAGCGTTTTCTGAATTCATCGTATCGAGTTTGTTAATTCCGGCTTTGTCTGTTCCGATCCACAGTGCACCTTTCTTGTCCAGTGCAAGAGACTTTATATGGTTAGTGCTAATGCTTGCGGGGTTCCGGGCATCATGAGAGAAATGAAGAACTTTGCCGGTCTTAACCTCAAAGCGGTTTAGTCCAGCTTCAGTTCCCACCCAGAGATTACCGGAAAGATCTTCCTGTATCGCCCATATACGCTCGTTGGAAAACAGGGCTCGCGTATCTTCAGGATGTATGAACTTGCCGGTACGCCGGTCAAATAGTTCCAATCCCCCGCCATCAGTACCAACCCAGAAATTACGCTGGCTGTCTTCGTAGATTACTCGCACCCTGTTTGTTGAGATGCTGTCTGGATGCCCCGTACTTATATAGTTGGTAAATGATTCATCGATTGGATTGTACTTTGACAAGCCACCGTTATCTGAGCCAATCCATAGAACGCCGTCGCCGTCTACGAGGAGTGTCCTGATTGCATTGTCAGATATTGATCCCTGAATGTTCGGGTCGTGAGAAAAGACAGTAATGTCATAACCGTCGAACCTGTTCAGGCCTTGTTGGGTAGCAAACCACATATAGCCGTCAGAATCCTGAACTACTTTGTAGACCTGGGATTGAGATAAACCATCAGCTCGTGATAAATGTTGGAAGTGAATATTGGGTATCAGCTTTGCACTTGAAATTGATGCTGTTGTTAACAGCATTATCAGGGACAGTTGAGTTATACGAGTTAGCATATTCAAAAGGGTAATCCTGGTAGCTTTATTCCTGCGAGACCCAGGTATTTATCTGTACCCTGTTTTTCAATTTCTGACTTCTGCAAGCCGCTGACTTGCAGGATCTGTCTCTTTTCCAATATTTCTTCATGCTGTGTTTTAGAGAGCTATGTTTTTTAGAGCGATATTTCAAAGAGCTATGTTTCAAAGAGCTATGTTTCAAAGAGCTATGTTTCAAGGAGTGGTCACAGTCCGGATCTGTCTTCTGATGAAAGCCGGTAACTTTGTCAGTCCACCCTCGGGTACAATCTGTATTTGTTGAGTCCTCGCTCGATGGTGAGGCGTCGTTCCACAGGATACCATCGTTCCAGAGAATGCCGTCGTTCCAGAGAATGCCGTCGTTCCACAGGATACCGTCATTCCATAGAATGCCATCGTTCCAAAGGATACCGTCGTTAGATATCCTGCCATCGTTCCACAGAATTCCGTCATTCCAGAGGACACCGTCATTCCACAAGATGCCGTTATTTGAAATCGTGGTATCGTTCCAGAGGATGCCATCATTCCAAAGAACACCATCATTCCAGAGAATGCCGTTTGGCCCCTCCAGATAGTAGTTTCCACTGTTATCTTTCTTCGCCCAACCCATGTAATGCTGTGTGCCGTCAATATCCAGATTGATATCAAGACCCTGGTTTGCGCATGAATGTGCTGTGCTGTACACGGCATCATAAGCGTTCACCAGGCCTGCACCCTGGAGAAACAGGCTATACAACAAATTACCTTCACCGTCTGTCGCGAGTTTAGCCGTCGCTTTCAGTCGACACTTTATATCGTCTGGTGAAAGGGTAGGCTCAGAAGCGAGCATGAGCGCTGAAATACCACTAACGACGGCTGCCGCCTGGGAAGTGCCTGACATAGTGAAATAGTAACTTCCGTTGTGAAACTCGCGGTGATCCCTTGCAAGCTGCGCATTGCCCTTCATGATCGAGTTAATGTGGCCGCCGGGTGCGACGAGATCTGGTTTGACAAAAGCTTCAAGTGTTGGCCCCCCTGAAGAAAAACTGGCCATTCGATCATCACTGGTATCTTCTGGCGTGTAGTTGTCAGTCATCGCACCGACTGTCACGATATAGGGGAGGTTCCCGGGAACGCCGATGCTCATGGGTGAGGGGCCGTTGTTGCCAGCGGATGCGACAACCACGACACCTGCCTGCCAGAGTCGCATAACTGCCTGGTTGATCGGATCGTTCCAGTAAAAAGAAGTTGGCGCGCCACTGAATGACAGATTCAATACTCTGATGTTGTATTGATCCTTATGACGCAATACCCAATCCAGCCCCCTGACAATATCGGCGTAAGTACTCGTACCGTATTTGTCGAATGACTTTACAACGACGAGATTCGCGTCCGGCGCAATACCACGAAATGCACCCTGCATATTCTTTGAACTGTTAACAGCGATTGCGGCAAGATGGCTGCCATGGCCGTTGTCATCTTCCTGTCTCCATTTGCGATTGGACAGGGAATCGTAGTAAGCGAGCAGGCGTTTATGTCTTCTGGAATTTTTCTCGAGGTATTTGTTTCTGGTAATGCCTGTATCCAGAAACGCGATGGTGACGCCCTGACCGGTTAGCCCTTCCAGATGTAACCTGTCTGCATGTGTCAGCGTTGTATAGTCGCTACCCTGATGAGGAGTTCCTCGTGCTGTTACCTGAAGCTGATCGTTGCGATAGACGGAAGTGACCTCCGGGCGGCTGGTAAGCCAGTCGAGTTCTTTTTGATTAATTGAAACAGCGATGGCATTTATTATATTTAGTTCATGGCTGATGGTGATACCGGATGATTGTGCCAGCGTGATGAGTTCTCTGGTGGAAGAGCCGGCGAGGATATATGTCCTGGGTGATTTCGAATCGATGAATAAATCAGACAATTGAGACTGAAATCCAGGGACAAATAACAAACTCACAAATACAGCCATCAAACCCATTGTCGATTTAATGATTCGCATACTATTGTCTATTTGTTCATTCTTTGTCGTTCAACTATCAACTATTAGAGCTTCTGATAACAGGGCGGGGCTATATTGTATAGACATAAGGCGAATTTTTTATATTGCTGTCTCATCTGACATACCACATATGGCTTGGGTCAACTAACGCCTCAACGAGAGTAACACGATATGAGGGATACCGCATGGTGCGAAGGATACCAGCGATCTGGTAATTTGAATCACGATTTTGGCCGACAAGCCAACGACTGACTACGGGGCGTCCAATAGGTCGAAGTATCCGACCAACGGTTCAACAATCCTGGTACTCTCCCAGACGTTCTATATGAAATGAAAGACATGAAATGAAAAACACGAAATGAAAAACACGAAATGAAGAATACGAAATGGAGAGCATTCAAGAAGTCCCTAAATCTGACATTGTTAGTGGTTAATGACCAGGTTTTCCTTGATGACTGGATGTTAAGCCGATTACGCCTAGTCACTCACATTACCAACGGCCACCGGCACCCAGTCCTGATCTGAAACTGATCTGATCGCAGTGCTGCTGGTTCTCGTTCCGCCGTTCATCATCCACAAGCGATTAGTGCCATCGTTAGCGTTACGCCATAAAATATCAGCCATACCGTCATCGTTCATATCAAAGACCGCAAAAGGGCTCCAGTCTGATGATGTGCCGGGGATAGAACTTCTGGATTCCCTTTCCGCGCCGTTCATTATCCATATGGAGTTCGAGCCAGTATCCGGGTTGCGCCACAAGATGTCATCGGCACTGAAGCCATTAAAATCACCAATCCCCGCAACTTCCCAGGCACCTGAAACACTTGGGAGCATGCCTCGTGCGGTGATATTTTTACCATCCATCAGCCATACAATGTTGTCGCCGTTAGTATTTCTCCACAGCAGGTCTGTGCGACCATCGTTGTCAAAGTCGCCACTTCCAGCAACACGCCAGTCGACCGAGACAGTTCTTACTGCTTCGGAACTCAGACGGGATGTTCCATTCATCTTCCAATATCGGTTGTTGCCGGTGGTAGTGTTTCGCCACATCAAATCAGCAATACCGTCCAGATCAAAGTCACCTATAGCAGCAATCGACCAGTCAGGGTGGGCGCTGGTTACAGCGACGGATGATGTTCTGGCACCGCCACTTATCGTCCAGAGCCTGTTTTCTCCTCGTGTTTGATGCCTGAAGAAGATCTCGTCGGCACCATTGCCCGTGAAGTCCGCCAGACCTTCGATATGCCATAGATCGTCCGCGACCGTATTTAATGCGTACCGCTTAACGCGATGCTGACTCTCCATGCTCCATAGAACATTCTGGCCACTGGTTTCATGACGCCAGGCGATTTCTCTGGGTGAGCCGGTGGCATCACTGGGGTCGAGTGGATCGAAGCCAATGCTGAGTTCGATTTCGTCAGACAATCCATCGCCATCGTCATCAGTATCTGCGTTGTTGCCGATTTGATCGAGATCTGAGTCAAGCCATTCGGTAGGATCATCAGGAAATTCATCTTCCTCGTCACTGACGCCATCTTCATCACTGTCAAGGTTGATTGTGGGCGCAATATACTCAATGTCGAAGTAGCTGAACTCTGAATTTTCAGATCGCCAGAACAAACGAACATAGAAAGTGCTACCGTCAGCGGGGATACCAATCTTGAGAGATTCCTGCTGAGGCGCCTCAGCAAAGTCATAACGATTCATATGAGTTATTCGCTGGATGTCCCAGGCGCCGGGTTCGCTGCCGACGTAAATCGCCCAGTCAACGACACCTGCGTCTGCCGGAGAACTCCAGCGCAGTGTGACGATAGCCCCTTCTCCAAGCGGTGTCGCGTCTGTTATCTTTCCTGGTGCGGGACTCAGCATTTGCGGGTCTTCCGCTTGAATGGAAAAAGCACAGCAGCCGATAATAAGGCAGAGACAGAAGCAGCGAGATGAGCTATTCATTGATCAGGATTCTAAATTGCTGATCAATGCCATTTGTTCTCAGTACATTGTATTCATCGGCATCGAGCACCTGTACAGTGAAAACGTAGCTCCCTGCGATAGCGGGCTGACCTGTCAACACGCCATTAAATTCGTTCAGTACCAGGCCGGGAGGTAAACCACCCTTCGTCACAGTAAACTGGTATCCGGGAATACCACCATGTACCTCAATCAAATCGTTGTAGTCCCTGCCAACAACGCCTGATGCCAAAGTGTCAGATGTAATTGACATGCTGGTCAGCATGGTTGTATCACGCAGTTCCCAGCCGACTGCCTGCATCAGCAGTAGATCAAATTTTTTGAAAAGCGTTCTGCCCCAATCACCTTGTTTATTCGATTCGAAGGTTTCACCAAGCAGGACGACATGATCGGTTTTATACATTGGCTGGCAGGTGCCCGTATAAGTCATCAGTTCACTATCATCTATGCAAAGGTTGTCACTGAAAAACCACTCCCCCCAACGTGGCCAGTCAGTCGACATGGTTAAACCGTGGTTCAGCTCATGCAGATTT
The DNA here is from genome assembly GCA_964548025.1 of uncultured Pseudomonadales bacterium. Classification (GTDB taxonomy): domain Bacteria; phylum Pseudomonadota; class Gammaproteobacteria; order Pseudomonadales; family Azotimanducaceae; genus JAHRVQ01. The sequence continues at coordinate 78,313 of CAZJRI010000005.1, forward strand.
GGCCAGTAGATATCCCCTCGCAAGTGAGCGCACCATTCAGAATCATCCGGGCATTCAATACAGCCATTACCGGGGTCATTGTATGAGTCACCGAGACATTCACCATTGCGTCCAAAGATCCACGTGTTCGTTCTCCACCACTCATCTTCAGGAAGATACATGCGCGTATTAACATAGGTGGAAAGGGCATCTCTTGGATTCGCGCCCCAGAATCCGCACGCGGGAAAGTCGGTGTCGATACCGTTGCGCTTATGTAGCTTTTGGCTGGCCAGGCCACCACCGCCACTATGCGAATTGATAAAAAGGTAATGGCCGGAATCATAGGCATAGCCGTTAGTTGCAAAACCTGATCTTTCTTCGACCGTCCAGTTTACGAACGTCTCACATTCACCTGCTTCAACCGTGTCAAAACGCATATCTTCAAAAAAGTAGGCAATATCATCCAGTATCCGTTCTGCTGATTCCCGGACCACTGTACCGTCTTCAGTGCCCTCCAGGTAGTTAAACCAGTCGGTGCTGTAGTCAATGTGGAATTTGAATTCGGTTGTACGTTCCGGCCGATCCTGGTCGCAGACACTAACGGGCATTTCTTGTCGATAGACTGTGTTCCGTGAATCAGTCATCTCAATCATCAGGTTATGAAGTTCATCATCACCATCCCTGTCTGGATGGATCCCCAGATGAAGCTCCAAGGGAAAATTATCCTCAAAGAAATTTCGCGATCCCCGGCTCAGACCCATCTGCTCAAGCTGGGTATCGGTCAGGTCATGTGCAACACCACCGAATACTTCTAATTCATCCCCGACAGTAGTAAGGGTGACACCCCATAGCGGGCCTTCTTCATTGTGGACGGACATATAGTCCCTTATGTCATAAGGGTGCTCATCCCGCTGTCGCTGGAAGAGATACAAACGGGGAGAACCGGCAGCAGTAATCCGAAAGGTGACAGGGTAGGTAACGTTTGCAGGCGGAACGATCGAGAACCTGAACTGGGGATTTTCCATAAAGCCTTCCCAGTCCAGGATTGGCATACCTGAGTGTGTAATATCGCGACCAAAACGATCCTGCACTCGCAACGCGTCTGCAGATCCTTCAGGTGAATCGTAGTTGATGGCTGCAATACAGGAACGCCAGGGGTTAATGTCTTCTGCTTGCGCAAGTGTCGTCAGACTTAAGCTAAGTGAGATGACAATTAAGAAAAGTGTGCGAAACATGTTATGTGCGTCTAGATACTGCTTTGAATTGAAAAGAGTTGAATTCATGGTCTAGTGCCAGCGCATTCCCATACTTAGCCTAGCCTGTTAGCAGGAGAATTGAAAGCAAGCTCTCTGATGTGTCACTCGACTTATCAAAGCTATGATTGTTGGATATGTTTGCTTTCCTCGTGAGGTGCAGGACGTTAATGCCCGGCTTTGTCGACAACCCTATTCATCTAACACTGCCAGAACCGACGTTACCACTTATGGAGACTGACAAGACCTGGGAGGATATGGCAATCGCGCAGGTTCTACAGGCCGAAAGGTGCCTACGCCGATATCCTGATTGTAGACGGCAATCCATTAGAGGATCTTTCTGTCATTGGCACACAGGATAAATGGTTTGATGGCCCTATACGTCCAGAGGGAGTACGAACGCTGCGTGTCATTATGAAAGACGGCAAGATCTACAAGAATACGTTGTAGAAACAGTTTCTTTGAACAGACAATTTTAAACAGACAATGCCACTTCAGACATCTGGGAGATTACTGATTCCAACCCGTTCGTATTAACAAGATTATTCAATTCGCCGGGATCTGTCTCGAGGTTAAATAATTCACAAGGCGTTTTGGTCTCTGCATCAATTGTGAATCGATATTGCTCGTTTCTGACAGCAGAGAACTGGCCATAGCGGGAACGAATAAGTTCTTTGCCTACGGGTTCTCCCGCAAAGCAGGGTATCAGTGAACTACCCCTGCAACCATCGGGTGTTGTTGCTCCTCCTATTTGAGCGAGAGTGGCAGTGACATCGACAGACTCAACCAGCTCGTCTATGACTTTGGCCGGGCATCCATCTGGCGGTCTGATCAATAGCGGTACCTGAACCGCGCCATTATAAAAGTTCATTTTTGCCCAGAGATGATGCTCTCCCAGCATCTCACCGTGGTCCGCAGAATAGACGATCCAGGTGTTATCGAGCTGACCAAGTTTCTCCAGTAGATTTCTGACCTCACCTATTTTCTGATCAATCAATGACACCATCCCCAGATAGTGTCGAATACCAGAACGGATGAACTGTTCATCCATTGTCTGAACCTGAGAGTGTTTATCCAGGTTGTCCAGGTGCTTGTTCCACGCTTCGTTCACTCGCTCGGGAGATTTGTCATTTGGCATCGGTATATCCATATCCCGGTAGTAGTCAGCCCAGACAGGATCATCTATTAACGGTACATGGGGTTGGACGAATGCCAGTTTCAGGAAGAAAGGATTTTCTCTATCCCTTGCTGACAGCCAATCCATGGCGTGATCCGCGATAAAACTGGTCAGATCATGCTCCTGGGGAAGGCAACTGGTCTCGGCTTTCCAATGAGTGGGCGTGAGCCTGAATACGCTTTTAATCTGAGCCTGATAGTCCTCCAGCAAGCCATGACTCTCAAGATGATCCATATAGGGGGTTCGTACTCTCCTGGATGAGTGCACATACCGGTCATATTCCTCCATAACGTAATCCCAGCCGAACTCGCTGATGAATTCGTTGTACTCCCTCAGATCATAAGGATCAGTACGGTCTTTAAATACCTCCCGGTCGGGCATGCCGTGATAGTGGGTTTTCCCAATCGTAGCTGTTTCGTAACCAAAAGATTGGAGAGATTTCATGACCGTCGGCCAGCTTGTGTCAAAATCCCGGGTATTGGCGTACAGCGACAGATCTTCGGTATAGCGACCGGTGATTATAGATGCCCTCGAGGGCTGACAGACAGGGCTCTGACACCAGACATTGAGGAACCTCATGCCCTCGTTCGCAATTCGATCCAGGTGAGGTGTCTGCACCAGTGGATGACCGGCGCAACCCATTACATTGTGCCTGTGTTGGTCTGAATAGATGAATAGGATATTGGGTTTTGGCATAAAGTTGCGCTCCTGGTATTCAGGAATTACGGCGGATTAGAGAAGAGGGTAAATAAAACACGATGTCTGATGCGCAATCAAGTCTCATGCGCAAGCAAGCATTGGCATAACCGGCAATGCCGGATAGGTCCAATTGGGCTTGAGTGATAACACATGGACTATGTCGGGATTCTTTGTGCGCACGACAGACGAATCTTGAGTCAGGGAGAAGTCAGTGAACCGCTTCTTCCAGCGTTGCTTCGGATTTGAATCACTAAACTTTAACTGATATCGAGTTTTGCTGTCCGTGTCATCAGATCTGCCAACTCATGGAGTCGCGTGACCAGTTCCTCCATCTGTTTCATCTCTTCGTTCTGTTCCGGCAGGCGCTCTTCTGTTGGTATCAACTTAAATTCATCGATCTGGC
>CAZJRI010000006.1:0-3769 GCA_964548025.1 uncultured Pseudomonadales bacterium
TTTAGAAGTGGTGCCCGGGAGTATCCACTTGCTTCTGTCTGGGTAGGTTTGTAGATCTCGGTAAAAACCCGTTCAGGCACCTGACCTCTGAAAGGTTCAAGCAATTTAAGCTCAGCTTCTGAGGGCAGACCGGTATGGGCCATATCAGAATTCTCGAAGAAGCTGTCTGAACGTTCGTAAAAACCGTGATACAGGATCTTGTTTGCCCAGGCAAAGTTGTAGGCCAGGGCTATTGCTTCCCTGACCCTGATATCCTGGAATTTTGGCAGTCGCATGTTGAGGATGACACCAAGCTGCAACCCGAGGGGACGTTCGGTGCTGATGAGATTTTTGATAAAGAGGCCTTTGCGAAAACCGGGGAAGTCGTATTCAGTCGCCCATCGCTTGGCAACCCCTTCAAGCTTGGCATCAACGAGTCCGGCTTTCTCAGCTTCGTGGATGACGTGTTCGTTTGTAAAGAACTCGTAGACCACCCGCTGAATATTATATCGCCCTTTGTTGACGGGTATGTCTCGCCCCCAGTAATCGTCCACCAGTTCGAATGCGAGTCGTCGTCCCGGATCTATTTCCACGATCTTGTAAGGACCACTACCCAGTGGGATCTCCACTGATGATTGATCGAATTTGCGGTCTCGCCAGTAGTGCTCTGGCACCACGTACATATTTGCTAATTTCTGTGCCTCTTTTGGCGAGGTTGCCCCCTTGATAGTGAACTTCACTTCACGCTCGCTGATCTCCTCGACACCGCTGACGGTATAAAATTCCGCCTTCCTTATTGGTGAACCCAATTCTTTGATCTTATTGAAAGTAAACGCAACGTCTCGTGCGGTTACCGGTTTCCCGTCATGCCATCGGGCTTCTTCACGGAGTCTGAACCGCACCCAACTATAGTCGTCAGCAAGCATGACTTCCTCGGCAAGCCAGCCGTATTGAGTCGACGGTTCATCGTCAGCTTTGAACATCAGCCTCTCGTATATCCAGGCGCCAGTATCGTAATTCATACCAGTGGGTTTTCGACCCTTGCGAATGAAAGGATTGACCGTGTCGAAATTGCCGAGTTCCGGATGCGTGAGATCGCCGGTCTTGGGAGCCTCAGGATTTACATATTCGAAGTGTTCGAAGTCTGCCGGGTATTTAAGATCTCCAAAAAAAGACAGGCCATGGCGCCATTCCGCTGCCATGGCTGGTTGATTAAGACAAAGGCACAATAAAACCAAAATTGTGACCAGCCTTGCAATAATCTGTGTAAGAGACATACACAGTTTCCGATTCGGATACACTTCTGACCCAGACTACACGAAGACCAGAGGCAGAGACAATTGATCGCCGTCAATCTTGCGAGAGATTAAGTTAGTCCGGGAAAGGATCTTCCATACCTGCTTCCAGCGGTATCTGGAAAGAATTCAGGGTGAGTGAAATAAGGCTGTAATAACCAATGGTGGCGACCAGTTCGATCAGTCCGGTCTCCGAAAAGGCATTTCTTGCGAGTTTGTAGGTCTCATCAAGGATGCCATGTTGGTTCAGCATCTGATTCGCCACCTGATAAGAGATCAACTCATCCCCCTCGAATGCAGGCGTTTCTCCTACCTGCAACTGTTCAAGCAAAGACTCCTTGATGCCAGCCTGCTTGCCGAGTTGTTTATGAGCTGAAAATTCGAATTTTGATCTAAAGAATGCGCCAACGGTGCAGATTGCCACTTCCTTGATGTTCTCGGGTAATGAAGTGCCAAAGCGAATGGCTGCGCCAAGTGCTTGTATTTCACCTCCCACACTCGGTGCCCGGACAAAGGCGCCAAAAGGACCGATCAGTCCTATTCCCTGCCTGCCTTTTGCCCTTGGGCCCTGTTCAATAGCGTTCAGGACGCTCTCTTGCGCCTCGCTAAGATTGTCTCTGTCTATGTCTGATAATCTCATGTGATAACTCCGGAATTGACATCCATGTATTCTGGCCTGTTATTTTATGAAACTGCAAGCAGCCGCAGGCAGCGGATACCACAGCGGGGGATTTGTCAGTTCGAATACTTCTATTGTTCCCCGCCGCTCTGAGCAACTTACGTTGCCAAAACCATCCGTTCTCTTGACTATTATCCGACCGTCATTGCCTGTGAATACGGTTGTCTTTGGTTCGCTGATAATCACCGGGATTGACGATGGCCGCCGGTAGGGATCAGGCTTTTCTGCTTTCGGGAAGTCCCGCGTGCTAAAGGTCTTGTATCGAGGGACCGGGGTAAGTGAATTGCTGCGAATAGCGTCAATCGCCTTGTAATACAATGATTGACCGCTTATTTCATTCTTCTGTTCAACTTCAGGCTGTATCCAGGATTCTTTCTGCACTACCCGATCCTGCTTGCTTAATTGCTCATAAAGTTGATCCGACCGGGTGGGTGGCTGAGCCGGAACAATCACAACATCGTCAAAAGTTGGGGATAATCTGATCTTGAGTGTTTCACTCATGGGGCTCGAAGGCAGGTCAAATTTCCAGGAGATGAGAACAACAACATGTAAAAGGGAAGCCGCAGCGAGTGCAATGAGAAGCGCTTGCCGATTGTGATCTGATTGATGGCTCTCTAACTCATCTTCGTACAGATCTGAAATATGGACTGTCTGGTAACTCATGCTGGGTTAGAGTAATTTGAGGTGGATGAGTTCCAACGGTTGAATTGAGTCACTTTATTCGGCAATCTGGTTTCCAAAGGATGGATCGAGAGAGCGATAGCATGCGAACGATAGCCATTTTTCTGATACTAGCATTAGCACCGGTCTGCTACAGCGGTGTTAATGCTGCCGAGAGTGCTGATTTAAGCAACGTTGATTTAAACAATGTCGATTTAAATAACGCTGATCTAAACAACGCTGATTTAAACGACAAAGTGGCACTTGAGGCATTTGTTGACGGTGTCATGAATTCATCGATGAAAACCAACCATGTCGCAGGCGCAGTTGTTTCAATCCTGAGAGATAACGAGGTCATTCTGGCCAAGGGATATGGTTATTCAGATGTTGAGAGCAAGAAACCGGTTAATCCGGAAACGACCCTATTTCGCATCGGCTCAGTCTCGAAGCTGTTTACCTACACTGCTCTCATGCAACTGCACGAGCAGGGTAAATTGGATCTTGAAGCCAATATTCAGGACTATCTTGGGGATCTGAAGATACCCGATAGCTTTTCTGACCCGATTCTGGTTAAACACCTGTTCACTCACACTGCAGGTTTTGAGGACAGGGTGATCGGATTGTTTGCAAAAGAGAAAGAAAAGGTTCTCTCCTACAAAGAACTCCTGGCCACGGATCTGCCTGAGCGGGTCAGGAAGCCGGGGCTGGTATCTTCCTATTCGAATCACAGCCTCGGTATTGCGGGTTTGATAATTGAAAATATATCCGGTCTAAGCTGGGCTGAATATATCAGGCTGAATATTCTCGATCCTCTGGGGATGGCACATACCACAGGTCATCAACCCGTGCCGGGATCACTCGCGGCTGACAGTTCATTAGGTTATCGATGGATCGATGGAGAATTCAAGGTGCAGCCCTTTGAATTTGTACCCCTCGGTAGTGCTGGTACCATGTCCGCCAGCGCGGTGGATATGACGCGGTTTATGCGTGCCCAGTTCAATGGCGGCATTGTTGACGGGAATCGAATTTTGAAAGGCGCTACTCTCGCACAAATGCATTCTCCCCTGTACTCCAGTCATGAATCCCTCGATCCATGGCTTTATGGATTTGCCAGGGGTACGGGCAGTGGCATGGATACATTAGGGCACAATGGTGC
>CAZJRI010000006.1:3779-14444 GCA_964548025.1 uncultured Pseudomonadales bacterium
TTTTACAAACTTCGTGTTGCTGCCTGACGAAAAGGTGGGCTTGTTTGTATCGACTAATTCGGCAGGTGGTGGTCAGGTTATGGGGGATCTAACAAGAACACTGATTCAGCGTTTCTATCCTTTCGAGCCTGCAGTCAAGCCACTCGCTGAACCCTCTGATATGAGCCACCTGATTGGAAAATACAGCACATATCGACACCCGTTTACGTCACCACTTAAATTAATGAGGGCGGTGAGCGAGGTGACTGTTGTCCCGACAACACCAGGTCGAATCAAGATCTATGGTTTAGGCCCTGATCCCTTATTCGCGGTTGAGACTTCGGCCCTTGTATTTCAACTCTCAGATACCCTGTCAAAGGTGGTTTTTGATACCGACGAACTTGGCCAACGACGCATGTTCATTGGCGCTACAGGCGCTTCATTTTATAAGTTAGGTACATTGGATACGCTTCAGAGCCACATCATGCTGAGTGTTATAAGCCTTCTGTTTCTTCTGTGGGTTCTGATTGCCTGGCCGGTACAGAGGTTTGCGACCAGCAGACAGCCTTCTGTATTTGAACATCAATCGAGATGGTCCCTGTGGGTTTTTTCAGTCGTAACCCTGATATGCCTTATCGGATTCCTGACCAGTACCTCAGAGGAAATCGTCTATGGCATGAATAGCTCCCTTGAGTTTTTCATGAACTTTGCCTATCTGATTCCTCTCATGACGCTGGTGTCGGTTGCACTGGTAATGAGATTAATAACAGACAAGGGAACCGAATTATCAGTGCGATTGTTTCATGTTGTGCTTGGCATTGTAGCGGTGACGATTTGCTGGATGCTGGACTATTGGAATTTTATCGGGCTTTGATTTCGTTCCCGTAAACCACTTCTAGCAACCGAATCCGATTCTGTCCTCCTGGGGAGTAAGCATGATATCTGATCAAAGCCCAATCAATTTTTCTGACGAGCTACCAGAACGAGTTGATGTGGTTATCATCGGTGCCGGTGTCGCCGGGATCATGACAGCGTGGTTTCTGCAAAAAGCGGGTGTGAGTGTTCTGGTTTGTGAGAAGGGTAGAGTGGCTGGTGAACAATCCAGTCGCAACTGGGGCTGGGTACGGCAGCAGGGTCGTGATGCAGCAGAATTACCCATCATGATCGACAGTATAAGAAGCTGGGAAGCGATTGCGAAAGAAATAGGCGATGAGATTGGATTCACCCGGCAGGGAGTCATGTATCTCGGTCGATCTGATGAAGAACTCGCGGAGCTTGAGAAATGGCTTGATGTGGCGAGACCTCATCAACTGGATAGTCGATTGCTCAGCGGCAAAGAGGTTGATGAGTTAATCACAGATCAATCCGGTCATTGGAAGGGGGCATTATTTACAAGAAGTGACGGGCGAGCAGAGCCGACAACAGCGGTCCCGGCAGTAGCGAAACACCTGCAGGCAAGGGGTGTGGCCATCAGGGAGAATTGCGCGGTTCGTTCACTGGATGTGGAAGGCGGCAACGTCAGGGGTGTTGTAACAGAATCAGGTCTGGTCAAGGCCCAGTCAGTTGTTTGTGCCGGTGGGGCCTGGTCAGCCACTTTTCTTGGGAATCTGAACATCAATTTACCGCAGCTCACCGTTCGTTCGACCGTGGCTCGTACGGGTCCTGTTGCAGACTTTTATGCTGGTGCGGCTGCTGGATCAGGGATTGCTTTCAGGCGTCGTCAGGATGGTGGATATACGATTGCACCCGGTGGCGTGAACGAGCACTTTCTATCAGCGGATAGTTTTCGTCACTTCTTCAAGTTTCTTCCTGTTCTGAGAGAAACCTCCCGTTCGCTGCAGCTTCGCTTCGGGGATGGGCTGATGGCGCGAATGTTACCTACAAGACACTGGCAAGAGACTGAAATAACGCCATTTGAAAAAAACAGGGTACTGAATCCGGAGCCTTCCAGCGATGGCGTTGATCTTATGCGCAGTAAACTAAAAAGGTACGTACCTGCCCTTGCCGATGCGGCGTTTGTGGATACCTGGGCTGGCATGATTGATGTGATGCCGGATGTCGTGCCTGTAATGGACGTTGTTGCCGACTATCCGGGTCTGTATCTGGCGACGGGATTCAGCGGTCATGGTTTTGGATTCGGACCCGGTGCAGGAAGGGTGATGGCGAATATGGTACTTGGCCGACAACCGGAATTTGATCTGGATCGTTTTCGCTTCTCAAGATTCTCGGACGGCTCGAAAATGGTGCCCGGCCCAGGTCTATAAGCAATGGGTGTTTGCGGCTGCTGCTGTCGTTGTGGTTGTCTCTTGTGGTTGTAGTTGTAGCTGGATTAGCGAAAGCCGTTGTGGTTATCATCCGGATTAAAATTCAGGAAGATAAATCAAGGAAAAGAATATGGCAGCAGTGGAGTTCGAGAAGGGTAATCATATTGCTTTGATTACCATCAATCGCCCCGAAGCAAGAAATGCAATGAATCCGGAAGTCATGGTCGGCTTGTATGATGCATTCAACAAGGTTGAGTTCGATGACGATATTCGAGTCGCGGTGATTACAGGTGTAGGCGACAAGGCATTTTGTGCCGGAGCTGATCTTGGACAGTTAATACCACTCATGACACGATCAAGACAGCCAGAGAATGAATGGGATGAGCGGTATTTGTCGGAGGTATCGAAAGCAGGCGCATATCTGATTAACAGAGATACGGTAAAGCCTGTGGTCTCAGCGATAAATGGACATGCCATAGCAGGTGGAATGGAGTTAGTGCAGGGGACTGATATCAGGCTTTCTGTGCCAACAGCCAGATTTGGATTGCAGGAAGTCAAATGGGCTATATTCCCCGCTGGCGGCTCAACAGTAAAATTGCCAAGACAGATACCGTATGCGAAGGCAATGGAGCTATTACTAACGGGTGACTTGATATCTGCTGAAGAAGCACTTGAGTACGGCTTCCTTAACTATATTGTTGAGCCAGAAGAACTCATGAACAAATCGATGGAATTGGCAGAGAAATTGGCAGCTAACGGTCCGATTGCGGTGCAGGCGATACGGAAATCAGCCCGAGAAGTCTATGGCCATCCTGAGAATGATGCGCTGAAAATGGAAAGCGCATTCTCGCAGCCGGTGTTTCAAAGTGAGGATGCTAAAGAGGGACCAAAGGCGTTTATGGAGAAAAGAGACCCTGTCTATAAAGGTAAGTAGCCAGGATTGTAGCGACCGGCTTGCAGGCTTTACTCGTCTGAAAGTTCTTATGCGTCCAGTACTTCTCTCACGGCGGAAACCAGGTCCAGTCTTTTCAGTGGTTTCAGCAGGAGTTTCTTAATCCCGAACTGACTGTGAAGATTGCCCGAAAGAACCTCGTCGCTATAACCCGTGATCAGAATAACTGGCAATAGAGGCCGGTTCTCGTACACCTGCTCTGACAGATTCGAGCCACTTAGATTTGGCATGTTCAGGTCAGTAATGATCAGATCATAATTCTGCGGATTGTTTTTGAATGCTTGCAGTGCTTCCTGGCTGTCGTTAAACACGCTGGTCTTGTAGCCCAGATTCTTTAGTATCTGATCAAGCAGAGAAGTAATGGCAACTTCATCGTCAATGATCATTATGGATTCATCCCCGCCAGCAGTTGTTAACCCGATCGGGGCAGGCGCATCAGAATCTTCAACATAGATTGGCAGGTAGACACTGAATACCGAGCCAACTCCTGGCTCACTCTGCACCAGAATGTCACCGGCATGGCTTTTGACAATACCTTGCACCACCGACAATCCAAGGCCGGTACCTTCGTTCATGGTCTTGGTCGTAAAGAAGGGATCAAAAATATGATCCATTATCTCTTCTTCGATGCCGGGTCCCGTATCCCTGACGGTAAGGCATAAATAAGGTGATGATATATTCAGTTGCGGCATCCGTTGCTGCAATTCGGCATCCAGCTCCACATTTTCAAGTTCAATGGACAGGTCTCCACCTCCCGGCTCCATCGCCTGCCAGGCATTGGTACATAGGTTTAGAATCACCTGGTGGATCTGGGTCTCATCTGCGAAGACCTTGTCGTTGGATGCGTTGAATTGCTGCAGAATATTTATAGTCGTTGGCAACGATGGTCGAAGTAACTTCAGTGTCTCTTTCAACAGTGGCATGACGGCCAGAGTTTTCGGTGCTCTTTCTCCCCGTCTGCTGAAAATCATAATCTGTTCGATGAGACTTTTTGCGCGACCGGCTGCGACCAGTACTTGTTCCAGGTTCTTATACTGGTTGGTTGAAGCTTCGGTTTCTGACATGGCTAGTTCGGTGAAACCCATGATTGGGGTCAGCACATTGTTAAAATCGTGTGCGATGCCGCCGGCCATAGTGCCAATGGATTCAAATCTCTGGGCATGCCTTACCTGGGTTTCGAGCTCGGTTTTGTCGGCCTCGGCTTTTTTTCTGTCAGAAATGTCCAGCGAAATACAGGCAAATTTGGATTCGTTCTCATGTTGCAGAAGCTGGAGGTGGAGTTCTACTTCGTAGAGTGACTGGTCTTTGCGTCTGTGAATGGCTTCAAAGACTATCTTCTCCTGTTCCCCGGTACGCAGGGGTTCGACGAGTTGATTGAAAGATTCGAAGTCTTCTTCCGGCGAAATATCGACTGGTGTGAGGTTCTTCAGTTCTTCTAGTGAATAACCAAGGTTGACCTGTGCAGCCTTGTTTACCTGTGAGAATCTCAGCGTCTCGGCATCAAAGAGACATATTTCATTTAATGAGTCCTCGAAAATTCGGCTGAATTCAGCTATTTGCTGCTCTGCCTTTCGTCGTTCCGTAATATCCTGGATGGTACCTTTTACCCTGACAGCGCTACCTTCATCATCGAAGGATAATTCGCCATGGGTGTGCACGAGCCTTGTCAATCCGTCGTCCAGTAGCAACCGATGCACAACGTCGAGTGGCTTTTTGTCAGCAAGTGCATCTGCATAATCATCCCTGAAGGCGTCGATATCCTCAGGATGTATCATTTCGATGATTTCCTGACTGGTAAGTTGTTGGTGCGCAGACAGGTTGAATATTTTTGCGGTTTCATCCGAATAAGTGAGGACACCCGAAGCAAGATCCCATTCCCAGTTGCCTATATGTGCAACGCGTTCCACGTTGGCGAGTTCCGATCTGCTGCCACGCAGATCGGCTTCGGACTGTTTAAGAGTTTGAAAAACAGTTGCGACTCTGACAATACCGAATAACAATAGAAGCGAGACAAGGAAAGTAATAACGGCTGAAGCGAGGTCGAACGGAGGCGTTGATCCCTCGATTGTTAAATTGATGATAACAATGGTTGTGTAGAGTGCCGCCAATCCAAGCGCCAATCCGATAGCTGACCAGGCCAGACGGTTCACATCAGACGACTTAACGAGGCGCAGGCAGAATAATGCAGCAGCAATCTGCAGAAAGATCGTCAAACTTTGGATGGTGGTTGCGAGCAAACTCGATCCTGTTTCAATTCGTCGTCTGGTTCAATGATAAGTAGTTTCCGGCTGCACTACTATATCGCTTTCGCATAAGCCAATGTCCTGTAGCATTAACCCCTTGCATTGCATTGCGCTGGGCTTTCAATTGCGTCTGGTTTACTCTAGTCATATATGAGTAGCCAAGCAGACGTTCCCCGAACGCCCAAAACACCGGGCGCCACCACGGGGGCAGGTCCTTCAACCATCTATAAATCCGGAATGTTCGAGTCATTGAAGATTCGAGACTTCCGATTCCTGTGGGTGTCGACTTTATGCGCGACCTTTGCCATGCAAATGCAGATGGTTGCCAGAGGTTGGCTGGTTTACGACATGACGAGTTCTCCCCTGGCACTTACGTGGGTAATGCTGTCTTTCATGCTGCCGTCGTTTATCTTTTCTCTGGCAGGTGGGGTCATTGCAGACAGATTGCAGAAGAAACCCATCATGATCGCTTCACAGATTCTGAATACGCTGGCAACTGTTTTACTGGCTTATATTATTTACACCGATCAGATTCACTTTTGGCATTTCATATACTTTGGATTATTCAACGGGACGATTCTTGCTTTCAGCATGCCTGCACGGAGTGCACTGATACCTGAGGTCGTCGGTCAGGATAACCTGGTTAATGCAATGGCGTTGCAGAGTGCCACATTTAACCTCTCACGAATTCTCGGACCAGTGCTGGCCGGAGTGATGATCGCCCTCGTCGCCAGTGGTGATACAACTTCAACCAGGGGTGTGGGTATTGTCTTTTTCGTCATCGCAACAATGTATCTGATCTCTGTTGTGGTCACATCAATGCTTCACTACAAAGGTGATCCACCGGATAGGGGGCAGACCTCTCCATTGGAAGATCTGAAGGAAGGTTTCCGCTATATGGGTGAAGAGAAGGTGATACTGGGTTTGCTGATTATGGGATTTGTTCCATTCACTTTTGGCTTCTCAGCTTCGTTCTTGCTACCTGCTTTCAATCAGGATGTTATCGGTGGAGGACCTGATGATCTGGGCCTGATGATGACCGCAATGGGTGTGGGTGCTCTGGGTGGATCATTGATACTGGCCAAGCTGGGTGACTTCGGTGGCAAGGGACGCGTCATGTTCGTCTGTTCATATCTGTGGGCTATATCGGTATTTGCATTTGCATTGTCACCTAATCTGCTGGTTGCGATGGCAGTGGGTTCGCTGACGGGATTGTTCAGTGCTGTTTTTGGCGCGCTCAATATGAGCATTGTTCAATTGGCCATCAAACCAGAAATCCGCGGACGAGTGATGAGTATTATGATGATGACACATGGCTTGATGCCTTTCGGGGTAATTCCCGTGAGTACGCTGGCAGAGTATGTGGGCATTGATGTGGCGTTGATGTTCGCAGCCGCAATGCTGGCATTAAGCATGTTGATTCTTGGGATATACTTCCCCGACTTGCGTCGTATAGACAAAGGTCATGGTGACAGTCAACTAGTAGGGCATAACTGATGGTGACAAACGACAATACAAATCCCGGATTTTTTGATCTCGTGGGTAATGTTCGATCCATGCGCAGACTCAAGTCCGACCCGGTACCTCTTGATCTAATACGCAAGGTGCTCGATGCGGGTGTGCAGGCATCTTCCGGTCAGAATACCCAGCCGTGGAAGTTTGTCGTTATTCGGGAACCGGATGCAAAGAAGTGGTTTGCAGAGCGTTACACCGCCGCAATTGAGTCAAGGTTTGGTGATATCAACGCGCATTTGGAGAGCGATTCGCCAATGGGGAGACAGATCAGAGCTCTACGTTACCAGATGGATCATATGCATGAATTTCCGGTGCTGCTTCTGATCTGTGGAAAACGAGATTGGCCCTTTAAAGTGCCGGAAGAAGAAAGAATTGGTCTGGCTCCGCCGAATTTTGGTGCAGTCTATCCCTGTACCCAGAATATATTGCTTGCGTGCCGCGCGTTGGGTCTGGGCGCTGCATTAACCACTATGCATCAGGTTTTTGAAGAAGAATTACACGAGAGATTTGAAATTCCATTGGAATATGGCGTTGTTGTTACCATGCCAATTGGCTATCCCATGGGGAATTTTGGTCCTGTTCGCAGGATACCTGCTGAGCAAAAAACCTTCTTCGACAAGTGGGGAAATCACGAAGCTTGAAACCAGGAATATGTAGATAGCCTTCGATCAACTATGCGAAGACGCGGTCAATAGCGTTAGTCAGATCCTTCTTCAGGAACGGCTTACCCAGTGTATGATCAGCACCCACCAATTTGGCAATTGAAAGGCATAACTCCTGCTGAACGGTCCCGCCGCCTGAGATGGCAAGAATTTTGATGTCAGGGTAAGACTCTCTTATCTCGGTAATCGTCTCCACGCCCTCTTTTTCAGGCATGATGATGTCGGAAATAATAAGATTGATTTCAGGTGAAGTCTTTAGCTTTTGGAGTCCATCATTGCCATTTTCTGCGAGTACGACTTCGTGGCCTTCGCCAGTCAGCATCATACCCAACATTTCTCGAATGGCAGAGTCGTCTTCAATCACCAGTATTTTCATAGCCATATACCATCCTGACCGTGGAGCTTAAGGTTGAGAAACTTCTTCGTGAGATCAGAGTAGTAATCCCAACTACTTCTTTGGCACCATTGCCTTAGCTGTCTTCGTCATACGCCGTCGTGAAAACTATTCCTGTTTTCATTTTCAGCACATATCTAAAGAATAGACTCATTTTAACCAATCGTGGTTTTATTTGAGACGCTTTGCAGGCCATTTGGCCCTGAACTGTCCGAATCGGGTGGGAACGGGTGATACATGTGGGATTGAAGATCAATTAGGGACCTTTTTACCGCAAAACTGTTGAATCATGGCCGGTTTCGGTACTTCAAGGTATCCCTGGGAAAATTCTATGATTCTAAGAGTTTCGCCGAATGAGTTGCGCAATTCGTCCTTCTTCAGCAGGAAATCAGGATTTGATGGTTTACCAAATCGTTCATTACCGATCATAAATGTCTCATAGATAAGGATGCCATCTTTGCTGAGTGAATCAGAGAGGTGTCTGAAAAGAGGCCGATGCAGGTAGTTTGTCACCACGATCCCGTCAAATTGGGTGGTCAATGGCCATTCTTCGGCACTCGCGGAATTATCCTCCAGATCCACTTCAACTATTGTCAGCCTGGGATGGGATTTTAAGTCACTGAGCCTGGTGGTGTTGATATCAAGGGCTGTCACCTCAAAGCCCTTTTCGAGTAGTAATCGAGTGTGCCTGCCTGAACCACAGGCAAGATCCAGCACCTGGCCCTCTGGTCTGATTTCACTTATATGATCTACCACCCAATCGCTGGGATCAGCCTTCATTTCTGCCCTCACCCTATCTTCGACTCGAAGCCAGTAGCCAGTAGCCAGTAGCCACCAGCTAGTAACCAGCAGCCAGTCGCTGCATTTATGGCCTTTTTCCATCTGGCGGCCAGGCTTCGGTGCCTTCCTCGAGAGGAATATTCAGGCTCTTTAAGATCTGGGAGATCATCGCCCAGTTGCCTATTGCAACTACCATCTCGATCTGTTGAATCTCATCAGTGATGAGTGAACTCACTTTTCCCCAAACCGGCTCTGAAATGCTGCCATTCTCAAGCACATCATCGGTGGCTTGAAGGACAGCTTTGTCAGTTTCTGACAACACGTTCGAGGTTTGCCATTGTCTCACAGCTAAAAGATCTTCTTCGGATATATCCATGCCCCTGGCCACGCGCCAATGCTGGGTCCATTCATAGACTGAACCGGTTGCCCAGCCTATTCGCATAATCAGCAGTTCGCGTATTCGACTGTCGAGTTGGTTCTGGGTGAACAATAATGTTGTCAGTAGCTCCGCGACGCACTTGGCAACAGGTGGATGCTTCAGCAGTACGCGGAATATGGATAGAGGCGCCATCTGTTCAGAGAGCCCGTGTTCTTTTGCGATTTGAATTGCTTCCGCCTCGGATAAGAGCGGTACCCTGCTTTGATCCATTTATGTCTCCTCCTCTAATTCACCAGCTTTTCAGATCTCCGAGCATGCCAGAGAGTGCATGGCGAGGAAAGTCGCCAGTCTGTAATACTGAAGCTGGTACTGCTAAGCTTTTTTGTCCTGATGGAGGAAAAGCCTGTGAAAAGTAATCTGATTTCACGAAGATCATTTATCAAAACCATGGCTGTGAGTGGCTCGCTTCCCTGGTTGTCTGGCCTCGGTGTGGTCACAAATGCAAGGGGAAGCGATCACTTTGCAAGATTCAGGGGCTCTGTTGAAGGCACCGTATTGCTGCCAACCGAAAAAGGTTACGAGCGTGCACGTCTGTTGGCGAGTTTCAATCCTCGAGCCGATAAACGCCCTGCGATTATCGTCAGGTGTAAGAATTCGAGTGATGTGGCTCGTTCGGTTGATTTCGCCCGCAATAATCAGCTCGAAATTGCGGTAAGAAGCGGCGGTCATGATGTGATGGGTCAGTCTGTCTGCGATGGTGGCGTGTTAATCGACATGGTAGATCTTAGAACTTTTGAGCTTCAATCATCAGAACAATGGGTCCGGGCGGGGAGCGGCATCAGGTCTGGTGAGTTGGACTATCGACTGCAACCGGAAGGATTGGCGGTGGGGCTCGGATGCAATCCTCAGGTTGGTATTGCTGGTTTAACCCTGGGCGGCGGACTTGGCTGGTTGTTGGGTACACATGGCGCTACCTGCGATAACCTTAGATCTGCCGAGGTGATTACAGCAGAAGGGAAGGTTCTAAAGGCAGACGAGGAAACAAACAGTGACTTATTCTGGGGGCTCCGAGGGGGTGGCGGCAACTTTGGAATCGTCACTGAATTTGAGTACAAGACCCAGGCGCTTAACGAGGTGATTGGTGGATATGTTGTATTTGGTGGTGATCGTCTTGCTGATTTCCTGCATTTTTACAAGAACTACATGGCAAATGCGCCAGATGAACTCACTGTTGAACTGACTATCAGGACGACTAATCAACCGGTGATTATAGCGATTGTCTGTTATGCAGGTGATGAGCGTTCTGCCGAGCGAGTACTTAAACCGCTGCGAACTTTCGGACCACCACTGGCTGATTCAATTGCAAAGTTTGCCTATCCGACGTTCACCAATCCTCCTGCCGATTTGGTTAAGCAGTTCGAAAAGAAACCGGTAAAGAGCGCATCGACCGTGCCAGCGGGTACGCCTTACAGGAGTTATTGGCAGGGTGCCAGTATT
>CAZJRI010000006.1:14454-59401 GCA_964548025.1 uncultured Pseudomonadales bacterium
AGCGATTGTGCATCGCGCTCCAGAGGATGTTTTTGCCGACTGGCATGATGACGCGATTGATGACTTCGTTGAATGCAGGGATAAGGCGGTGGGAGACTGGGTGATCGGCCTTGGGCACTATCTGCACGGTGCAATTTCAAGGGTGGATAATAAAAAAACACCCCTGATCAGACGGGATGGAAGTTATAGCTATTTCTTTAATACCGGCTGGAGATCAGTGAAGGAGTCGAATCAAAACATGACCTGGGTTGATGAATCAATATCCGCAATGAAAAGACACTCTCATCCTACCTATATCAATTACCTGAGTTCAAATGATCAGGAATCAATTGCCGATGCTTATGGTGATAACTACGCCCGTCTAAAATCCCTGAAATCCAGATTCGATCCTGACAATATCTTTCACCTGAATCGAAATGTACTACCAGAATCCTGAGTTACAACTTGCCTTCGCATCAGATCTGATCAGATGAACGCATCAAGCAATTTTTCAATTAATGCGCCACCGACCCATGTGAGGGGTGGAATCACCAGATAGAGGGCAAGCCTGGTCAGGTTCCCGATATCGAATGGCCAGGAGGAGATGCTGGATATTTCACGTCGGTAGTTCAACATCGGCACTATTTGTTCAATCTCAGAGGGATCCTTCGCCGGGTTGTCGAGGTAGCGCGATTTGTGTTCAAGTTCCTTCCTGATCACTTCAAGTTCCCTGTTTTTAGCTTCAAGTATTCGCTTGTGTACCGGCCATACCGGTACAACAAACAGTATTACCATGGGCAGACCGGTCGCGAGCATCCCCGGCAGGGCAGTATAAAGCTGTGCCTGTTCATCAAGAAACAAGAGTGGGAAAAATGCCAGCGCTCCTATGAGGGCCAGCGTGGAAATCACCGCCACCCGTGCAAAGGGCAGCAAATTACTGGTTTCGAGAATTCTGATCTTAACTTCGTCTCGACCAAGTCTGGCAAAAAATGTGGCGTTGGCTGTCAGTGATCCTATCACCGTAGTCATAACAGTCCAGATCAACAGGATGCCAACGAAATCGGTCAGGGTAGCGGGAACTTCCAGTATCCCAAGTAAAACATCGATTGGTGATGATCCGAGTATGAGTAGATGCATGAAAGCCAGGGCGACCCCGGTTCCGATAGTCGTGCATGTCCATAATATCGATTTATGATCAATTGAATTACGCAGAGTAAAGAAACGATCATCACCCAGCTTCATATGTGTGCGCAGATCATCCATTGCCTGAATAGTCTTTTCAGTGATGAAGCTGAATACGGGGATGATATACGCAATTATCAGGCTAAAGAACAAGCCCGCTGACGACACTTGCCCACCCCCCATAGCGCCGGTTTGAAAAAACAGATACAACAATATGAAAAATACAATGAAACACAAGGGTCTGCTGTAAGGAAAAGATGGTACAAGCCGAAGTAACCAGATTCTCGACATTGGATTCTTGTCCGGTTCTGCCGTGCCGACTGTATTTTTAACTTGATTGAGCAATGTTCAGATCCATAATCTGTTGCCAGCCAATGGAAGCAGAAAGATCAAGACCAACCGGTAGGATGATGATCTGATCTGCGCCTCTTTTTCCTTGTTCAGCATATCTTTCTGTTATGTCCTCGATATTCCCCCAGGCGATGATGGCATCGATAAAACCATCGCTACCACCATCAGAAAAATCCGCATCCTTGAATCCTCTCTCTCGCCAGGCGCGATGATAGTTTTCAAGGGGCATATAAATTGAAATTGCCCTGCGGGCTAGTCGCCGGGCTTCACCCGGATCCTCTCGAAATACCGTGGTTTGCATCAGGTGGAGTTTTTTGTCACCAAGTTTTGATCTCGCCTCGCTTGTATAATCCAGTGTCATGAGATAGCTGAAAGCACCGTCAAGCCGACTGGCTGCAAGGTCCATCAGTTTAGGTCCATGGGCTGCGAGATAAACTGGCACGTTGCAATCGTTGGGGAACATCAGTTCAGAAGCGTCATATCCATCCAGGTATTCCTTCAGTTTTATGACCGGTGGCAGCCATGTATGCCCGCGTGTTGAGTTTCCGACCTTGTTTGAAACACCCAGCCCCAATTCGAATCGATTATCGAATTGATCTGCCAGTGAATAGGCTGCCGCCTTCGTGGCCCTGGCATCGCGCGCATAAACATTTGCAATAGCTGTTCCCACCTTGATGGAACTGGATGCATTGAGGATGGTTCCGCAGGTGATGAAAGGATCGCGGCCAAATAGTTCCGGTACCCAGATCTGATCCAGGTTCGACGCTTCTGCCCGGGCCGCAAAGTCCGTTAGCTGACTATTGGTTAGCTGATCTGCGGCACAAATAATACCGTAATCCATATGGCTGCTCCCGGGAACGTAGTGTCAAATTCAATTGGGTGATCTCTAAGAGGACATCTGCTGTTTCAGCCTGGGTACGACCTCTTTGAACAATGACTCAAGACTACCTGACATCTGCTCCGCGCGTAATCCTGGTGGTACCGCCATGGTAACAATATCGGTAATGCCGAAATCGTTAATAAACTGCGTCAACTGGTCGATACATTCATCCACATTTCCAACGATCCAGGTCTGGGGAACTGGCTCGCCCCGTTCACCAAATCCCTCACCGCTCTCTTTGAAGAATTTCTGGTAAAGCTCCATGCGATATCTTTCAGCAGCTCTGATAATCGGCCAGTCTGTATTTCTGTCATCGGTGACGAGAATGCTGCGGATAATGCCGACACGATAATCTGCCGGGTTGCGATCACTCGCCTTGAGTGTCTGAACCCATGGATCATACGAGTTTGCCTTTAAACCCTGGGGCAGGAAGTTGGTGTTGTACTTTGCCGCCCTTAGAGCACCTGCCTCTGACATGGCGGCGATCCACAGTGGTGGTCCGCCCTCCTGTACATAACCAGGGGTAATAATGACATCTTCGAACTGATATCTCTTACCTTCATAGCTGAATCTTTCACCGCTGAAACATCGTTGCAGGACTTCGATGCCCTCGTTCATGAGAGAGACGCGACGGCTAACGGGAAAGCCGAATCCCCGAAACTCGTGGGGTGCATAGCCCATGCCCAGACCGATCTCGACTCGACCACCGGACAGGTTGTCGAGTACGGCGAGGTCTTCTGCGAGCCTGAGTGGATGATTGAAAGGCATCAGGCAGATATCGGTTCCAAAACGCACATGAGTCGTTACTGAAGCCATGGCCGCAGCGACTGGTATCCAGCTTGGCAGGTAACCATCATCAACGAAATGATGTTCGGTAAACCAGACCAGATCAGCACCGATCTGGTCAAGCCATTGCACCTGCTCCATAATTTCCTGGTACAGGATTTGGTCTGACACCCCGGAATCTGGTGGATTTCTGAAATCGTAACAAACACCAATACGTAAGTTAGGCATAACGCGTCTCCGTTCGTGTGTCCAATTGTCTGAATCACTATGTTTATTACATCATATTGAATTTCTGGACGGACACCCATTAATTTCGGTTACTATTGTGCCAGATAATCAGAGTTGTACATCCGGTAAGGGAATTCACGATGTTGAGAAATAGAATTGCAGATATTGTCTCTTTGTTTTCTTGTTTGATGACGTTATTCATGTTCCAGGCCGTTCAGGCAGCAGATGAGGTTCATCCAGGTCAGACCGTCTACCAACAGCGTTGTGCATCCTGTCATGATGATCCGGAACAATCCAAAGCACGTTCCTTCGAGACTCTTCAACAAATGATGCCCGCAATGGTTGAACTGGCTCTCACAGAGGGACAAATGAAGGCGCAGACTGCTGGTCTCAGCTCAGACGAAATCAGATCGGTGGTTGCTTATCTGGGGGGACGGTCCTATGTGTCGATAGAGTGGAAGAAAGGGATGATGTGCCCTAAAGATCGTCAGCAAGTGAATACGGATATACAACCGACAATTTCCACCTTTGGTTTGGGACCTAAAAATCACAGACGACTTTCATCAGAGCAGTCAGGATTAAAAACCGCCGATTTTGGTAACCTGAAACTGGATTGGGTGCTTGCATTTCCAAACGTGACGATGATGCGATCGCAGCCAGCCATTGTCGGTAACACGCTATTCATTACACCGGTTGAAAGTCAGGAACTCTACGCGTTTGATATCTCCGAACCACCCTGCCTGAAATGGATTTATTCGTCTGATCAACAATTGCGAACCAGCCTCACCTACGGGGTATTGCCGACAACAAATCAGGCAGTTCTGGTATTCGGTGATACCCAGGCTCGTATTCATATGGTGGATGCAAAATCCGGTGTTGGCATGTGGATAACCTCGTTGAAGAAATTTCCCGAGTCGATAATCACAGGTACCCCGCAGTTGGTCGGTGACAGAGTACTTGCAAGCCTTTCCCAGTACGAGATTCTGGTGGGTGCAAATCCGGTACATGAATGTTGCAAAGCCCATGGAGGGATTGCAAGTTTAAATGCAAGCGATGGTGAAGTCGTCTGGTTTACCCCGACCATGCCGGATGCAAAACCGGTCAGGGATAGAGGTGATGGTCAGATGATCTGGGGGCCATCCGGTGGTCCGGTCTGGACCTCACCGACCATCGATGAGAAACGTGGTGTTTTGTATGTTGGAACAGGGGAAGCGAATTCAGAACCCGCTCACAAACATACGGACGCCATACTTGCAGTAGATATGAAAGATGGTTCTATCCGCTGGTCATTTCAGGCTGATGCTAACGATATATATCTTGCTGGCTGCAGGCGAAATAACCCATCGCTGAACTGCCCACCTGAATTTTCGATCAACCGGGACATCGACTTTGGCGCATCTGTGGTTCTTGCCAAACGATCAGATGGTTCGGATATATTATTGGCTGGCCAGAAATCGAGCGTCGTCTGGGCTCTGGATCCTAACGAAAAAGGCAAGGTGATCTGGCGCTGGAGTAAGGGGATCGGGACCGCAAATGGCGGTATTCACTGGGGATTGGCTTATGACGGCAAGCGGGTCTTTGCTGCCATCAGCGACCCTGGTCGCCCCAGACCGGGATTTGATCCCATGCCAGGCTTATATGCCCTTGAGGTGGATACTGGTGAAATGATCTGGGAATACCGCACCTATCCCGAATGTGAAGGCAGGAGCCGGGCATTGCCCCGTTGTAAGTTCATGTATGGATTCTCTGCAGCTCCTATGGTTATTGATGGTGCTGTGGTGCAGGGCAGCCTCGACGGAATCTTACGGGTTTTTGACGCAAATACAGGCGAGGTTTTATTCAGATACGATACGGCTCAGAACTATGTTGGTGTAAATGGCGTTCCCGGACAGGGCGGGGCAATTGATAACGCGTCAGTAGTGGCGGCAAATGGCAGCCTGTACGTTAGTTCCGGTTATGGGATGTTCGGGCAGCCTGCAGGGAATGTACTTTTGTCCTTTCGACCGGTTGCGCCCTAGTTCGCATGCCCCTTTATATCCCGTCGGTCAAAAAGTGGATGGCGTCGGCTAAACTGGCTTGATTTGGCTGTCAATTAGGTTAGCCTTGTCAAACCCGTTGGCAGAGGTAATAGTGAGTGGAACCCCCGTTTCCATCGTATGATGGTGAAAATCCTTTCGTGTTTGTATGTTATGCACATGCAGACCAGGATGTTGTCTATGAGGAAATTGAGTGGCTTAGCCACCAGGGCGTTAATATATGGTATGACGAGGGTATTTCAGCGGGTAAGAACTGGCGTGCAGAGATTGGCACCTCCATTGATGGCGCTTCCTGGGTTCTTTTCTACATATCCCGTGCTTCACTCGAATCGGATCATTGCAACCGGGAAATAAACCTCGCCCTTGATGAAGGGAAAGAAATCATCCCGATATATCTGGAAGATGTGCCACTGACGCCGGATCTTAAAATAGGTCTTAATCGTGTTCAGGCGATCCATCGTGATAGACAGTCATCAGAGAGTTACCGGTCGAGTATTCTCGCCGCCTTGAATCCAAACTCATCAGTGACCGGTATGACGTCTGATCAGGATAGTAAAATACCAGGGAAGCCTCGTTTTCGTCATCGTAAACATCTGCTGATTGCGACGGGACTCGCCATTGTCCTCATGCTGTTTGCAACGGTGCTGTCTCCGCCCATTGAAGAACCGGTAACTGAAAGCACCGACACCGCCGACGAGAAACCCTATGTACTGGTGGTGCCATTTGATGTATCTGCTGCCAACGATAAAGCATGGGACCCATTTGCCGATCAGATGACCCGTGAGATTATCCGCAAGTTAAGAAGAGTCTCGGGAATAAAGACGGTTCCGGCTCCGTCTGCATTTGCTTTCAATGCAAACAAAACCCGGCCTCATATCCAGTCCGAACTCCCTGAGGTTCGTTATGTGCTGGATGGCCTGATCAGTGTTGAATCGAACAGTAATATCCGTGTTAGTTTGTCACTCGAAGATCTGAAAGACGGAAAAATCCTGTGGGATGATGATCACTTCGTTCGGGATGATCATGTCGATTTGTTCGCTGTGCAGTCTGAGGTTGCAAGATCTGTATCGGCAGCATTACAGGTGGCTGTACACGAAGGCGAAGAACAGGCCTTAAATGAACTGCCAACCAGTGACCTGGCTGCTTATGCCCTCTACAACGAAGGCATTGAGTTTCAAAACATATCAACAAACGAGACGCTGATCCATAGTATCGAGAATTTTGATGCAGCACTTGAACTTGATCCTGACTTCAGCCTTGCCTACGTGGCAAAAGCCATCTCTTATCGTCAGAGAATGACGTTCTTTGAACCCCCGATCGATATGCTGTCGTATGTTCATGCTGCAGCGACAAATGCAATAGCGCTTGATCCTGCTTCGGCTTATGCTCGTTCTGCGCTCGGTATGGCCTATCTCCAATCCTGGCATTTTGACGATGCCTGGCGATATTTAAGTGATGCAAGATCGCGGGATCCAAGAATTGGCATAACCCACACTGGTCTGGCACTTTATTACACCTCACTCGGAGACAAACAACGAGCCTTCGAGTCCCTTGCTGCCGCTGACGATCAGGATCCGCTAAATCCTGAAATTGCGGGTTGGGCGATATTCATCCATTTCCTCTTCGGTGAAACAGCGAGCGGTATGAAACTGGCGGATGAGAAAGTTCGGCTATTCCCCCAGGTGCCACTTGTTTCGAACAACGCTGGTTGGATCTATTCGCTTGCCAATGAACATGAACGTGCGATTTCACTGGGCGAAAAAGCGCTTGAACTGGGGCAGCGTGGTCCGTTCTTTCTGATTGGGCTGGCCCAGATATACGCAAGGGCAGGGCGAACAGATGAAGCGCAGGCGATACTCCATGAGGTCGAACAAAGTGAAAGCTATATCTGCCCCTATGAGAAGGCGACTGTGTCAATTATGTTGGACAAGAAAGAAGAAGCATTTGAACAGCTTGATCGTGCAGTTGAGTATCGTTCGAATTGTCTGATGTTTACTCGCCAGGACCCGAGGCTTGAGGCAATAAGGGATGATCCTCGTTACTCAGAACTGCTTGATACAGTTGGGCTGGATGATCTGTCTATTGGAGGATATTCCCGGTAGTGCCTGACTGGGCGAAGCGGGGATTACAGTTTTTCGTCTCTTAATATGTCGAGGAATATGTTGCCGTATTTATCGAGTTTTCTTTCGCCCACACCGGGCAGGAGAGAAAATTCTTCGAGTGAAGCTGGCATATGCTCAGCCATTGCTTGCAGGGTGCTGTCGTGAAATATGATGTATGGGGGTACACCCTGTGCCACGGCGAGTTTTCGACGGCATTCTCGAAGGGCTTCCCAGACACCCACATCGATATCTTCCGGTAACGGTATCTTTGCCAGCTTCTTCTGCCTGACGGCTTTTTTCATCACATCTTTGCGAAGTTCGATTGATTCATCTCCTCGCAGCAGGGGACGACATTTTTCCTCGAGTTTGAGACCGCCAAATTGTTCAACGTCTACCCTGAGGAATCCCCGTGCGATGAGTTGCCTGAAGACTGATTTCCACTGGTTAGAATCAAATTCCTTACCAATACCAAAGACAGGCAGGTGATGATGATCGAATTGGAATATTTTGTCGTTTTCAGCACCACGAAGGACATCAACCAGATGGTTAACCCCGAATCGCTGACCGGTTCGATAGACAACACTCAGGGCTTTTTGTGAAGCCTCGGAACCATCGAAGGTTTCAACTGGGGAGATACACGTATCGCAGTTGCCACAATTCTCAACTGAATCTTCGTCGAAATAGGCGAGCAGGGCATGTCGTCGACAGGTAGTGATCTCACATAAGCCCAGCATGGCGTTGAGTCGTATCTGTTCTACTCGTTTGTATTCTTCACTGCCATCCGAATTATCCATCAACTGCCTGAGTTTGGTGACATCCTGAAGCCCGTAAATCATCCATGCATCTGCCGGTAAACCGTCGCGTCCTGCCCTGCCGGTTTCCTGGTAATAGGCTTCCACTGTTTTCGGCAGATCCAAATGCACCACAAAACGAACGTCAGGTTTGTCAATGCCCATGCCAAAGGCGATGGTTGCAACAATAATGATGCCTTCTTCACGTAGGAAACGGGATTGATGTGCTGATCTGACCTCACTGCTAAGCCCCGCATGATAAGGTATGGCGTTAAAACCCTGAGACTCAAGCCAGGTGGCTGTCTCTTCTGTCTTTTTGCGTGACAGACAGTAGACAATGCCAGCATCAGAGGGATGTTCGTCTTTTAGAAATCGCAGGAGTTGATTTCTGGGATTTTGTTTTAGCCCAATAGCATAGCGGATGTTAGGACGATCAAAACCTGCCAGATACTGTTTGGCCTGCTCGAGATCAAGCCGTGAGATGATATCTCTCCGGGTTCTTGCATCGGCGGTTGCTGTTAAAGCGATTCGCGGGACCTCGGGGAATTCCTCGTGCAACAAATCAAGTTCAAGGTAATCTGCTCGAAAATCGTGACCCCACTGAGATACACAATGAGCCTCATCGATAGCGAAGAGACTGATGTCAGATTCTCGTAGCAATGCCAGGGTTCACTCCTGGATCAGGCGTTCCGGTGCTACATAAAGCAGATCTAATTCTCCCTGCCGCAGTGCGCGCTCAATTTCCCAGACCGTTTCATTGTCGAGAGTGGAATTCAGAAAATTTGCCCTGACCCCCAACTCCTGGAGCGCATCTACCTGATCCTTCATCAAGGCGATGAGTGGTGATATCACAATGCCGCATCCCTTTCGTACCATGGCCGGAATCTGGTAACAAAGAGATTTTCCACCACCGGTTGGCATCAGGACCAGTGCATCGTGACCCTCGATAAGGGAATCGATCACTTCTGCCTGAGGTGTGCGAAAATCATCATATCCGAAGGTATTTTGGAGAGTACCGAGTGCATCGCTCATACCTGTGAGTATAACTTGATACCTGCCTTGTGAAAGATTTCATCTCAAGTTTCTATGACACTATGGGTGTGAGAACTCTACTATTTCTTTGTAGTCTTTCTCTCAAGGCATTCCATTCATTGTCAAACCACTGTCATGGAGCAAAATATGCCGGATGGGAGATCATGAACAGAATCTTGATCGTGACTAGAGACGGATGTTTGAGTGGTCAAGGAGTTCTGCATATAGCGAATAGCTACTCGCGACTAGCGGCTAGTGGCTAGCGGCTAGTGGCTAGAAAAAAATTCAGTTGCGAACTGACAGGCGGTTTCAATTAGAGGTTTCATTCGAGGAGCAGGCCATAGCTCCGGGCGGGCATTGGCCCAGCCAATATGTGCCACTGCTCGCACCACCAGAAAGAAGGGTAGTAGGGTCAGGTCTTCGTCGCTGATTTTTCGGTGCTGGCGATAGCCGTCAATCAATGTATCTGACAATGATTCAAAGTCGTCGAGATGTCTGAAGTTGTAGATCGCGACCGCGAGATCATATTGATGCCAGCCGAATCCTGCATCATCAAAATCGATAACGAAAAGATCATTCTCCGACAACAGGATATTGTATGGGTGTAGGTCAGCGTGAATCAAGCTGTAGGTGTCAGGCTTTTCACCATAACTGGTTAGTACTTCTCGTATTTTTTCTCTGGCTTCGAGCATGATGTGGCGCTGTTGACTGGTGAGGTAGGGGACCTCCCAGAACCGATCCCAAAATGGTGAAGTTCCCACGAATCCGTCGACATTCAGATGGTGTCGTACAAATGATTCAGGTGGCTGCCAGCCAGATGCCTGATTGTGCATCATTGCGCAAAGTTGACCGAGTTCGTGAATCCGCTCAAAAAGCATCTGTTTATATACAGCTTTATCTGCGGTTTTATCACGATTGCTGGCAGCATCCAGCTTGTCGCCTAATAACACGCCGTCAATCCATCCGATTAATCCAACCTGACGATTAGAGTCACCGCAATCAACCTCGATAAAATAATTGCCCTCATTTGTCTGATAGGCTGTGGGTACACTAATGCCCTCATCCTGTAAGGCTTTGGTCCAGTGCTGTTCAGAATTTAATTTATCGAGGGTGTGGTAACCGGGGCGATGAACCCGCAGCGCATAGTATTGGTCGTCTTCACCGAGTACCTTGTAGACGATATTCTCTGAAAGAGAAGCTAGTTTGATTTCACGTGCGACCAGATTCCAATGCTCTAGCGCTGGTTTAACCCGTTTAAGTATCTTGTCTGTATCGTCCACTATGGCTGTGATTCTGCTAGCATCTCAGAAAAGGCGGTCAAAAACAGGTCTGCATCAGCCTGTTTGAATACGAGAGGCGGTCTTACCTTTACTACATTGCCTTTGGCTCCAGCGTTACTCAGAAGAAATCCTTTCTCTTTCATTTTATTGGCGACTTCGATCGCGCCTTGTCTGTCGGGGTCCTGGGAAGTGCGATCACTCACCCATTCGATACCAATGAACAAGCCGCAACCACGAACATCCCCCATTGATTCAAAGTTCTGTTGCAGACCTTTGAGTTCCTCTCGCATGAAGGCACCAATTTGAGCAGCGTTCTCAAGTAGCTTTTCATCCTCGATTACATCTAGCACGGCCATGCCAACGGATGCTTGCAGGGGGCTTGAGGCGAACGTGTTAAAGTATCTTGTATTATTGCGAAAGGAAGCGACCAGATCGCTGCTTGCCGCAACTGCCGATATGGGTAATCCATTGCCCATGGGTTTACCCATAGTGACTATATCGGGAATAAAATCGCTGGTCTCATAACCCCACCAGTTGCCAGACCGACAGTAGCCAGCCTGTACTTCGTCGGCGATAACGACACCACCGGCCTTGTGCACAAGCTCTACGGCTTTGGCCATAAATCCGTCAGGAATGCGAGGCAAGCCCTCGTTTGCCAGAATAGAACAAACAAACATACCTGCAAAGGGGATATAGCTCTGATCAAAGTATTCAATCGCGTCTTCAATCTGCTCCAGATAGTATTGACACAGTGCTTCGCTCGTTACTGTGTCATCAGAAGACAGTGGAGTTGGCATATGGTAGCTTTGTGGGAATGGGATACTGCGAAAAAATGGGTCAGTTACCGGTCGAGCGGACATCTTCCTTACTTCCGTGCTGTTGCCGTGATAGGTCGCGTCTGTACATATGATTCCCTGACCATTTGTACTATGGCGGGCCATCAGCAGGGCAATCTCACTAGCTTCTGTACCAGAGCAGGCGAATACGACACTCTCAAGATCATCATGATGATGCGCGAGTAATCTTTCGGCATATTCGAGTATGCTCTCGTGCAGGTATCGGCTGTGAACATTCAAGGTGCTCATCTGCTTTTGCATAGCCTCAACCACCCGGGGATTGGCGTGTCCCACACAGGGTACATTGTTGTACATATCCACGTATTGCTTTCCAGTATCATCGTAAAGATGGACACCTTCACCGCGAACAATATGGACCGGTGTTTCATAGAATAATGGCGCTGATCCCAGCAATCGCTCTCTTTTTGAAACTAGATCCTCTGGCATTGTCAGGCCCCTTTTTGTTTGTCTCCGAGAATAATGTCCGGTGTCTGCGATGTCCATTGATTCATCCATTCGATCCATGTGAATTCTGTATACTGTGATCCGATCAGAATCTAAAAGTGAGTTGAAAATGAGTTGGAATGACAAGAAAGCAAGTGGTGATGGTTTTGAGGAAAGTGGATTTGAGATCGAGGTAAATGGTCAGGTTGTCCCGGGAATCTACTGGACACCACCAGGCGGACGGGCCGATCGTCTTGTCCTGCTGGGGCATGGTGGGACGACGCATAAAAAAGTCGACTATATCGAAAATCTTGCTCACCAACTGGCCAGACGCGGAATCGCTGCAATGGCAATCGATGGGCCGGGTCACGGAGAGCGAGCGACCGAAGACATCAGCGAGAATCCGCAGGCATTTGAGAAAGTCTGGCATGCCGGTGGTGGTAACGAGGGTATGCTGGCGGATTGGCGGGCTGCGCTTGATTTTATAGAAGGCGAAGAAGGCTCAAGACCGACCGGCTGGTGGGGTTTGTCGATGGGAACCATGATGGGATTACCTGTCGTCGCCACAGATGATCGTATCAGCGTAGCGCTGCTGGGACTTATGGGTACATGGGGACCCAATGCCGACGAGCTGATGCGGCTGGCGCTGGAAGTTTCCTGTCCTATCCGGTTTCTGGTTCAGTGGAATGATGAAATTGTACCGAGAGAAAGTTGTCTCGCGCTTTTTGATTCACTTGGTAGTCGCAAGAAAACACTGCATGCTAATCCAGGCAAGCATAGTGATGTACCAGCGTTTGAGATCGACGGTTCAGTTGATTACCTGGATCATTTCCTTCGTTGATCAGCTATTTCGGAAAGTTGCTGATGCGGTCAGGTAAATAGACGCAGTCGAGAATGGCACTTACTTAAGACACTAGGACAATTTGATCTCAATCCGCGTCAAGCAGGACGGGTGTGTCTACTGCCAGAGCGCGCCTGCGGTCGCAATGGCGACAGCCTCACTTACTCAGGAGCCTGTAGTCTCCTTCGGCGCGCTCGGCGCAGGCTTGATGCTCTCGCAATAGACACACCCGTCCTACTCACCGCTAAGGATGATATGTGCCTTAAGTAAGTGCCATTCGACTCAGTCGAAAATTTTCTCACTGGATGAGAACAACAGAAATACGATCAACCCGAAGAGGGTAACCCCGCCTGCCACCTGGAACACAAGTGCCCATGAACCGGTAACCTCAAGAATCACACCGCTGACGAAAACACCGATGATGCCCGGAATTGTGCCAGCGGTATTGGTTATCCCCATGAGCGTACCTGCATGCCTTGGCGCGATATCCATATGATTCACAGAGAATCCGCCAGTGACGAATGCACCCAGTGCATTACCTGTAGCCATGATGCCAATAGCCATCCATACACTGTCAACTTCACCAACAATGAACAAAGCAGTTGCGATACCACCGAATCCTATGGTCTGCATCAGTTTGCGAACTTTGCCGATCGCCATACCGTTTCGAATGAGCCGGTCGGCGATATTCCCTGCGATGTTAAGAAAGAAGAACGATGCAACATGAGGAATCATGGTAACCCAGCCAACGGCAGCATAGTCGACTCCGAGTCCCTTGTTCACGAATGTAGGCAGCCAGGACAGAAGCACATAGAGCGACCAGTTATTGCAAAAGTGGGTAATAATAATTGCCCAGACAGGGGCGTGTTTCAGAAAGTCGATTATTGAAGGTGCATCTGCATCGTCTTCTTTTGAGGCGGTGCCATCCTCGATGAGTGCGAGTTCTTCCTCTGTGATGATAGTACTCTGCTGAGGTGAGGCGGTAACCATCTGATGCCAGAAGAGATACCAGACCAGGCCAACAGCGCCAAAGAGATAAAATGCCCACTCCCATCCGAGTTGCTGCACGATGATAGGTGTCACGACAAGCGCAAATACCGTGCCCAGTGGGATGCCACTGTTGGTAAAACCGACTGCCCTGGATCTTTCCTGAATGGGAATCCAGCGCCCATAAGTCGTATATATAGACGGGAATGTCACTGCTTCGCCCATACCCATGGCTATTCGGGTGGCAATTAACAGGCTTAAGCCGATCATAGCAGCAGGGGGGGTCAATATCGTGAAAAGCGACCAGAGCAATACGCCAGCGCCAAGTACAACCTTACCGCCAAACTTATCTGCCAGTCTGCCACCAATTATCTGCAGCAAAAGGTAGCCAATAAAAAAAGACGATAGGATCGTTCCCTGAGTCTGCATGCTCCAGCCGAGATCTTCGGCCATGGGAATGATAGCGATCGAAATATTGACGCGATCGATATAGCAGATAAACACGGATAGAAAAGACATGCCAACAACAACATATCGTCTCGGCCAGTGTGCAGGTAGTATTGATGCCATGGAATGTGATCCTGTTTTTTTTGAGACAGTATATAGAACATATGAAGAGACGTAAGCATTGAGCCAGATGCCGTCACTGACACAATAGATTTAATTGACCATGCCTGTTCAGGTCATTTTTTGAAAGTGAAAGCCACAATAAAAAAAGGATTCAGCGATTCGAACCTTTTTTTGTGTACACTTGGCTTCAGACTAAATAATAAGAAACAGTATCAGGCTGGAAATGTTGTCTCCGAGAGTACTGATCAATCTGTCCATCTTCGTAGCCCTGATCTTTACAGCGCTATTCGTTCTGTTGCTATGGCTGACACCCTATACCGGATTCAATGTCGAGAAAGATCCTGCATCAGATTACATGCTAGTTACCAGGGTTGATAACTGGGTAGCATCACAGGGGTTGAAAACTGGAGACAAAATTAACCTGATATCGGCAGGTGGTGATTCCATCACTCTCAGTCAGAAGCATGTTTTAACTTCCACCTTCCAGGCCCGGGCACTTTATGAGAATCGCAAAGAACGTCTGAATGAACTTGCGAAGGTTTATCGAATAGTCAGCCAGCCAGTTGTTACCCTGGATCTTGTTGAAGGCAGGCAAATAGATATTGCAATGGATCAAAGGCGCCCATTGTCTTCTATCTCGGTATCGGTATGGATTCGATTTTTCCTGGGGTTGGCGGCACCTTTTATGGGTGCGCTGGTCTGGGCCTTCCGTCCGCGAACGAAGGAGGCTGTCTTCCTTCTGTTGAGTGGCATTGGCCTGTTTATTTTTACTGTGCCCTCTGCCGCATCCATATATGCAATAGAAATGTTCTACCTTGAACCAATTCTATTCTGGTTGTTCAAGATTGCCGGGGGAGTTGGAACTTTTATTTTCCTGGGATTCGGAACTTGTGTCCTGCTCTATTATCCGCAGAAAATCAGCAATGCCGATAGGTGGAGTAAGCGACTGCTCTACGGTTTACTTGTATACAGTCTTGTGGTTTTGGTGAATGATTGGAATTTCAGCGCGACACTTACCAACCAGTTTCTTTATTTCAGCTACAACGAAACTTATCTGCCAATGCCTGTATTCTTTGCTGTCGTGGTTACCCTCTGCGTTCTACAGTGGAAAATCAGCAGGGGCAGACCGGTTGAAAGAGCCCAGGCTCTGTGGATTATCCTGGCCTGGACATTGGGGCCGAGTATCTTTCTATTGCTTTATTTGCTGCCGGTTGTTCTGGGGCAGGAGGGTATTTCTGGCAGAACGCTCAATGCATTCACTGTTGTAAGTACCTACCTTCTCGTACTCGTCGGCGTTGCGCGTTTCAAGTTGTTCCACCTGGAACAGCACATTGCTGCAGCCTACCAATGGAGTTTCGTTTCACTGTTCTTCTTTGGCCTGGATATCATCATCGTTTCGGTTGCGAGTATCTCGCCCCGGGTATCCACCTTTATCGTTCTCGGACTGGTCCTATGGTGCTACCTGCCAATACGTCAGTGGATTACCAGGCGCGTTTCGCAATCCAGGCAATACAGGTATCAACGATTATTCAACGATGCCGTTGTAACAATGGTGCAGGATTCTCTGGTCTCGGTAGTTCGTCCCCGGGATTCCTGGCGTACCGCACTGAACACGCTTTTCTCACCTATTAGTTTTGAGTTCAGCCAATCGGAGGAGACCAGGGTTGATGATCGTGGCCAGACCTTGATTGTTGCCGGTAATCGATATTCCCCCGCAGCCAGACTTGAGTTCGCCGAAAATGGTACCCGGCTGTTCACGGAAGAGGATCAGGACCTGGTACAGACACTGGTGGTTCTGTTGGAACGATTATATGATTTTCGTGATGCTTTCTTTGCAGGTCAGACCCAGGAACGAGAGAGAATAAGGCGCGATCTGCACGATCAGATTGGACATAAACTTTTGTCTCTTATCTATACCGCCAGGGATGACAGATCGAGACTACTGGCCCAGGAAACCATGGAGCAATTGAGAGAATTAATTCAGGCGCTCAAAGATGAGCCTGTTTCACTGCATGATGCAATCGGCAAGTTAAGACATCTGAGCGAGGAGACCTGCGACAACGTCGGGCTCATATTTGAATGGCAAGAAGAACTCGGAGAAGAGGAGGCAAATATCAGCTCCAATCAGTATCTCAATATTCTTAATATTGTCCGGGAACTTCTCAACAACACCATCAGCCATTCGGAGGCCAGTAAAATTTCAGTCTCAGTGAACAGAGAAGCAGGGCCATTGACGATTGAAGTGAGTGATAATGGAACAGGATTCGATCAGGATACGGTTACACCGGGTAATGGTCTTTATAACATCCAATCCAGGGTGGGAGAACTCCATGCCAGCATTGACTGGCATACTTCGTCCGGTACCCGGGTTATGCTGCAAATTCCGTTACACAATATAGAGGAACATACGACAGACGAGAAAAATACAGAGGCACTGATTACGGAGAAACAAAGTACGGAGAAACAAAGTACAGAGGAAAGAAGTACAGAGGAAAGAAGTGTAGAGGAACATAATGCAGAAGGATGAGGACCGAGCGGTGAAAAAGGTCAAATGTGTCCTCATCGTTGAGGATCATCATGATGCCACCGAGGTGCTAAGACAGGTGGTTGATCAGACCTTTGGGCAACCTTTAATTGAAACCGCGACGACTGTTAGCGTGGGTCTCGAGATCTTGAAACGTACCCGGTTTGATCTTGCATTGCTGGACCTTGGGTTACCCGATGGTAACGGTGCGGACCTGGTTCGATATATTGGTCTGAACTGCCCGGATACACTGTCGGTTGTAACCACGATTTTCGATGATGAATCCCATCTTTTTGATGCGCTCCGCTCTGGTGCTTGTGGATATCTGCTTAAAGGTCACTCACCTGAGGAATTGCAGCGATACCTTCAAGATGCGGTATCAGGCAGACCAGCATTGTCGCCAAGCGTGGCGCAGTCCATGTTGGGATTCTTCAGACAGGAGGCATTGTCGGGCGCAATTGTTAAAGACGAGGATGACTCCGAGAAACTAACAGAGCGAGAGATGGAAGTGCTTAGCCTGATAGCCAAAGGTTGCCAGGTAAAAGAAGTAAGTCGTCTGTTGGATATCTCCCCCAACACGGTGTCCCACCACATAAAGAGTCTCTATGGCAAATTGAACGTTCATAACCGTGCTGAAGCAACAGCAGCGGCTGTACAGCTCAATATCTTCAAACCGAATTAAGAGAGATCCTCGAGTTATCACCTGTTTAGGTGATACGAAATCACCCGACTTAATGTCAATCTGTGACCCATGGAATCAATTCTTGGGGGTAATTGTGAACACAGAGTTTAGAGGGGAAGAGGGACTGGTAAGCAGATCACTGGCTGCTGGTATAGCATCCGGCGATGAAGAATTGGAAGAACAGCTAATAAAACGATATCGGACCCGGGTACTGGCCATTCTTGAAAAGCTGACGGGAGACAGCAGTCGGGCGGAAGATCTTGCCCATGAAACGCTGATTATTATTCTGAATAGACTTCGCCATGAGGGGATCAATGAACCTCATCATCTTTCCAGCTATATATACAGGACGGCCAAATATGTCTATCTGGGTTGGCTGCGAAGAGCTGACAATCGTGTTGAACTTCGCGGTTGTCTTGATGATTTTGAATGTGGTGATTCTGAACCTGAAAATCAGTATATCCACAAAGAGAGAAAAGAATATCTATATCAGTCGATTGTCGCGCTCAAGATCAATCGTGACAGGGATATCCTCCTGCGTCGTTATATAGCGGAGCAGAGCAAGGATGAAATCTGCGATGTTCATGCATTGAGCACTCAACACTTTGACAGGGTAATATTCCGTGCCAGAAATAGGCTGAAGCAAAGCATCGGGGCGCAGGCTGAACCTGCATAGTTTAAAAGAGGTCGGCTTAAAAGAGGTCGACCCGATTGAACTTTTTGCCAACGAACATCCACCTAAGTGGAAAATAGTGTCATGAATATTCAATGAAATTGATTCTTGGTTTTGCGTTCGTGCTGCTGAGCTATAACCTGTCTGCTGATGTCGAAGGTGTATATTTTGGTTCCGCAGGTGAAGGATACTCCTCGAGCCAAAGCGGCGAGGAGATAGAGCTCTCTTATCGAATGTTTACTGCACCCATGAGTGAGGAATTATGCAGGGATGCTGGTTCAAACCAGGAACTTTTGACCTCAATGCCCGTTGTCACCCTGGTAGTTGGCGATCAGTTTTCTCTCACCGATCTGAAAATTGATGCACTGGATGAAGATGGCATGTTTCAAAAGCGTGTACCTATCGTGGTTGGTGTACCACTGATTGAAGATGGTTTTCTGGAATACCGCCCTGATGAGATTGAATTTGTGGCCGTAAAACCTGGCGCGATGCAGGTTGAAGTCATGTCCTATTGCATGCCGACTGTTCGCCTCTACATTACGATTACGGTTCTGGATATCAGCAATCTGATTACGGTTGATGGCGCCAATATGTACGTCCCCGAAGGATGGCGTCATGAAGCAGGAGTACCTGCAAACCAGAATACAACGAGGATCTTTGACCACACTGGCATTGAGATGCTCAAAATGAGGTCCATGATCATTCCACGGCAGATCGATCGGAAAACCCTGCGCAACTTAACAAATGTTGATTTATCCGAATTACTTTACTGGCAGAAGTGGGGGGATTTCAGCGGATATCAGTTCGACTATGAAGAAGCTGGCACTTCATACAGACTGTGGTGGCTAACCGATCAGAAAATCATATTATTTGTCGGCCATGAACACGATTCCACCATTGACCCGGGGTATAGCGTAATTGACGGAGTGGTCGCTTCTCTTAAGAATCGACCTGTCGCAGTCTCAGCAGAGAGGTGATACAGTCTGCCGACAGGAAGCCAGATGAGTATGTATGAGTTCAGATTCAGCAGTAACCCCAGCGGCCCCTCCGCTGGGTGTAGCGACCAAGGTAGCATTCGGAATAGGGGCTTCCGGCGAAGCGATTACCAACGTTTCATTTAATACTTTTGTATTCTTCTACTACAACCAGGTGCTTGGACTCTCCGGTACCCTGGCTGGTCTTGCGGTTACCATCGCGCTATTTTCCGACGCGATAACTGATCCCCTGATGGGCACAATATCAGATCGGACCAAATCCCGGTTCGGACGAAGACATCCTTACCTGTTATTTACAGCGATTCCCCTGGGGATGGTTTTTTTCCTGATCTTCTCTCCACCGCCGGGTCTTGAAGGATATTGGCTGTTTTTCTGGTTCTGCGGATTTACCATTCTGATGCGAACTTTGCTGACCTTATATGCTGTGCCTCATCTGGCGCTTGGTGCTGAACTGTCTCAGGATTATCATCAGCGCTCGACGGTCATGAGCTATAACAACTTCTTTGGTTTTCTCGGTGGTGCATCGACATCATGGATTGCCTATACATGGTTCTTTAATTCGACTGAAGAATATGCCAATGGGCTTCGCAACCCCGAGGCATATCCGGAATTTGCATTCTTTGCCGCGCTTTTCATCTCGGGAGCGATACTGGCTTGCGCATGGTTTACCCGGGACAAGATTCCCTATTTGCCTCAACCGCCTGATGATCAACCGCCATTCAGACCGTTAACCGTTTTTAGAGAAATGTTCTCTGCGATATCAAATCGCAACTATCTTAATCTGCTGCTTGGCTTTTTCTTCCTGTCACTGATGTTAGGTGTTCATGAGACGCTGAACCTGCACATGGGAACCTTCTTCTGGGAACTTGAACCCAGTCAGCTAAGATTTTATGTCTTCGGCTCTATCACGGGTTATGTCCTCGGATTTACCCAGACAACGCCGTTGCATCGACTGATCGATAAGCGAAACTCGATAATCGTCTCTGTTCTGGGGCTGGCCTTTTTCGGTGCACTGGCAGTCAATCTGAGATTGCTTGACATATTCCCGACGAATAGTTGGGCTTATCTCTTTCCACTGCTCGTATTCATCTCGGTATTCTCATACGGATCTGGCAGCATCCTCAATATATCCGTGATGTCGGCACTTGCGGACATTGCCGATGAACACGAACTCAAGACCGGCAGGCGACAGGAAGGCATTTTCTATTCGGCTCGTACCTTCTTTGCTAAATCGACATCCGCATTGGGCCACCTGATTGCTGGCATTGCGCTGGATTTGATTGAATTTCCGACTAATGCTGTGCTTGGAGAGGTTGATACGCAGACGATATATGAATTGGGAGTTGTCTACGGACCAATGGCAATGGTGCCGGGTATCTGCTCTGTATTCTTTTATGGCAGGTATAAACTCAATCGTAAGAGACTGGCAGAGATTCAGGCTTCAATTGCAGCGAAAAACGTACCTGCGGCCGAGAGTGCATAGAGATACCCGTCATAGAATAATCAAGTAAAACAAGGAGCCAAAGATGTCACTAGTCGATGATATCGTATCAATGGAATCGGAACTCACTGAATGGCGGCGTGATATTCATGCTCATCCGGAACTCGGTTTTGAAGAAAACAGAACCGCGGACTTTGTCGCTGCCAAGATGGAAGAATTTGGTATTCAGGTATTTCGCGGTATTGGCCAGACCGGGGTGGTTGGCGTACTGAAGGTCGGCAACGAAACACGCTCAATCGGACTCAGGGCAGACATGGATGCACTGCCGATAAAGGAACGCAACAGCTTTGAGCATAAATCAACGAATTCAGGTGTTATGCATGCCTGCGGACACGACGGCCACACCACAATGCTGCTGGCTGCTGCCAAGTATCTCGCAGATAATCAGAACTTCCAGGGGCAGGTGAATTTTATCTTTCAACCAGGTGAGGAAGGTATTGGTGGTGCCAAAGCCATGATAGAAGATGGGCTGTTTGAGCAATTTCCCTGTGATACCTTATACGCCATGCACAATGCGCCGAGTTTACCTGTTGGTAAATTTGCCGCAGTTGCAGGAATCAGAACTGCTGCTGGTGCATTTTTTGATATTGATATTACCGGCAAAGGATCCCATGGTGCATTTCCTGATCAGGGTGTTGATCCGGTAATTATCGCCAGTGAGCTGACCGTGGCACTTCAGACGATAATTTCCCGCAATACCGGTGCGATGCAGACAGCCGTTCTCTCGGTGACCCAGATACATGCAGGTGACGCATACAACGTAATTCCTGGTTCTGCCCGCCTGGCGGGTACAGTGCGGACTCTTGATATGGCACTTATGGAACGAATCGAGAAGAGAATGAATGAGATGGTTAGCGGTATCTGCAGTGCGCATGGTGCCTCGGGTGAAGTGGATTTTAGAACTATTTTTCA
The DNA here is from genome assembly GCA_964548025.1 of uncultured Pseudomonadales bacterium. Taxonomy (GTDB): domain Bacteria; phylum Pseudomonadota; class Gammaproteobacteria; order Pseudomonadales; family Azotimanducaceae; genus JAHRVQ01. The sequence continues at coordinate 36,067 of CAZJRI010000006.1, forward strand.
CCCGGTGCGGAATGACACCGTAGTCTCAGGTCTTGCCGCTGAAGTCTGCGACGAACTTGTCGGCGAAGACAATGTCTACCGTGAAGGTCAACCAGGCACAGGCTCTGAAGACTTCTCCTTCATGTCTGAGAAGGTGCCAAGCTGTTACCTGAACATGGGTAACGGTGTTGACAGCCATCCGCTACATAATCATGACTACGACTTTAACGATGACGCACTGATCTATGGTGCGAGTTTCTTTGCCCGGGTCGTTGAAAAAACTCTGATGGCGGAGGACTGAGCCTGGTGAGTGGTAAAATTCGTCAAAATTGGTATGACTGACCACTTGTTCTAGTTCTTAGAATACTAAGTTATTGACTTTTAAAGAATAATCAAAGTTGGTATCACTTTTGCTCTTTTAATTGTCGAACCAACCAATGAGTGAAGTGGCTGCTATGGAAGAGAGAACGAGAAGAAATTTGACTAATAACGACATATGGGTTCGCGCCCTCTATATGGTGCTATTCGGTGTGGCATTCAGTCTTTCAAGGTTGATCGTCTTCTTCCTGGTGGTATTCCAGTTTTTTTCCATCCTGATCGCCGGTCAGGCCAACGAACCTCTGATGCGTTTCGCCAAAAATCTGAATGTTTATATTCTGGAGATTCTCGAATTTCTTACCTTCAATTCTGAAATTCGACCCTTCCCGTTTACACCCTGGCCTGATGAGGAGCCTGGCGGTGAGGAATGGTTGGATGATGAAGATTTCGATGACGACGATTACATATCAGCGAATGAGAAACCTGAAAAAACTCAACCAGACGAACCTGATACCAGGGAATCAGCACCTGCTGAGGACAATATTGAAGGTGACGTCATTGAAGGTGAAGTCGAAAATGCTGAAAAACCATTCAATGATGACGTGGACCTGGGTAACAATAACGGGTCGACGACTCACTAGCCTGATTAATCAGACCTGGATCAGCTTCAGGGAAATTCAGGCAAAACAAAAAACCGCGCTTGATTGCGCGGTTTTTTTTTGGCGCCTAGTGGGATTGTAACCGCTGGATTCACAAACTAAATTCAATTCTAAAACTTATTACCGGCAATTGACCTGTGTTGAACGCCATACGTTCAATTTGAAGGATTTCAGAGGTGCTGCCTGTTATCGCTATTAACAGGTGATATCAGTTGAACGGTTTCTTATTAAGATTAACATCATCACTTGCGCTCAATTGTGGTGATTCTGATGAAGATGGGATTCATCGTTAACAGCAAAGATAAAGAAAAGAACAAAGCCACAAAGAAGGACGAGAAAAAAAGCCCTCATGCCTCTGAGTCCGATCTGTCACGCATTCGATCGAGTGGAAAGATCGAATCAGTTGATATATGGGAAACAGAATATGCCGGTCACGCCATTGAGTTGGCCAAAGCTGCCTGTGGAAAGGTTGACTATCTGATCGCTGTCGGGGGTGATGGCACGCTTAATGAAGTGGTGAATGGCTGCCTTGAAGTAAAGGATGACTCGCCTTCGACGAGAATACCTGTCATTGGCTTATACCCGCAGGGCACGGCGAATGACTTTATCAAGTCAACGGGATTGACGGGGCAGTTAGATCAGATTGAAAGGCTGGTGACAGCCCGGAGCCATCGATCTGTAGATGTGGGCAAGGTAAGTTATTTGGATGAGCAGTCGGATGAAGCCAGTCGGTACTTTGTAAATATTGCTGACGTTGGAATTGGCGCCGATGTTGTTAAACGTATAAATCGCCGGAGAAATGCTCGAAGGAAGTTGAACGGTCGGATGACATTTTTCAAAGCGACAATTGAATCTTTCCTGCGCTATCGCAATCGGGGCCTGAGGCTGCTGACAGATGGTGGATTCAGATGGCGAGGCAAGGCATTGCTCGTGGCAATTGCGAACGGCCGTTTTTTTTCTGCAGGTCTCTGTATTGCGCCAAATGCCAGTATCGAAAATGGCAAACTGAGCATCACTGTGGTTGGAGACGCAACGATCCTGGATTTTCTGATCAGGATTCGTCAATTGAGGAAGGGTGTTTTGATCAGCCATCCGGAAGTGCGTTATATAGATGCACACGAAGTGACAATTGACGGAGAGCAGGGAGACATTGCCATAGAAGCAGATGGGGAGTTTCTGGGATTTACCCCTGCGAAATTCGAGATTCTACCAGGTGCCATATCATTTCTGGATGCTGGCAGATCTGACTGAGTACGAGTGTAGTGAAGGCGGGATATTCTAAGGAGGACAGTCACAAGGTGCGCACCAGATACTTAAACGACGAGGGTCAACCCATTTATAGCAACAGGCTGGTCGATGAGGACTCACCCTATTTGTTACAACATGCCCACAACCCGGTAGATTGGCACCCATGGGGTGCTGAAGCGTTTGAGCAAGCGAAAGTAGCCGACAAACCGGTATTTCTCTCTATTGGATATTCAACCTGCCACTGGTGTCATGTTATGGAGCGGGAGAGTTTTGATAATGAAATGGTTGCATCGTTGCTGAACGAACACTTCGTATCGATCAAGGTAGACAGGGAGCAGCGACCGGACCTTGATGATGTCTATATGACAGGGGTTCAGCTAACGACCGGACAGGGAGGTTGGCCCATGTCCAATTTTCTCACATCCGAAGGTAAACCTTTTTTTAGCGGGACCTACTTTCCTCCTGCTGACTTCGTAAGACTGTTGGCTCAGATTTCAGAAATCTGGCGTACACGTCGAAGCGAACTGGAGCAGCAGGCTGATCAGATTGCCAGTGCGATTGACGACATTACATCTGCTCAGAATGAGGCGGTGAATATAGATCATTCAATAATCACTGAAAGCGTCAGAACTCTTGTTGAGATGCATGATCCCGTGTATGGGGGGTTTGGTCAGGGAATGAAATTTCCTCAGGAGACTAATTTGCTGCTGTTGCTTTATGCATGGCAAAGAGATGCAGATGATTCTGCTCTCGCAGTGGCGAGAAAAACACTCGACGGAATGATGGCAGGCGGTATCTATGATCAGGTGGGTGGAGGCTTTCACCGGTATTCAACTGATAGTGAGTGGCTGGTGCCGCATTTTGAAAAAATGTTATATAACCAGGCGCAACTGGTTCGGGTTTATTCAAAAGCATATGAAATTACCCAGGATATTGGTTATCGACGAATCGTTGAACAGACTCTTGACTATGTGCTGGATGATCTACTGTCAGCCACCGGTACATTTTATTCTGCCCGGGACGCTGATTCAGAGGAAGAAGAGGGGCGCTTTTACCTGTGGACTCAAGCACAGGTTGGGGGTGTCTTGACTGATGATGAAATGTTGCTCGCCGAGGATTTGTTCGGGATAAGTGAAGCCGGTAATTTTGAAGGCAGGAATATCCCGACGCTTGCACTATCACTCAAAGACTATACGCAAGTGCACGGGCTGGAGCAGGAGGTGCTGCTTGAAAAGGTCGATTTGATCAGAAGCAAGCTGACGATTGAACGTGCTAAGCGTGTACAACCACTGAGGGATGAGAAGATAATCTCAGCCTGGAATGGGATGATGATCTCGGCTTTGGTAATCGCGGCAAGAGCGCTTTCGCGAGATGATTATTTGCAGGCAGCAATCGTGGCAGGACACGAATTATGGACCGGAAACTGGTCAACCACGGAGAAGCTTAGCCGCATAATGCTGGATGATCATGCTTCGACCGCAGCCGGTCTTGAAGATTATGCCTATCTCGCTGAAGGCTATCTCAATATTTTTGATGCAACAGCAGATGAAATATGGTTATCCCGTACAAAAGTTCTTGCGGAAACCATGATTGAAGATTTTTGGGATCATGCTGCAGGTGGCTTCTTCCTGGCGCGGGTTCATTCAGATGAACCGTCAATTGCCCGGCCGAAAAGCCCGGGAGATGGCGCCATTGCTTCTGGCAATTCAGTGGCGCTAAACCTGCTTGTTAGCATGTACCATCGAACCGGAGAGCTACCTTATCGTGAGAAGATTCTGGCGACGATTAATGCCTTCTCGGGATTAATAAAGGCATCACCGGCTGCCTATTCCTATATGTTACTTGCTGTAGATGAGTACTATGAAGGATCAGTAGAATCGGTTCAGTTCTCCAGAGAGGGGCGTATAAAGGCGATAGCCCGATTGCAACGTTTGGGGGGCGGGTCGATGGATGTAGAGATTGATCTATTGATAAGCCCTGGCTGGCACATCAATGCACACAGGAATGCACACAGGAATGCACACGGGCTAAATCAGGATGATCTCATCGAAACCAGGGTGGATCTCAGAGACGATAACTGGCAAATGGATTCTGTCAGCTATCCCGATGGCGTCGAACGATTGCTGGGATTCAATGATGCGCCGCTGAACTTATACGAAGAGCGGGTAAAGCTGAACATTACAATCAGGCCACCTGAGAATGTGATGATGCCGGTAGTTCTACCCCTGGCAGTGCAGGTCCAGGCATGCAGCAATGATATTTGCCTACCGCCTGAACACCTGCTCTTCAAGTTAACTGCGATGCCCTGAATCTATCCAGCCCGTTTAGCGGTGATTGCTATGCCCCCCGTCGATGGCAATCGTCTTGCCTGTTACATAGTCCGAGAGTTCAGTTGTCAGAAACTCCACGACTCGGGCACAGTCCTCGATGGTACCTTCCCTTCTAAGTGGAATATATTTAGATGCGCCACTTCGATCTCCGAGTCTGCCGGTGCGAATAATCCCCGGGGCGATGCAGTTCACGTTTATATTATAAGGGCCGAGTTCCTGGGCGAGCGATCGGGTGTAGTGGATAATTGCTGCTTTCGCGATTCCATAAGGATGGTAGCCGCCACTGGCATCGATGCCTGCAGTTGAAGATACGGTGACGATCTTACCTGACTGCTGACTTTTCATATAAGGGGCAACGGCCATGCAGGTATACATACATGTCATCATGTTGATATCGAGAACCCTCGTCAGCATATCCTGGGGGCAGTCAGAAGGGGTACCCGTGGTGCTTAAATCACCGGTGCCTTCTTTGCCTGGTTCACCTGAGACAGATCCAACCGACTCCCTTTCTTCCGCGAATACAACCGTGCCGCCACCGGCATTGCAGACTGCAATATCAATTCTGCCCAGCTCGTCGTGAACCTTATTTACCGAATCTTCTGTTGTTGATCTGTCTGTTAAATCTGCCTCGATACCAAATGCCCTGACGCCAAGTGCCTGGCACTCTTCCATGACACTGTCTGCGGTTAGTAGATCCTTTTCAAACTCGTAAACCTCGGCTCCCTTCAGGTTTCGATCAATAATTGCTACATCGGCACCTAGTCCGGCCAGGTGAAGTGCATAGCCTCTGCCTAGTCCGCGCGCCCCGCCTGTGATCAGAGCCACTTTACCGGCCAGTTTCTTATCACCCATCTTTCTTTCTCCTTCTTGACTTGCCTTCTTGTCTTGCGTTCTTGAATTTAAATGTCGACTACTGTGCCTGAATCAATTCCGTAATCAGATTGCTGAATTTTTCCCGTGTATCAAAATATACTGCTGTGCGCTTTTCCTGTCCTTTCGGTGTGATAGCCAGAATGATGGGGAAACCTTTATCCACCATGCGGGTTGTTTCTTCTTCCAGGTTCTCTACCGTGTAGGCAATATGACCTATTCCTTCACCGGTGCTTTCCAGCAGTTCTTTGTGGACCGTTTCACCTTGAATCGGTTGAAGCAGTTCTACGCCGACAGGTCCTACCCGCCCCATGGCACCACGGGTAATGACGACGGGGTCCGGGGTCTCACCATAGACCAGATACTCTTCATTCTGGCTGCTGTCGATTCGGAATTCAGGTTGGAACGTCGCATTACCCAATGACTGGTAGTCTTCAAGGGATTTATCCAGGTCAAAAACCGGTATACCCAGATGATGTAGTTTCCAATTGCTTTCCATGACTGATTCCTTTGATTACACTTTTTTATCCAGTGACTGATACTGATTAAGGATATCAGTCCCTGTTACATCTAATCATTCTCCGAATACTTCTTCTTATAGCGTTCGAATAGCTGTTGCTGTGTGCCGGATAGGTCGATGTCTCGACCCTGGATAAAAGCTTTCAGTATTCGATTGCCACGCATATCAAGCGCGTCTCCTTCTGAAATAAACATCGTCGCGTCCTTCCCGACTTCAAGCGTACCGACTCGATCGGCGATACCAAGAATTTCAGCATTGGTCCGGGTGATCATGGTGATTGCAGCTTCCTTGCCGACGCCGTAAGCTACCGCGCTTCCTGCCATGAAAGGGAAATTGCGCGATCCTGAAGGTTCCCGTGTGCCGGTTGTGAGACCGACTTTCAGACCGGCAGCAATCAGTTCCGCAGGCCGCCTGAAGGTTTGATCGATATCCGCGTCTTCAGAAATTGGCAGGCCATGTACGCCACTAACGATCACCGGGATGTTGTTTTCAACCAAAAAGTCTTTTACGCTCAATGCGCCCTGTCCGCCAACCAGGATGATGTTTTTAACTTTTTGCCGTATGGCAAATCGCACGGCCGAGATGATTTCTTTTGGTCCATTGGCGTGAATATAAAGCCGGGTCTGACCATTGATCAGTTTTCTGATTGCTGCCAGCTTCAGATTCAGATCTGAATTAGCCTGGTAGACGGATGCGTTATCAAACAGTCCATTCAGACTGTCGACGAGCCCGTCGTATTTCTTGTTCTTTTCAATGGATATGGTGCCCCCCATGATGTCATAGTTTCGTCTGTTCATGACAGGCCAATAGAGGTGCATGCCGTCGTCTATTTCATATGCGGCATCTTCCCAGTTCCAGCCGTCGAATTTCACAATCGATGAAAAACCGGCAATGAGTGGTCCGAGGGGCGTGATCTGGGCCGTGAGAATGCCATTAAAACGCATCGTTGGTATGAGTTCTGAATCAGTATTGTAGGCAACAATGGTTCGGACGTTCGGATTGATCTCGCCCTGCTCGCGGTAATCCAGTGTCGCCCTGACGGAGTTGACTTCAGACAGGCCAACGGCTGTATTCGGAAGAACAAATCCCGGGTACAGATGTTTGCCTTTCATCTCGATGATTTCATGATTGCTTTCTTTCAGCGAGATCACGGTTGCGGCATCGGATTCCGCGACGTGTATAATCTGGCCGTTCGTAAAACTGATGACGCCATTATCTATAACATCACCGTTGCCGGTGTGGATAGTCACGCCGGTAATGGCAATCGGGTGCGTTTGTGGTCCTGCCGGTGTAGGTACTATGGCTTGTGCTGTAAAGGAAAACATCATTGCAATCAGCAGACAGACAAGATCCTGGGTATGCTTAATAATCAATTTCATAATCATTGCCCCAGACCTGAAGTGTGCCAGTATTGCATCTTGGTGGGTTTGACTTTCGGGGGTTTGTCCCTGTCTTTCCGCCTCGGAGCCAGACGCAATTTTTGAATCAGGCGAGCTCTTTCGACCTTGATGTCTTGCCTGACAGCCACATCCTCCTCTGCATCGTAGTAGACAATACCATCAATAAAAGTCTTGTTGACCCTGGCATAGACAGACAGGGGGTTGTCAGTCCAGAGTACAAGATCAGCGTCCTTGGTAGCCTTGATACTGCCCATCCGGTCATCGAGATGGAGTAGTTTTGCCGGGTTAATGGTGATCAGTTTGATGGCCTCTTCTTCGCTTAGATTTCCGTACTTAATCGACTTGGCAGCTTCCTGATTCAGACGCCGGGACATTTCAGCACTATCAGAATTAATCGCAGTAACCACTCCGGCCTGGTGCAGCAGCGCGACGTTATAAGGGATGGCATAGCGAACCTCCCATTTGTATGCCCACCAATCTGCAAATGTCGAAGCACCGACACCATGCTGAGCCATCTTGTCTGCAACTTTGTATCCTTCGAGAATATGCGTGAAGGTATTGATATGAAATCCATGATGTTCAGCTACTTTCATCAGCATATTGATTTCCGACTGAACGTAGGAGTGACTCGTAATAAATCGTTCCCCGTTTAATATCTCAAGCATTGTGTCGTAAACCAGGTTCCTGCGGGGCGCAACGGTTTTACGCCTGGCTGAACGTGACATCCGCTTGAATTCATGATGATCTTTCTCGTATTTCCTTGCCTGTCCGAAGGCATCCATATAAAACTGCTCAACTCCCATTCTGGTCTGTGGGTATCTGATTGAAGATGTATTGCGTGATCGTTTCACATTCTCACCGAGGGCGAATTTGATAAATTTGTCTGCATCCTCGATCAGCATCTGTCGGGGAGACAGTCCCCAACGCATCTTGATTAAAGCTGACTGCCCGCCGATGGGGTTGGCTGAGCCATGGAGTAGCTGCGCGGCGGTGACACCGCCTGCAAGATCCCGGTAAATGGCGATATCTTCTGAATCGACCACATCCGCCATGCGCACCATCGATGAATTGGTGGCAATCTCGTTAACGCCATCTAGCGCAATATGTGAATGTTCATCAATGATTCCTGCCGTCAGGTGTTGTCCCGTCCCGTCGATAACAATCGCATTTTTTGCAGAGAGATTTTGGCCAACTTTATTGATCTTGCCATTTCGGATCAGCACATCTGTGTGTTCGAGAATCCCTTCATCTTCGCTTGTCCACACCGTTGTGTTTTTGATCAATGTATTCTGGCGTTGAGGTTGCGATTGCCTGCCATAGGCGACGAAGGGGTAGATGATTGCTCCCGGTTCCGACTTGTCTGCCAGATTTTCAGCCTTCTTCTTGCTGGTCTCAGCTTTCGAATCGAGTGGTTCGATGAATATAAGCCGGAAGTTGGCAGTATCTCCGTTTGCCATTTCGCCTGTACCGCTCCAGCCGCCCTCAATGGGCCAGCCTGAGAACCTGATTGCCTGCTTTTCAGGACCGGGTACCAGACTCAAGCTGATCAGATCTTTGCTTATAGATACCTTCGAGCCGGGTTTTTTGTTTGGTTGCTTGTCGTTTGACTGTTTATCCTCTTCCACCTCGCCCGGGGCATCTTCTGCCTCATCTTTCAACTTGACCTTGTACTTGCCGGTTTCACCGGTAATCTTCAGGTGAAATTGCTGATCAGCAACAGTCAGCCGATAATTCCCGGTGAAGTCCGGCGCGAATTCGTTGATTACATACTTCTTACCACGAATCCAGTTTTCGTTTATCTTCGACTTCTTCTCGAATATATCGCCGGAAGTGATAATGAAATTGGCCAATCGGCCAGGTGCAAGTGAGCCAATCTGATCCGCTTTCCCCAGTAATGTGGCTGGAACAGTCGTCAGAGCCGCAATTGCCCTGGGTTTGCTTAATCCATTGTTTACCGCTTTTCTCAGATTCTCCCAGAAATCTTTGCCACTTTCCTTTGAGGTAATGGCGAACTCAATATCGGCTTCAGTCAGGCGTGCAGGATTATAAGGTGCCAGTTCCCAGTGTTTCATTTCACTGAGGGTAATCCTTTCAGTATCAATTGGATCATCAACTTCATATGCCGCCGGAAAATTTACCGGAATGATAAAGGACGCATCGGTTGCCTTGAGCAGGTTGAGCCGTTGATATTCATCACCAGAACCGTTGATGATGTATTGCACGCTGTGTTCATCTCCAACGCTATCGGCGAGTATTGCAGTTTTCCAATTGGTCGACTCGAATATCTGTGGCAGGGATTGTGAATTGTTCCACCCTTCCAGGGACAGATCCCTGAAGGGAGGTTTATCCAGATTCCCATACCATTCCGCGTCGAGATGGGTTTGCCTGAGAAGTGCGACGCTTCCCATGCGAGAGATGGGGTAGAACTGTTTGGACGAACCTTTTGTAAATGAATAGTGCGCCGCGGCTTTGTCCTCCAAAACCGCATCGTTTGCAAGCTCGTTGCCCAGCGTTACAAGGCTTGAGGTGCCTCGTGCTATACCATCGGCACTTAGTGATAGAACAGTGCTGAACCCCAGTTTGCGCAGTGTTTCACCAGCCTTCTTATCAACCTTGAAATGATCAACAGCGTTGTAGTGGGATTTGATGGATTCGTTGGCATTGTAGGCACCGTGATTCGTGGTTGCCAGGATCTCCTTTGAACTGTATGCCAAAGCAGGAGTTTTCGCAGGTTCAGGCAAACCATAGCTGGTATTCAGATCAATCAGACCCGGGTAGACGAATCGACCACCGAGATCAATCTCGACGAATCCAGCAGGTACTTCACCACCAGCCTTGATACTGACAATCAGCCCATCACGGAATACCAACGTGGCGTCCTCTAATCTCGTGGCGTGGTCTTTGTAGATTGTGCCGTGGGTCAGTGCATAGCTGTTATGTCGTTCATCGTAAATGCCGTTTGGTGTTCTGGTTTCTTGCGCCTGTATCGAGAAAGTCATAATCAGGGTAAGAATAATTGTGATTCCTTTCAAAACGGTCTTTCCTTGAGGGTTGTTATTGCGAAAGACTCACTCATGAGTATCTGAAAGTCAATTCGTTGAGACTGGAATGAGGTATGCGGTGATCGATACTTCCCTTATTGACGGAATTGAAAAATGTACAAAAAGTTCAGTCCCTGGGGGACTGTTTGAATAAGGTCTACAACTCCGCTTCAAAAAATGTTTTATTGCGCAATTAATAATTATTTATGTGATAAGGATTCGGATGATCAGGTTATTGATTGCTGGTTTTGTTCTGATATTCGTCGGTGCATGTGGGCAGAATGCGCAGCAGGTGTCAGAAGTAAAAAAGAAACTAAAGAGGCAACCAGTTCCACAGAAAGAAGTTAGCGTGAATGTCAATCAGGGCACGAATATGGCGGTGGCTGTATCACCTGACGCCAGGCGGATTGTGGCAAGTATCCAGGGGACATTGTTTACGCTGGATATCTCAGGGGGAAGAGCGACTTCAATAACCGACTACTATTTCGATGCCCGTGAACCTCACTGGTCTTCCGACGGCTCGAAAATAGTGTTTCACGGTTACAGAAACGGTAATTGGGATCTATGGCAGATCGAGCCTGATGGCAAGAATCCAACCGCATTGACCAATGATCCTTATGATGATCGGGAACCCGCGTTCTCACCTGTTGGTGACGAGATAGTATTCTCATCCGACAGGGGAGGTAATTATGATCTCTGGCTGTTGAGTGATGGCGTCCCGGAGCAATTAACATCAGCGGAGCAGAATGAACATTCACCTGCCTGGTCTCCCGACGGCTCTAAAATAGCCTTCGCTGCAGATGCAGGGAAAGGAAATTACGACATAAGGGTGATTGATCTTGCTACCGGTGAGGTTGAGCACTTGTTAACTGAATCTGGCAATATATCAGGTATTTCATGGAAGCCTGATGCAACAGCCATCAGCTATCGGCGGCTAACAAATTCCTCCGCTGATGGTTTAAGTGCAAGACTGAGGCTACTGGACCTGGCTAGTGGTAATAGCTCAAACCTGTCTGCGGGCAGCGCGGACGTTTTTCCCTTCCGGGCTTCATGGATTGGCGGAGACACACTGGTCTACAGTGCAAGTGGTGAAATCAGACAACTCATTGTCGATGAAGCTGAAAAAACCATTCCATTCACTGCGAAATTTCTGCTGGACCGGGAGTCCTATCAACGTAAAAAGCGTGACTACACCGATATTGGAAGAAAGGCACTCGGTATTTCTGCACCTGTCATTTCATCTGACGGGAATCTGATTGCTTATACTGCACTCGGTGACCTTTGGCTGTCCGATACCAGGAATGGCATTACTCGACAATTGACTGACGATGTCTTTGCAGATCAATCACCTGTCTTTACAGGCGATGGATCAACCATCACATACCTTTCAGATAAGACGGGTGAGCTGAAAGTCTGGAATTATGATCTTCTCAACAATTCCGCCGAGGCTATGAAGGGTGATTTGTCACTCTCTGGTATTAGCTGGTCACCGGACGGAACTCGCATTGCCGGATATAAATCCGTTCAGGGCAATCCTCTGGGAGCTCAGCTTACTGTCATCGATATAGAATCAGGTCAGGAGCAGTCAATATATAAACCCATACCGCCGCAGCCGATCTCGTGGCGGGCAGATGGAAAACAGCTTGTGACCGCGGTGCTGGCTCCTTTCTCCTCACGTTATCGGGAGGGTGTCTACCATCTCCTGGCAGTAGATATCGAGTCGGGCGAAGTGAAACAAAGTACACCCACACGGCATCGGGACATATTCAGTCCTAACCTCTCAGCCGACGGAGAAACCTATACCTATGTGCAAGGGGCTTTACTGTGGCGGGCGCGACTCGATGGCACAGGTGAGCCTGTTCAGATCACAGACAGGCTGACTGATAGTCCATCTTTCAGTACCAATGGTGAGTACGGTGTCTTTATGAGCGGTGACAGGATGTTCCGGTTGAAAGTGGCGACTGGTGAATTGACAGATGTCACACCGGTACTCGACTACAAGAATGAAACTAATACTGAAGAGTGGGTTCTGCGGGTAGGAAAGTTGTTTGACGGTCGATCGGATACTTACCAGGAAGATGTAGACATCATAATAAGTGGGAATCGAATCAGGGAAATTGGCCCGCAGATTATCAGAGACGCGAAAGTGGTCAATATGTCCGACAAAACGGTGATGCCCGGGTTGTTTGAAATGCACGGACATATGGGTGGACTAAGCGAATCACAAGGCCGTGCATGGCTGGCATTTGGCATCACTTCAGTACGTGATCCGGGTTCTGAACCCTATACCGCGAAAGAGAGACAGGAAGCATGGGACAGCGGTCGAAGAATCGGACCGAGAACGCATATTACAGGATATCTAGCTGATGGAAATCGAGTTTATTATCCCATCGCTGAAGGATTGGTTTCAGTTGAACATGTAGAGCGGGCAATTGAGCGTACGAGATTGTTGCAGCTCGACTTCATAAAAACCTATGTACGGTTGCCGGACGAATGGCAGAAACTGGTTGTTGACGCCGCCCATGGCATGGGAATACCCACATCGAGCCATGAACTATTTCCCGCAGTCAACCACGGCATGGATCACGTCGAACATTTTGGGGGGACTAGCCGGAGGGGGTATCAGCCAAAAGTATCACAAACAGGATATATTTATGGTGATGTGATTAACCTGCTTGCGAAGTCCGGTATGGGTATTACGCCGACACTGGTCCTGCCTGGGTTTGCGGTCATTGCAACGGAAGACGAAGACTTTTTTGAGACCCCGCAGTTCGAAGCATTTTACGGCCCCCAGGTGAAAACGGGTCTTAAGATGTTTTTTTCGCGGATGGCAACCGCATCGACGGTATCAAAAGCAAATGCGAGCGCTTTACGGGAACTAGTTGATGCAGGTGCACTGGTAGTTACAGGCACAGATTCGCCGTTCGTTCCTTATGGTGCTGGCCTGCATGCAGAATTCCGCCTCTATGTGAGAGCTGGATTGTCACCCTTTGAAACATTATATGCAGCCACGGTCTCTTCAGCGACTGCTGCAGGTGTTATTGATGATACAGGTACCCTCGAAGCAGGAAAACTGGCCGACATTGTGGTGGTGGATGGCGACCCGCTGGCTGATATCAAAGATGCCGACAATGTTGTGATGACAGTTAAAAATGGCAGGGCATATACCCTGGAAACATTGCTGACTGCGCCTGAATGATGCCTATGGAATTTAAAGTAGTACAACCTGGCCGGATATTTGGTTTCGTGCGAACCACCGTACTGTTGTTGGCGGTGTGTTTTGCAGGGCAAGCCAGATCTGCCCACAACTATGAGTCGTTAGATTGCTACCAGACAGTGGCTGCATCAAGATTTGAAGATGCCGTTCGATTCTGTACGCTAGCCGCAAATATCGGTGATAGCGAAGCGCAGTTTAAACTGGCTATGCTCTACGCTCAGGGGCAGGGTGTTGAGAAGAACATTGCCAGGTCCATTCAGTGGTTACAGGCTGCATCTGATCTCGGTCATAGCGAAGCTCAGTACAATCTCGCTTATGCATACCAATACGGTAAGGGCGTTGAAGTCGATTACGATTCTGCGATTCGTCTCTATAAGCAATCAGGCAGAAAAGGATATGCAAAGTCCCAGCGCAATCTGGCGTTTATATACGAATCAGGGACTGGCGTTCCGGTAGACCCCGGTATGGCTTATCTCTGGTTTCTAAGATCTGCTGAACAGGGCATGGCAACAAGTCAATTGAAAGTCGGAATAGGTTTGCTCGAAGGTAAGGGCGTCAAAGCGGATAGAGAAGCAGCACAATCCTGGATTGAGAAATCAGCCGAATCTGGATATGACGAGGCCCAGTTTGCGCTGGGTACACTGGTAATGGAGACGGATCCAGACAGAGCCATTGAGTTGTACAGAAAAGCGATATTTAAGGGGAATGTCTATGCGATGTTCAATCTGGCAAAACATCTTCATACCAGGGATGCGTCAGAATCTGAACTGAATGAGGCTTATCAATTAGCTGATAGAGCGATCAAGGCAGGTCATCAGGACAGCGTTGTATTGCAACATTCGATTGAACAATCGTTGCAGAGCTTAAAACTGGAAACAAAGTTTGTGAAACTCAAGCAAACTACCGGTCCCAAACCGGTGCCCGCAAAGAACCTGGTGTCAACCAATCGAACTGATGTGTCAGTAGTCAGTGAACCAAAGCAGATCATAAAAAGAGAAGCAGTTGTTGAGGTACCACCTGCGGAAATTGAGGTTTCAGAGGAATGGTTGTTCGGACTGAAGCCTCATCACTATACCATTCAGATGGTGCTCTCTTCTTCTATTGACGGTGTAAAGGAGTTTATTCAGATTCATGGTTTGCAGAATTCTGCCCACTATCATGCAACCATGAGGGATAACAGGCTCGTTTATATCGTAACGAGTGGAACCTATGCCAATCACGCATCGGCGACGCGCGCCCTCAGTGCATTACCTGAAGGCGTCCGTGAAATAGGGGTATTCGTTCAACGAATTGAAAATCTGCAGACTCAATTCATATCGCCAAAATAGGTAGTGTGCAGAGGATGGGTATTGGTTAATCCCGGTTCTTCGCTTTTATTGTCTTGACGACATCAAGGAACAGGTTATTGACCTCAATGACGTCAAAACCGGCCGCCTTTACATTGGCGACAGTGGTGCGATTCATATCCGGCCCCAGCTTGCGACTTATCTGTGTCATTAGTGTCATCATGAACTTGAACGGATAATAGCTGCTACCTGTATGTTCGAACATGAACAGATCCCCGCCTGGTTTCAGTACCCTGCCCAGTGATTTCAGTCCTTCAACCGGATTTGGTACTGAGCAGAAAGTGCAGGAGGTGTAGACCTGATCAAAACTATTGTCTTCAAAATCCATCTCGTGAACATCCATGGTTCTGGCATCAATACTCCCGTCATAAGCGTCAATTCGCGGTTGGGCTACTTCAAGCATCTTCGGGCTGATATCAATGGCACTAATATCCTTTTGCTTTGGAAAAGCTGCGATATCAAGCCCTGTACCGAGGGCGAGAAAGAGAATCCTGCCATCCATGTTGCTGAAGAGATCCTGCTTGAACGGCAGCCATCGTTCTTCTGCACCTTTTGATGCCATGATGTCAAAGGTTGGTGCAGCCTTATCCCATTTTGCCTGTGTGATTGAGTCAGCCATATTCTATCTCCAGCGTAGGGGTTCTGTGCCGCGGAGCGCACTATTGACAACCCATATAACGACGATTGAAGCGAGCCCGCAGACTGCGCCTATCGAGAAACAGTTACCGGGTGTCAGTGGTTCCATCGTGATCCACATGCTTACCACCATACCGCTAACCATGCCGGTGAACATCAGCGGTACCATCGCTTCCATCGCGCCGAAGAATATGGAAGTGGGTATCCACAGGATGGTTGCGATGATCATGCTTAACATCATCATCACGATCATCGCGATAAACATGTTCCAGCCGGGACCGACAATCAACCAGCTCAACCAGCCGATTAGCGCACCGGCAATGAGATTTGAGAATAAATCGCCAAGTACAAAGTACAGTCTGTGATCCATATTGGTATTCCGGGTAGCTCAGAGTTGAATAGTTTCTGTTATAGCACTTCTTTCAATGCTGTAAAACTAATTCGTCGATATCATGGATGCGAAAGGGTGGCCTGAATCCGGTTTGATAACCGGAATACAGCCTATCAGTCAATCTGCAGGTGATTTCGGTCCGGGTATCTCTGAACGATGCTCAGAAGCTGCGTTACATCGCAGGAAATTCGTCCTCATCTTTTTCACGTACCGCGCCTGCCTCTGGTGGCAGTGATGCGATGATCTCTTTGGCCATTCGAACGTGTTCTGCTTCCTCGTCCCTTAGCTCTGTGAACAGTTCTTTGATATCTGGGTCAGAGATTTTAGTCAGGGCCTGATCGAAGAAATCAAATGCTTTCTGTTCAGAAGCGAGAGCGATCTCCATGGCCTGGAGGGGTGACATATTAAAGCGGGGTGCACCCATTTCCGGTGCTTCTACATCGAAGAGATCATCTAACGACACGCTGACCGGGACATCTCCAAAGAGTGCTTTACGCCTTTCTGCAAGCGCCTCGCCATGCTTGGACTCATTGTCTGCCATTGTTGAGAATATGCTGGTGGCATCGCCTGGAAACTGGTGACCAAGTTGAGCGGCGAACATCTTATAGCGCTCATAGGCTTCATATTCGATGAGCACGGCGAGATCAAGGGCTTCCATGAGACTGAGTTTGGCAAGATCGATCCGCAAAGACATTCAGAATTCCTGGTCAGATAAAAGAGGTGGGAGAATATATGTTCTGTTAATAAAAATCTACAGAATGATCCTGGACAACATGGGTAAGCTCTGGTGCTTTAGCCTCTGTGTTAAATGCTTGATCAGAATTGCAGTGACGAAAGGTACTTTCTCAATCTGGGTGCATTGTTAGCATTAGGCAGGTAGTGCGTTATTTCAAGAGCGTGAAGCCTGTGCTGAGCGCACAGAAGGGGGCCGCCCAGGTGAGACTACAGGCTCCTGAGTAAGCGAAGGGAGTCGCCATTGCGACCACAGGCGTGCTCTGGAAATAACGCACTACCTGCCTAATGCGGATTAATTCTCAAATAGTCTTCAGAAAGTACCTTTCGTCACTGAGCCAACAGTTGGTGACACTGCAAATACCGCAGGGATCAGTATTTGTAGTTTGACGGGTTCGATTCCTGACTCAGAAAAGTTCTTGAAAAAAGCTGTCGAGTCACCTAGTTTGCTACTTACTGTTTTCTATCGGATAAAACAAATGGCAGCTTTGGATGGAATGCGAATTCTTGATATGACTCAATGGGAGGCCGGTACATCCTGCACACAGGCGCTTGCCTGGCTGGGAGCCGATGTCGTAAAAGTGGAGCAACCGGAAATTGGCGACCCGGGTCGGGGGCGATTGGGCGGCACCACCCGTGACCGGGAGTACTTTGTTGTGTGGAACAGCAACAAGCGGAGCATCACGCTGAATCTGAATGATCCCAAAGGTCGCGACCTGCTGCTCAAAATGTTGCCCAACTACGATGTCTTCGTTGAAAACTACGGTCCAGGTGTGGTCGAGAAACTCGACATTGGTTATGAAGTAATGAAGGAGATTCATCCCGAGATTATCTATGTCCGTATCAAGGGGTTTGGCACCAGTGGTCCCCACGCTGACTATAAGTCCATGGATATGGTTGCCCAGGCAGCGGCGGGCGCCTTCTCCATAACGGGTGAACCCGACGGACCACCCATGCGCCCGGGACCAACCATGGGCGATGCCGGGACGGGCACCCAGGCTGCTCTGGCAATATCAGCCGCCTATGCTCAGAAATTACGTACCGGGGAGGGGCAGCTAATCGAACTGTCCATGCAGGAAGCGATGACTTACTACCTTCGCACGGCTGTTTCCAGTACTCAGTACGGCAAAGTACCTACGCCCCGTTCATCAAACAGCAATGATCCATTTATGGCGCTTTATCCCTGCTCACCCGGCGGAGCCAATGACTATGTATTTATTATGGCGGTCAACCCGAGGATGTGGAAATCGCTCAGCGAGGCCATCGGTCAACCCGATCTAATGGAAGACCCACGATTCTCAACTTATATGGATCGACTCGAAAACAGCGCGGCATTGTTCGAGATTATTTCGAATTGGACGGGGCAGCGAACGAAGAAAGAAGCCATGGAGATTTTTGCGGAAGCTGGCATTTGTGCCAGCCAGGTCAATGAAACGAGCGACCTGTTTACGGACCAGCACCTGTTGGCACGTGGCTTTATACACGAGTTGGAACATGCTGAACACGGAGATATCAAGCTTCTTGGATGGCCTGCCAGGATGTCGAAGAGTGAGGTTGAGATAAAAGCGGCACCCTTGCTCGGTGAGCATACGGATGAGGTGATGGCTGAAGACCTGGGTTTGAAACAGGAAGATATTGACTCCCTGAGGAAGGAGGGGGCGATAGGGCATGAGAAAGTGGATCGAGGCTAGATTCAGCTTCGCCCCTTTGTTTTGCTGGTTGCAACAGCGGTCAGAGGATCCTCTGGCCATGGATGTTTCGGATACCGGCCTTTCATGTCTTTTCTAACGTCGTGATAGGAGCTTCGCCAGAATCCTGCAAGGTCCTGGGTGATCTGTAGTGGTCTTCCTGCTGGTGACAATAGATGTACCATCAGCTTTATGTTGCCATCGGCGATAGTTGGCGATTCCTCGCAGCCGAACATTTCCTGAAGTTTGACAGCTAAAACCGGGGGTGAATGGCTATAGTCAATTGCATGGGTGGAGCCAGAAGGGACTTCGATACGTTCAGGCGCAAGTCGATTCAACTCTCTGCCTGAATCCCATGTCAGCATTGATCCTAGAATAGTCTTCAGGTTCAGCTTCTTGAAATCATTGAGCAGATTGATGGGATCAAGATAGGGAGCGAGCCAGGATGACAATGTCGACAAGAGTGCATCATCGCTGACATCTGGCCAGGTATTGGGGTCAATTGACCTCAGCAGAAGTATCCGGGCCTGCCATTGACGAAGTGTTTTTGTCCACGGAAGAATCTCAAGCCCCTGTTTGCGGATATGTTGAACCAACGCCGTGCTTTTTGCCTGGCTCGGTACATTGGTTAGCGTTTCACGATTTAGCACCAACTCACCAATTTTTTGCTGATGTTCTGCAATGAATCTACGTGTTTTCTTGTCCCAGTCGGCAACGGTTGTCTCGGATACGAGATCACTTAACAACGACTGGAAAAGATCCGGGTCAAGAGCCGCAGCGGAACGAATGGTATTTCCCTTGCTGCGAGCCATTCCGCCAACTTCAGCGACAGCAAGCCAGGGGTGTTTTCCAGGTTGCGCCTTATTGGCAAGGTTAGCACTTCGACCATTGGTAAGCTGGTATCCACCCGAGTGACGCCTTCTGGCAATTCTGTCCGGATACGCACAAGCCAGTAAATAACCGGGGATGATGTTCTCATCAATTGCGGTATTTGCCGTTGAAATAGCCAGCCGCGAGAGTTGCTCTTCAAACTGTTGTGCCAATTGCAGGATTCGTCGTTGCCAGTTTTTGTGTCTGCGTGGACAGTCAGCCTCACCCGTGAGAATTGCCATGCGGTAATCGATATCCGGGTTGTCCTGCCCGATTGGGTCTCGCTCCGAGAGGATACCGGCAAGTAGAGCAGCGGTTCTGCCGTGACTGATTCTTGCACCGCAGATCATAAGATGCGCGAGCCGGGGATGGACCGGCAATTCACTCATTGCCTGGCCATGATCAGTCAGCGATAGGTTGTCGTTAGGTATGTTTTCTGCCTCCATTTGCACGGACACAGCCGCAAGAGAAACGAGCAACTCAACAGCCTGCTGCCATGGCCCTCGGGGAGGTGGGTCGAGCCAGCGCATATCTTCAGGATCATCGACACCCCATTTTAATAATTGCAATACCAGCGGCGTAAGATCTGCCTGCAGTATCTCCGGCGTGGTATGCGCAATGAGTTGTTGCTGCTGATCCTTCGACCAGAGGCGATAACATTTTCCGGCTTTAAGTCGACCAGCCCGACCGGCACGCTGATCACTTGAGGCTCTGGATATCTTTCTGGTGTGCAATCGTGTCATCCCGGTAGCGGGATCAAAAACTGGTTCACGAGCCAATCCAGAATCAATCACAACATCGATACCGTCGATTGTCAGGCTGGTTTCAGCGATATTGGTCGCAAGAACTATTTTGGTTTTTGATACCGCTGGTGCGATCGCTAGCTGTTGTTCCTCGAAAGACAGATGCCCGTATAATGGAAACAAATCCACATCGGTGATGCCCGAGTCTGAAATCCAGTTCGAAAGTTCATCGGCAGTTCGCCTGATTTCTCCCTGGCCTGGCAGAAATGCCAGAATGCCACTTTCTGAATTCTTCCTTATCACCTTTTTCAAAGAAGTGATCATACGGTCGACGATCCTTTCATTGGGTTGACTCGCCTGGCCAAAAATTACTTCGACGGGGAACTGTTTGCCTTGACTGGTGACTATCGGTGCATCATCTAAAAGACTTGCCACCTTTTGACTATCGAGGGTAGCAGACATGACCAGAATCTTGAGATGATCGGCTGAACGTTCTTCTCGAAATATAGACCTGCCTTTCAAACACAGGCTCAAAGCGAGGTCTGAATCAAGGTTGCGTTCATGAAATTCATCGAAAATGACAAGACCCACTTCTTCGAGCGATGGATCATGCTGCAGCATCCTCGTCATGATGCCTTCGGTGATGACCTCGATTCTGGTGTTTTTACCGACATTTGTATCGAGGCGCATCCTGTATCCGACCGTCTCCCCGGTAGACTCCCCGAGGAGATAAGCCATTCGATAAGCCGCTGCCCTGGTGGCCAGGCGTCTTGGTTCCAGCATCAGGATTTTTTTGTTGTTGAGCCAGGGTTCGTTTAGCAGCACCAGAGGGATCAGCGTCGTTTTACCGGCTCCCGGTGGTGCTTGCAGAACGACCTCGTCACGGTTTAGCAGATGAGTTTTAAGTTCATCTACAACGTCTTCAACCGGCAGGCCCTGGGTAATCAATTGCAGGACAGCATTTGTATGCTAGCGGTACTTGTCGGAGTGATTCAGCATATATGCCGGTCCGTGTATCTCATTGATGGCTGCGTTTTCCCCATAGATAGACTGCTTCATGTTGCCATATACTTCCCGATTAGCACCAAGACGGGAGAGTTCAGTCGCTTTTCGTTTGGTTGCTTCCAGCAGATTTTCGACGGGTTCAATCTGTTGAACGATACCTGCTGCAAGTGCATCTGGCCCGGTCCAGCGTCGGGCGAGTTGCACAGTCTCAAAAAAAGCATTCATGGGGATCTTGTGTTTGAACAGGGCAATTTCAGGCCTGGGAATCATCATGCCAAGCTCTACCTCATTGGCGCAGATAAATCCGCGATCACTTCGCATGAATCGAACATCGTGACACAGTGCTGACATGAAACCTGCACCGAAACCGTGCCCGTTAATTGCAGCTAGCGTGGGCATGGGGAAAGTGATAATCCGAGACATCAGCTTCATGAATTCACCGCCGAATACCTTGCGATCTCCTCCCCTGTGTTCACCTTTCTCAGCGAGCCATTCCAGATCCAGTCCGTTTGAGAAGAATTTTTCAGAGGTTGATCTGGTGACGAGTGCTGCCGGGCCCTCAGAAGCTTCGACCTCGTCCAGCGCTGCGCTGAACTCCCGAACAAAAGTGGTATTCCACCTGTTTTCACCGTCGTTCATGGTGAGGATAAAGAGATCACCCTCTCGTTCTAGATCGATCATGCGGTACTCCGTTTTGACTAAAAGGCTGATGATAGGGATTAAGGTGGTGATTGTGAAGGTGAACTGATAATTCCCGTCACTGATAAGTGCGGCACCTGCCTGGATGAATGCAGATCAGTGCTGATCGTAATTTAATCTGATCTGTGACCAGGTATCTTGAATGTTGCTTCTATCCAACAATGATATCAGTTTGATCTTTCGGCACATAGAAGTATGAACCAGGCCTGAAATCATAACCAAGATCGCCGAGTAAACGCCTCTGCCGTGGTGTGCATTTTTCTGCGATATCAGGAGTCGCATAGTGATCATATGAGCGTACCCATAGCTGGCAGTAATTGTAGAGCAGAACATGTCGACTCCTGCCAGATAAGTTCATTGCCGGGCCATGCCAGAGTGAATGCGTGAACAGATAAACGTCACCCGCTTTGCCCATGAGTTGTACCGCACCGGGTGAATAGGGTGTTGTGACCTGTTCATGTACATGGTCAGGAATCTGTTTGACGTGAGATCCGGGAAAAACCGTTAAATTACCGGTATCTTTCTCTGTTACGTCTGTCAGCAGAAACATGGCTTTCATTGCGATTGGCTGGCTGGTTGCTGATACCCGGGTCATCCGCAGGGATTCACCCCCGTCGGTATGGGTATAACCTGGAAAATTCTCGGTTGATGGTCTGGCTATAGCCTGGGTCATACTGAGAAGGATATTCGGTCCCATCAGGTCCACGATGTAATCAAATACCGGTGCCTCGTCCACGAGGTCGATAAATGCCTGGTGGTACTGCAGCAGATCCCGGCGATCCATCGCTGCACCCCAGTCGGTATTTTCGGCATGATCCAGCCACTTATAGTGCCCGATAGGCAATTCTGGATTCTTATCAGGTTCAAAGCCCGGTACGCCACGGACTCTCTCTATTTCATTGACGAAAAAGTCAACTTTATCCTGGTCAAATACCCCTTCGAGATGGATGAAGCCATCAGTCTCCCACTTTTGCCGTTGTTCAGGGCTAAGATGCAGCATTTCTGTCTCCTCCTTGTTGAAGATCTTTTATTAAGTGAATTTTCTGAAAGTGAGTTCCTGTTGGAAGTGTTTTATCTTACCTGTTGGCTTCGGTTCGTATAAGCCATGTTGAAAAAGTAATATCTGGAGGTTATATCACTTTATTGCCTGTTTACAGCCCCGGAGCGAGGTTACTGCTGTCGGGTTATGCAGATCAACTAAACCTGAATTCAATCCAGGCTCTGATTAACCGCCGAGAGATCCTCCTGGGCGCGGCTGCCCCTTAGTACGTTTGGCAGTGCATAGTTGCCTTCGTGACAGGCGTATTCATATAGCATTCCAGCAGTGACTCCTCTTGAAGCCTGATCAGTTGTCATCGGTGATGCGACTGTCCATGGCTCAGTGAACATTGATGGATCTTCGATAGTAAATCGGTAATCGATGGTCTGCTTGTCTACGCGTCTCATTGTTTCTGTTACCCGAAGTGTTGAACGAGATGCTCGCCAGGGCCACGCCCAGTGGTAATGATCCTTGTCGGCGAATCCGCTGGTCTCGATGATGAGGGTATCTCCATCCCAGCGACCCCGGGCATCTCCGAGCCACTGGCCTACTTTTTCATTAATATGGGGACGGTTGTCGAGTGGTATGATTCGATATTCATGGT
>CAZJRI010000006.1:59411-80029 GCA_964548025.1 uncultured Pseudomonadales bacterium
GCACTATTGCGACATGATCGGGCGTCTGTATGATCTGGAAATTCATGTTGTACGGCTGCAGTGGCACCATTGTCACACCGTCAGAGATGCAACGCTCTCCAGTATCAAGATCTGAATACTTATTATAAGGTCCAACGCCATATCTGGCACGCTCTGCATCACTCTTCGCTTTTGCATCTGCGCGCCAGGGAATTTTACCGTTAGCAGGGCTCACGATCAGAGATGCCTGCCTGCCGGGTAGTAATTTAAGCGCAGGGTCCAGCCAGACTCGATTGTAACCGCCGACTGTTCCCGGAGGTGGTTTGTTCTTATCGAAATTGTCCCAGAGTTGGGCGGTTCTTGATTCAAGCTTCTGTGCCTCTTCTTCCGTCAGGTTATTCGTCCCGGATTGATCGACTGATCGTTCAAGCGGTGTCAGTGTGGCAGTGGTCCAGATGCCCTGCAGATTGGGTGCCCCCCAATCTGTTTTCATTGAAATTTCTGTTGCTCCTGCACCTGATCCGAAAAGTACAACGATGCTTAACAGAACCAGATTGAATCCTTTGTTGTTCATTCTTTTTCGTCCATTGGTGATTCATTCCTGCTGAGATGTCCGTACATCAGTTCCTCAACAAACTCGATGCACTTGAATTCGAGTAGCTGAATATTCTGATCGACCCGTCGATAGAGCGGTAAAGACATTCGCCATGGTCGTGTATAAACCGCTGGATCTGTGATGGTGACTTCATAGCGGAGGTGGAAAGGGCTGACAGGCGTATATCGTTCTTCTACCGATAGCTGTTCGCTATGGAAATTTCCTGCGCGATCCAGCCAGGTTTCAGCTACCTGATCCGTGACCTTTACAACCAGAGTATCACCCTCCCAGTGACCAAGGGAGTGACCCATCCAACTGTTTACAGGCGCAACAAGATCATCCTGATTCATGTAGATTGTGCGATTTGCACCGGCAAATTCGTACGCCATCAGAATATGATCGCGTGATTGTACGATTTGAAAAGGATAGGGTTGGTAAGTTGCCCTCGGCAGACCTGGTAGATAACACTTCACTGCCGGATCGAGGTTTACTCTGTCTCGAAAGTTTTCGTCACGTTTCTTGCGGGCCCAGCTCTGGTAGGGGATCTCTCCTCCTTTCAGCACTCCGATGCCTGCTGGCGCCGCTCCCTGTGCACCGCTTTCCACAATGGCTGCCTCATAAGCAGCGTGATCCTCAATATTCCAATGGCTGGCACCGAGTGCCTGCCAGATGCCGTTCAGATCAGGGTGTCCGCTCGATGTTCTGGATGGCTTGTAGGTTTCAGTTTGTGCGAGGCAGGATGCTGCAACGCATGTCATGGTAATGAATATCTGCAAACCGCTTTTCAGGTAACGCAATTGCATAACTATCCCTGCTGCATTTCAGGCGAATTGATCTTCTTATTGGGCCCTTTCAACCGGGTCTCAACCTTTATCCATCGTTCTACCACAGCCATGACAAGATAAATATCCATAGGGAGTATTTATTTTCTCTATGGTCTAGTATCTCAGTCGATAATAGTAAGGGATGTTTACAATATAGGTGATATATTTTAATTGCTCTATATTGAAATTGCGCTTAGCTTAAATGACTGAAGTTGAAGAACTGGAACGAGAATTTGGCTTTCTCGTCCATGACATCGCAAGACAGATCACAACCGTGCTTGATAAGCGGTTGGAACCCTATGGTCTGACCCGCTCGCATTGGCGAGCAGTCATGTATATATGGCGTACACCGGGTATCAGTCAGACCGAGCTGAGTGAAATACTGGACCTGAGCCGCATGGGTGTGACCGGTTTAATTGACCGGATGGAGAATAAGGGCCTGGTATCACGCCGGGACGACGAGAAAGACCGACGCGTGAAACGTGTTTATCTCACTGATTCAACAACGGAGATCGTACCGATCATAGTATCCCTTGGACGAGAAACAGTGGACGACTTTCTCAAGGGGATTAATGAGGCTGAATTTGATGTGCTCAATAATCTGCTTTTGCGGGTGAAACAAAATGGTTGTCTCCTGTTATCTGAAGACGATAACGAGGAGGGGAAGCCGGTCGAATAACCGGCGGTAGAAGAGTGGATGACTAAGACAAACGAGGAGACAGTGAAAGTGGTTTTTGTGGTGTGGTATGAGGCGAAGAAATCCATCTGCGGTTCAATTGGTCTGATTGCATTCCTGGTCTCGGCATTGATGACAGTGAATGTATTTGCAAGTGGTTCGGCAGCAGTTGTCGGCAGCTTCCAGCACCGGGGAAATGCAGAGAAAGCACAGAGACAGATAAGTGCTCAAATGTCGCTGGATGCAGACATAGTCGAGACAGAAATCAACGCAAGAAAATGGTTCCGGGTAATCATCCCCGATTCTTCACCGAGAATTCTGGTCGCCAGCCTCCATCGCCGGGGTTTTAAAGATGCCTGGCCATTGATTGACTCGGGCGCCCCGAAATTGCAGGCATCCACAGCCAGCATATCTTCTGCTGTTCCGATCCGTCGTTCGAATGCCAGTGACTCTCAGCTTTTTCATGACGTTGGACCTGGTGTGAGTGCCACCCCGGATACCAATGCGCCAACCCAACTGGCTTCAATACAACGTGGTGCTGCGATGGTGCCCGTAAAAACCAAAATGGGTCGCACATCCGGGCACGAAAAGCTGGTGGAGACAATTGAAGGCATACCAATACACCAGATCATGGTATCCAATTTCGATCATGCAGATATCGATATAAAACTTGATGGCCATGTAGACGAAACTATCTGGCAACAGGCACCATTGTTCGACAATATGATCGTTTCTGTACCGGGTACAGGTGAACCCGGCCACTATCCGACAGAAACGAGGATGATAGCTTCCGAAAAAGGTCTCTATGTTAGTGCCGTGATGCACCAACCCCCTGAGACACTCGTTTCAAGAATGTCGACAAGAGATGATTTTATCGATCGCGATACTTTTGGTATTACCATTGACGCGACAGGTGAAGGGCTTATTGCCTATTGGTTCATCATTGCGCTTGGGGATTCAGTGATGGATGGCAAGGTGCTCCCCGAGCGGAACTATCAACGCGACTGGGACGGCCCCTGGCGAGGCAAAACAGCCCGACTGGATGACGGCTGGAGTACGGAAATATTTCTGCCCTGGTCAATGATGAGCATGCAGGAAGTCGCAGGGCCCCGAAACATTGGTTTTGCTGTCAGTCGTCAGGTGTCACATGCGAATGAGCGCTACCAGTGGCCCGGTCACCCTTATGCGTCTTCAAGGTTTGTTTCCGCATTGAACACTTTCAATGTAGAAGGTGTCCAACCCGTCCGGCAGTTTTCGATAATCCCGTTTGCATCATCAACGACGGATGAAGCGAGGGATGATGATGAGGCACGTGCTGGTTTTGATATGTCCTGGAAGCCGTCACCAATGCTTGAATTGTCAATGAGCGCGCTCCCCGATTTTGGAGCGGTTGAGGCAGACAATGTTGTGTTGAATTTAACCGCCTTTGAAACCTACTTTCCTGAAAAAAGACTGTTCTTCCTGGAAGGGAATGAAATCTTTAACAATATACCCAGATCTAATCCGGGTACGATCATGCGAATCCAGACGAATGACAATTTTGCCACGACTTCGCGCAAGGTGTTTACCAGTACGTTTATGCCTACCCCCATCTCAATGATGAATACGCGCCGTATTGGCGGGACTGCAAATCAGGTGACAGTGCCGGATGGCATTACCGCTAACAGGGGGGAAAAGGACTTACCTACTGATCTCCTGGGAGCGGCTAAGTTGACTGGTAGCTTCGGCGATATGCGATATGGTGTTCTGGCTGCGATGGAAGACGATGTAGAGTGGATGGGCACGACGGATGATCTGGGACAAAGGGTCGACATTGAAGATGATGGCAGAGAGTTCGCTGTTGCAAGATTCGCTTATGAAAGTATTGGTGCCAGCAGACGCTCGGTAGGTTACATGGGGACCTACGTGAGTGGTCCACTTTATGATGCGATAGTGCATGGCGTAGATGGTCACTATACCGATAGTAGTGGTCGACTGATCGTGGACACCCAGTTGATTGCAAGTGATGTCGCGGATGTCACTGGTGAAGGCATGATGTTCGACCTGAAGTACTCGCCGGGTCCAAGGATTCAGCACAAGGTTGAATTCGAGTACTTTGACGAGGATGTCCAGATCAATGATCTCGGTTTCCTCAGACGTAATGATTACAACACGCTTCAATATGCCCTGCTTTATAATCGCACCAAGGGTATCGGCTCGATAAAAGACATTCGTGGAACAGTGGTTGTGCGTCAGGGCTACAACATCAGTGAAAACCAGGTGGTCGAATCTGGTATCTACTGGCGTAACTCCATGGTATTTCCAGGGCGAAATACGCTGAAAACTTCCCTGGGCTATCTGCCATCCAGGTATGAAGATATAGATAGTCGGGGTAATGGTGCCTATAAAACTGATGATCGAATCTGGGTGGATGCGCACCTTGCGACTGACGCAGGTAAGATGCTGAGCTATTCGGTCAGTCTTGGTGGATTGCAGGAAAATCTTGGAGACTGGACCTATAATGCGACGGCGGGATTGACCTTCAGGCCTAACGATCTTGTTTCAGCCGATCTGGATATTCGTTATAAACGACGAAAAGGATGGCTGGTCTATCAGGGAGATCGGAATTTCGGTGCCTATGATGCGATCGACTGGCAGCCGAGTCTCAAATTAAACTGGTTCATGGCACCTGGACACCAGTTGTTATTTACCCTGCAGTGGGCGGGCGTAAAAGCCAGGGAAGAGGGATTTTATGCGATACCTGTCGGAGATGGCGAACTCGTTCCAACGGAAAGAACAAGAGCCGACCACGACTTCACTGTGAGTATCGTGACCGCACAACTGCGTTATCGTTGGGAAATAGCGCCGTTGACCGACTTGTATCTGGTTTATAACCGGGGCAATACGCTACCATCTCAACTTGATACTGATTTTTCGGGTCTGTTCGAAGACGCGCTGAGTGATCCGATCGTGAACAGCTTTGTTGCGAAATTGCGCTATCGATTTGGTAACTGATCTGGTAAACAAAGTAGCTGCATTCTGCCAGCAGAGGCCGGTCTACAATAGATGTCGTCGATTCATAATCGTCAGTGCAACCGCGCCAACGATAAATGTTCCGGTATAGACTGCGATTATGATGCCAAGGTCATAGCTTGGCAGGATCGGCGCCATCAGCGTCAGAATATGAAAGCTCAGAAATAATATAGCAACATTGAAAAATGCCAGTTCCTTGGCGATGGGCGTGCTGAGATTGGGGTCCAATATTCTGAGCAATAGTAAACCACTACCGGTTGAACCCGTGCAGCAGCCAAAGATGGTCACTGCTCTTTCAATACTGTAGGTATTGAGGAACCGTCCGAATCCAAAACACAGCATGGCAGTGAACACGGATATCGTAATGCATGTGAGCAGGATCGGTAGCAGATAGTCTGACAGCAATGAAAACTGGATGCTCATGATTGTTCCCACAACCATCAAATCCACTGAGGTTCCTGTAATTCTTTTTTGAGTATCGTTGTCAATAAGGTGTCCCAGCTCAAGACGGTCGATGAGCTTTCGGAGGAACATGCAGATAATCAAGCCATGAAAGAAAAAGAGATTGTGACTGAATATGAGACCGATGCTGACACCGAATAATACAGTCTCACCAATCATCTGTTGAGCGAACTGAAGATATTGATCCGTCAGGACATAAGCCAGACCCAGGACACCCAGGTGAAACGTCAGTGAGTCTACATTTGCAGAGTGAGTGATTTGCCGACCGGTCGATATATTCGAAGAAGAACTGAGAATGCCCTTCAGAAATTCATCATCTATCCGGGCTGTTTTGTTTTGGTGAATCCCCATTCGAATGGCATAACGAGCGACAGGTACGCCGATGATAAATGCAACAACGAATCCCGCAGACGCGTAGATCAGACCGAAATCTATTGCATGGGCGATGCCGAGATTTACTTCCCAGATTGATCCCATGGCAAGTGCCTGCCCTGGTCCCTGTGTGAATCCATGAGTGGCTATCATGCCAAGGAAAAAAGACAGTTCCCCTCCCGAAACCTGGTTGTAAACAAGGATGACCGCCAGTCCCACAAGAGCCTGCAGGACAAGACTCATCACCCAGACGATAGATAGCCAGGTTCCGCCGGTTGCGACTGAACCCGATTTTTCCGCACTGGATTCTTTACCCGTTAATACCAATGACATGAAGCTCAGCGTAAAAAAGTGGAATGCAAAAGCCGTGAAATCACTGTTGACCAGGCCAAATGACAGATCTGTATTGATCAGTACAAAACCGAGCAAACCTGCCAACAGACTCGCAGGTACCAATGCTGACTGAATCGGCCGTAGTCTTGCGCGGAGAAATACCCCGGCAAGAATCATGCTAACCATGAATGCAAAGGCGATGACACCGGGAAATGTAGCTGCCATTTAATCTATTCTCTCCCGGGATTGGTGGAACGCGCTGAATGGGAAACCGGGTTGTATTCCTTCATCAGATCTTCATGGATAAATATTGAATCCGACTATATCAAATCCCCGGAAGATAATTGTGAATGGATCTTGGCCTGCCATCTGAGCTATGGTCGTAGTCAGCATTCTTAGAGTTTATATTCGTCGAGTACCGGGGCAAACATTGTCAGATCAGTCGGAGTTATCAAATAAGAACAATACAACTACTTCGTGGTGGCAATCGCGATACACGGTCATCTGCATGTGTTTCGCAGCAACGTTTATTTGCTATATCGACCGGGTAAATATTTCTGTCGCCATTATTCCTATGGCAGAAGAATTCAACTGGGACGTGAAGACGCAGGGTCTGGTTCTATCGACATTCTACGTTGGCTATCTGCTGATGCAGATTTATGGGGGAAGGCTTGCGGACAGATTTGGCGGCAAGCTGGTCCTCGGTATCGGCGTACTCGTATGGTCAATATTCACCATAGTGACCCCGCCCGCCGCGGTTCTGGGTCTCGGTGCACTTATCATTGCGCGTATCGGAATGGGTCTGGGAGAAGCCGTTACATTTCCTTCTGTTTACAGCATGGTGACTCGCTGGATACCTACGGCTGAAAAATCAAAGGCCATCGCCTGGAATGCCAGTGGCATTCCTATTGGAACGGTCTTCGCCCTGATTCTGACGCCTGTGATCGTAGAAATGCTGGGTTGGCAATGGGCCTTTTATCTCTTCGGCGCTGTTGGTGTTTTCTGGTATATCGCATGGAATAAATTAGTCGCGACTGATCCGAGGCAGGACCCCCGCATCAGTGCGGAAGAGTTAGCCTACATTGTGGCGAATGCCCCGGCATCAGGTGTGGTTGAATCAGCACCGCCGTTGACGTTTTTCCTGAAGAACAAGGCAGTGTGGGCAATCATCGTTGCACACTTCTGCAATAACTGGACCCTGTATGTTGTACTTTCCTGGTTGCCCAAATATGTCAATGAGGGACTGGGCGTGGATTTCGCTGCTGTTGGGCTCATTGCAATGTTGCCACATCTCACGTCGTTTGTTTTTCTCAATGTCATGGGCAATGCAGCCGATCGGTTAATTCGACGAGGCATGGATGTCACCTTTGTACGTAAGCTGATGCAGACAATCGGTTTTGGTGGGCTTGCGATTTGCCTGTTCCTGATTGCAGAAGTGACTACAGTGTGGGCAGCCATCGGCATACTTTGTTTAGGCAAAGTATGTTCCGCTGCAGGTATTGGCGGACATAGCGTGAACCATATGGATATTGGGCCGAAATATGCCGGTACGCTAATGGGAATTACAAATACAGCAGGGACAATTCCCGGCATCGTCGGTGTTTATGTAACGGGCGTTATCCTGGATCTCACGGGTTCATGGGCTCTGGTCTTTCAGGTGACAGCGTCAGTAACATTATTTGGGATGATTTTTTATCTCCTGTTTGCCAGTGGTGAAAAACAGTTTGAATGAGGGGTGACGATATTCCAGAACTGCGCTGATTTATGGGAATATGGAAGTTCCGTCAGTCAACTATGGCTTAGCTTGACTATCATTCGAAGGTAGAGGATTCCTCTGATCCCAGATCAACTTCCTCGCCAAGTTGTTCAGCAATCCTGACGAGTTCGCTTTCCAGTCTGTCTATCCTTGCCTCAAGCTTGTCTATCCGCGCCTCTGCCTTACCTGATGTCGATACACGCTGTACCACTTCAGCTTCTTCAGCGACCGATTCAACTTCTCCCGAGAACAAGTGGGTATATTCGTGATCCTGACGGCCGGATTTTCTGGGCAGCCTTGCAACCATTGCACCTGATTCGCAATCCATCAGTGTCTTGAGGGTATCAGCGACTTCCTGATTGTCATTGAAAGCATGCAGACGCGCGCTTCGGCTGCGCAGCTCACCTGGCGTTTGCGGACCCCGCAGAATTAAAAGACAGATAATGGCGTATTCAGCGCTGTCTAACTGGCGCTCCGAGAGTGTCGTATTGCAGAATCGTTGGGAATATTTTTCTACGCTCCTTGAACCCGCTTCTATACTCACCAGAAATTTCTCTTTGAGGATGCGCATGGTTCGCTGCACCTCACCCTGTTGTAGATTCATTACGGGATCACGACTGGACTTCTGATTGTCAGCATTTGTCAGTGCGTTCAGCGTGAGTGGATATTGATCCGGCGTGGTTATCGATTTCTCCATCAGGCACCCAATTATCCGGGCTTCCGTGGGGTTTAACTGGATATTCATAGTCGGGTGATCCATACATCAGAGTTCGGCGAGATAATACAACAGATCGGCTATCGAAAGAGAAGCGGTTGATCAGGCAGTAATTTCCTGGCGGGTCAGGTCGTTATTCGGGGTAGTTATCCTTCATCCAGTCTTTACCGATTGCTTTGATGGGTAGCTGCAAAGCAAGTTCAGGCACCTCAAGCGCAACCCATTCGGTGAAGGAGTTGCTGTTTGGGCCGGGCCACATCGTATATTGTGCCTGGTAGGGATAGTTATTCACTGCTTTAAGTACATCCGGGATCAGACGACTCGCTTCATCACCGGTTAACTCGTATAAAAGCACCGGCTTCGACCCGAACCAGCTCCGGTTCGGATTACCCTGCCATTTGCTCAGCGCTG
The DNA here is from genome assembly GCA_964548025.1 of uncultured Pseudomonadales bacterium. Classification (GTDB taxonomy): domain Bacteria; phylum Pseudomonadota; class Gammaproteobacteria; order Pseudomonadales; family Azotimanducaceae; genus JAHRVQ01. The sequence continues at coordinate 68,547 of CAZJRI010000006.1, forward strand.
TATTGTTGCGACGTAGCTTCCAGCCAATCACCTCATGAATATTGAATTGCTTTTCATCTCGCGCCTTGGTGGCGATCCAGGTATGCATCGCGAAATAGCCGCGAACGCCCCAGACGTTGGCGCCGTAAACCCTCACAATGGCGCCCTCGCTATTGCCGGATGTCGGGTACGGGTCCGGTGTGAGTGACATGGAGATCGCCCATAGCGAGGTAAAGGCCAGCGCCGATGTGACGACGACCACGAGGCATAATTTGACCAGCTTTTTCATGTGTATCAATTTCATACCATGATTGTTTAATGGATGCATTTTAGCTGTTAGCCAGAGATTTCCCAGTCTGATGCCACGAAATCATCCCATTCTGCGACGAATGCACCGGTGTAACGCAGATAGACAGCACTTTCGTTGGTAATTGATGCACGGGGGCTTTTATACTCGATTCAAAATTTCTCAAAGAAAGGAATCTCATGCCAGCCATGCTCAGATTAGTGATAGTTAGCCTGATGCTGTTTGCAACGCCTGTGCTGTGTAAGGCTGATTATATGTCTGCGGAACTTCGGCAGATGGTGGAAGGGCTTAAAAGAGATTACCAGACGCAGCCGACAACACCTGAAACGTACCCCTCAAGAGCTGCGATTGCCTGGAAATGGTTAAATGCCTATGCGTTGAATGGTGGCAGTCTGCCAGTGAATATGACTGCGAGCATTCGCCCAAATCCAGCCGTAAGAGCACCGAGGCGATATACGCAAGGGCTGGATGCTAGCCTCAACGAACTGACCCTCTTAGATGAATTCCCGGATGCCATTGGTGAACTGACTGCGGATACAGGGCCTTTTGAAGCCAGATCATGGGTTAGTCTGCAACAGCGATACCAGGTTGGAGAGCGGGCAATATCACCAGGTGGCGGCTTTCTTGTCGCCAGGCACTTCATGCCGGGATATGGACAGTTTCAGCTTGATAATCCGTCAGCAGACAATTACGTCAGCATCAGCAGTACAAATCCCGATGTCAGCTTCGTGCCGGACGAGGTTCCTTTTAGTGGCATGCATGGTGGGTTTCGTGGTCCGATACCGGCGAAGGTATTCCGCCTTGCATCTGGCACCCTGAAGCAGGGAGACAGGGTGACCATCACTTACGGAGATAAATCTGGTGGCAGTCGGGGATTTCTAATAAGCAGTGCTTCAACCGATTTCCTGCCGTTGCCGATCTATCTTAAATTCGATGAGTCCGGCGCTTTCTATTCATTGCCCATACAGCCGGTCAGGGTAAGTGGATCCAGCGTCGCCGGTGTACATGGTTTTGCTCCCTCGGTTGTTCGCCCTTTAGAAAAATTCGATTTATCCATTCGTGCCGAAGATCGTTTTTACAATCGTGCAAAAGCACCGATTCCGGCGTTTAAGATCTATGCAAACGGGAAGCGGATTGGCGAAGTAGCCGCCTCTGATAAGGCGATTACGGTCAAGTCAATCTCGTTCAAAGATGTCGGGGTATACCACATCACAATCGAATCAGAAGATGGTCTTTTGAAAGGTATTACAAATCCGATCCTTGTTTCTAACGATGCAACCCGGGTTGCCTGGGGCGATACCCATGGACACTCCGGCTTTGCAGAAGGGATCGGTACACCTGATCGGTTTATGCAGTGGGCCAAAGACGATGCCAGACTGGATTTCGTGACTCATTCAGAACATGACATCTGGCTTGATGACCGTGAATGGCAGGTTTTGATCGACAGTGTCGAAAACTATTCTGAAGCTGGTCGGTTTATAGGCTATCTGGGTTATGAGTGGACCACCCACAGTCGATTTGGTGGCCATCATAATGTGCTATTCAGGGATGTGGATAGAAGAAACCGGCTCGGTACCCAGTTTTATCCGACCCTTTCAAAATTGTATTTCGGTCTTCGTGAGAATTATGCAACCAGGGATGTGCTGATTATTCCCCATGCTCATCAGTCTGGCGACTACACGCAGAATGATCCTGAAATGGAGAGTCTTGTTGAAATCATGTCACAGCACGGTACCTTTGAATGGTTCGGTCGAATGTATCTGACCCATGGCCACCGGGTTGGCTTTATTGCAGCAAGTGACAATCACTTAAGTCAGCCGGGCTATACGAGTGCAAGGGGCGCATCCCTGTCGCAAAGAGGCGGTCTGGCAGCAGTAAGAACCAATGACATCAGCCGTAACGGCATGTTTGATGCAATGAAATCCCTTAAAACCTATGCGACGACGGGCGACAGGATCATTCTGGATGTCCGACTGAATGGCATCGAGATGGGACAACAAGCTCCGTTCAACAAGGAACGGATTATCGAAGGCAGGGTGATTGGTACAGCTCCAATAGATTCAATCACACTCGTTAAAAACGACGAGCAGATCTGGCATAAGAATTATCTGATCGTTGAATCAGGCCGCTATCAGAAAGAAGAAACTTTTTATATCAGTTTTGAGAGTGACTCGTTTCCCATGCACAAACACGATAATCCCAGGGGCAGTCATGTATGGGATGGCACCCTCAGATTGACGGGTGCGGATATCGTAAAATTTGAAGCAACGGATCACCATAATCCCGAGTTCAATATTCTGAAGCGACATGGCGATACTCCCGGATCATTACGCTTCTCGACTGCATCCCGCGGTGATGCCAGTTCGATCAGGCTGGATCTTGCAAATGTGAAGAAAAATGCTCGCATCGAATTCAAATTCAACCAGGCGAGGGAGAGCGGGGGTGGGCCTCCTTTCTATCGGCGACATGCATTGATTCCAGCGAGTGACCTCCGTATACGTTTTAAAGATATGAAAGGTGGCGTAACCAGTAAGGAGATTGCTCTCGATATTTATAAGGACAGAGTAACCTTACGGCGGGTAATAAAAGAAGGCAGCAAGGATATCAGCTTTCGATTTGAAGACACGGGTTCTGTCCAGGGTGATTACTACTTCGTACGGGTAAGGCAGGCCAATGATGCATTAGCCTGGTCAAGCCCAATCTGGGTAGGAGGGCATCGCCCCCGGTAGTGGATTAGCAGTTGTGGCTGTTCCCTGGCTTCAAGTCCTTTGAGAACTGGAACTGAATCAGAAAAACTCCCTGGTGATCACTATTTTTCTGTTAATAGTGTTCCACGACTCTTGCCACCTCAGCATTCTCATCTATTTCAAGATCAACTTTTCGGTAGAGATGAACCGTCCCCTTAATCGCTGAATCTGCATCAACCACCAGCGTGGGTCTGTTCACACTACGTTGAAACCATCCATTGTTGTCTTCGAAGACAACGTCCCCTGATACCACACTGCCTCTGAGGATCTTGATGTCACCGTTAACGGTCTCGACATTATTGCCAACTTCTGTTGCACGAAGCTGAATGGTGCCGTTGACTGTACGCACGTCTTCCTTGATGACACTACCCTGACGTAGTTCAATCCGGCCGTTGACGGTTTCGAGGTCGTCTTCGACCGTGAGGTTTTCACCCCCTCGAATACTGCCGTTGGTGGTCTCAACGGAGAAAACGGAAACCTGGTCGTGAATTCGAATCGAACCGTTTACTGCCTCAACCTTGTCTGCTGTGCTGTTATCTCGCAGGGTAATACTGCCGTTAACGGATTCCACATGCCCGACATTCTCACCTTCATCGACGTGAATACTGCCGAATACCTTGTCTATGTGATGGCGGTCTCCATGACGATGGCGATTATCGTAGCCATCGTCCCAATCCCAGGCATCGGGATCGACCTGCACGATGCAGCCACTTAGGAGGATCAGCGTAAAAGGTAGCAGGGTAAATTTGAGCATTTTGTTTAAAGACATATGATCTTCGCCCCATTTGTGTGGATATCGGTATTATGACGCATGAGGTTGTCGTAAGGTTTGAATCTCTTCAAAAAACTTGCTGAATCGCTTCTGTACCTGGTAGTGACCAGATCAATCATTGGTGAAAGGAACTCATTTAAGCGATTCGATAGGATCGATTGGAATGTTGAACTGAGTAGCGAAAAGAGAAGCCCCGGCTCGGAACGCAATAGTAGACATAAATTTACAGATTACCGAGGTGACCACCATTCACCTGACTACTATGCCGATGGCCGCAATTCAGCTATCCGCGCTAGGGACTTATCGGCGAGTCAATATCAAGCCTGGGATATTTAGACGCATCGTCATCAATCTGCTCCCACAGCTCCAGCGACGCCTGCCAGAGTTTCTGACCTTCTACCGGATCGTAGACCTTTTCGTCCATCAGTTTCTTATTGAACATATGCAGGTATTGATTGCTGAGGCCGTTGAAGTCTTTGGAGACTGCCAGATAGACAGGTGCTAGCGCTGCTTTCTTAGGGGATTTGAATATCACGGTAAAAATCAGCCTCAAGACTATTCGCAATAGAAGCGGTGCCTCTTTGATGATGTTGGAATTCACCGGACCGGGACAGATGACATTGGCCTGTATACATACGCCGTCTTTGTTTATTCGTCTGGAAAACTCTGTTGCCAGGGTATTTAGTATCAACTTGAAATAACTGTAGTTATTGATGGCCTTCGATACGCCATAGGGGAAGAAGGTGCCGAATTCGTCATAGTCAATGGCAGATGATGACTGATGAGAGTCGGATGAAATAAACGTCACTCTTGGTTGTTGCTGCCTGTCCGGTATCAGGATTTTATTGGCCAACAGTAAACGCAACAGAATAAAATTGGCAAGATAGTTGACCAGAAACATTTCGTCGAGACCACTTGGAACCTGACGCGCCTCCGGTAAGGTTGTTGCTGCATTCAACAGAAGAACATCGGCGGTGATTTGTTTTTCTGCCAAGGTGCGTACGAATGAATGTATTGTGTCTATTCGACCAAGATCCAGTTGCATCATTTCGATATTATCTGAACCGGATTCAATTTTTGCGCGGTCTCCGGCGACCGGAATGCCACTGCGGCAGGCCATGATGACATTTCCGCCACGTCGAGCGATTTCCACCGTCATCGCGAATCCCAGTCCTGAATTTGCTCCCGTGATGATAATTGTCTTGCCATCGAATCTGTCCTCGTCGGTTAATCTCCCTCCGAGGGACTGCTTTCGCAACAGATCACTGAAGCCTGCGAGGCTTGCAATAACAGGGTTGTCAAATCGACCGTGAGTCATAGCGATCCATCACCCTGGTTTTCGTGCTTGAATCGCCGCTCTTTTAACCTGGGCATAGTCGTCGGCATCTGCCTAGAAGCTGAGGGGCAGGGATAGGTGTTTCTCGAAGATAAGATCACGTTGTTCGATCAGCACAGGATCATAGCCTGAGATAGATTGAGCAAGGGCTCCCCAGGATTTCCTGAGACCGTCGGGCATTGGGTTCTGCTCAGGGGGCAGGGCCTGCAGTGCATTTGAGAAGAATGCCCAGTAAACATCTGCCGCCGAAAGCTGATCACCAATCAGATACTCGCTACCGGACGCGGTTTGTGTCTTGATGTGCGAAGCCAGATCTGCGAAGAAGCTTTCCAGCCATTGCGTTGCCTCCTCAATCTTATTCTCTGAATAGCCATATTCCGCATACATGGGATTCTTCATCGCGACTTCTTTGCCTTGTACCATAACACCAAGGTGTAACATGAGGATTCGTGCGTTCCAGAGCATGCCGTTTTCTCCGGCAATTTCGTTGGTTAGCCCCATCATCAGCATGCGATCCTGACGGTCTTCAGGCACCAACGACGCGCCTGAGCCAAGCCTTTCTGCGAGATCGAGAATCTCAAGCCAGCGAACTCGTGGTGGTTCATCGTTATATATCGCAATAGGGGCGTTTCGATGTCCCGTCCATGCCACCAGATCTGGATTACCGCCGCCGCCAATTTGTTCCACGGCCTTGTAATCGACGTTACGCAGGCTGAAGACTGCCTTGGCGGCTTCACTCCATGGCCCCGGGACTCCGCGAGTCAGCACAAGCCGCAGGCCGTCCTGATGTTTTGCTTCTTCAACTGTTAGATATTCCATTAATTTTCCTGAACTCGTTAGAACGATTATTTTGTTCACGATTCAGCGGCGTGAACGGGTGATACAAGACTACCTCAGCGATATGGTTTGAGGGAAATTAAAAACGGCAGAAGATAAAACTTGTTCCGATCTCTGAATCGAATGCCGACAAAGGGAAAATCATCGAACGTATACGATAGGGATGAAAATTGGATAGGTAGAGCAGGCATGCCAGGTTTGAATACTGCCCATGTCAGTTTGGAATTCGCGCCCTGTTTTTGATGGGCTCAAACTAGTGATTTTTTTTACGACTCATCAGGTTTGATCAGCACTATCCAGTTTCTGCGCCAATCGCCAGTGAAAGTAGAAAACCGGGCATGAAACCAATAATACAATCATGATCTGAATCAGGCTTCTCTGTGCATCGTGTCGTGCATTGTCGATGATAATTGCCAGTTGTTGTTCTCGCATGCGGGTGACTTCTTCCTCGCTGAGTGGCTCTTGTTCACCTTGTTTAGGGACGGGTCTAGCCAGTGCTGCACCCGGACCGCGTTCATTGATCGCCATCAATGCAGGCCAGGCGCCAGTCATCCCGGATCTGCGAAAATTCTCATTTGACTGCAGGTTGCGATACTCATATGAGTTCATGGTCAGTTTTGGCAGCACCATCTGTACGATATCAAACAGGCCTATCCCGGTTGAAATCGTGATGCATAGAATGGTTGCGAAACAAACAGCGAGTGCATAAATTCGGATGAACATGATGCCTACGATCCTCAGTTGGTTATTCAAAGCAAAGATTTGCTGCCAGCCCGATCCAGATTATCGAGTCTGGAAAAAAATCACTTTAGTGGGCCATCATAAACTATAAGACCTTTACGGTTAGCAAGTTATTTCAGCGTTGTCTAAGCTGATCTTCTTTACTCCAAATAGATCAAAAAAGTAAACTGCTTCGATGAATTCTGCAGTCGATGTCGTGAAACAATACCTCCTTGGTAAGCCGGAAGCGTTTGAGGATTATCCCTTCGGGTCGGACATAGCAGTGTTTAAAGTAAAAAAGAAAATGTTTGCAACACTGATCTTCAAGAATGGTTTCTGGTCGATGAATCTCAAATGCGATCCGGAAGAAGCAGTGATGCTAAGGGATGTATTCGAAGCGATAATCCCTGGTTACCATATGAATAAAGCACACTGGAACACGGTTATTCTTGATGAATCTATCCCGCAGGGCGAAGTCGAACGCATGATTGATAATTCTTATGCGCTCGTCGTGAAAGGGTTGCGGAAAGTTGAGCGGCGTCAGCTTGAAACGCGCTATAGTGATCGTCGACTTTACGGGCGCTGAAGATATTCGATGAAATCATTTGCATTCTTTGCCACAGCCGCAAAAGGTATTGAAACCTTGCTGCTCGAAGAACTGGCTGCGCTGGGTTCAACCGACGTGAAGGAGACTCGTGCTGGGGTACACTTTTCCGGTAGCCTTGAGCAGGCTTATCGTACTTGTCTCTGGTCTAGACTGGCCAATCGAATCCTCTTGCCTATTGCGAAATTTCATTGCCTGACAGATGAGTATCTGTATCGAGAAGTGAAGGCTATTGATTGGCAAGAGCATATGGATGTTCATCAGACTCTCGCGGTAGATGCGAGTGTCATAAATTCTACAATAAGCCACAGTCAGTACGCTGCGCTCAAGACCAAGGATGCAGTCGTAGATTATTTCCGGGAGTTGACAGGAGAGAGACCCTCGATAGAAACCGACCGACCCGATATTCAGATAAATCTCTATCTAAACAATGATAATGCCCAGGTTTATATTGATCTTTCAGGTGAGAGCCTGCATCAGAGAGGATACAGAACCAGAGGTTCTGCAGCACCACTCAAAGAAAATCTGGCGGCCGCGATCCTCTATAGAGCAGGGTGGCCGGAGGTTTATAAATCCGGTGGAGCCTTCGTTGACTTCATGTGCGGTTCGGGCACGCTACCTATTGAAGCCGCAATGATGGCATGCGATATCGCCCCTGGTATTAATCGAGATTACTTTGGTTTCCTGGGTTGGCGACAACACGACGAAACAACGTGGCAAGTACTTAAAGAAGAAGCTGCCAGGCGCAGGGCAAAAGGCCTTGAACAGCCGCCTGCAGTGTTTGGTTTTGATCATCACAGAGACACGATTAAAAAGACCATTCAGCACGTCTCTCAGGCCGGGCTGGAGAATGTTGTACAGATAGAGTATCAGGATGTGTTTTCGTTCGACGCTGCATTACCAGATTTCAAAAATAATGGGTTGGTTGTATTGAACCCGCCCTACGGAAAACGGTTGGGACAAGAAGAGCAACTGGAACCACTTTATAAAGAGATTGGTAATGTGCTGAATACCCGGTTCAAGGGTTTCAAGGCAGCAGTCTTTGTCGATGACCAGGCTAAAGGAAAAGCCATTGGGTTTAGAGCCAGGAAGATTCACTCGCTTTTCAATGGCGCGATCCCCTGTAAATTATTGCATTTCGATATCAATGACGAGAGCACACTCCGAGATTACCGGCTACCAAAACTGTTGGAACCGGAAGCGTTGAGTGAACAATCAAGGGGTTTTGAAAATCGTCTGAATAAGAATCTGAAGCAATTAAAAAAGTGGGCGGCAAATGAGGGTATTTCCTGTTATCGAATTTATGATGCGGATCTGCCTGATTATTCCGTCGCGATCGATCTCTATGAAAGTGATCAGACCTGGATCAATATTCAGGAGTATGAGGCGCCGAAAACAATCGACCCCGATAAAGCCAGGCACAGGCTCAGGGAGGTCGTGACTATCGTCTTAAATGTCATGCAGCTTGATTCGTCGGCACTGTTCCTGAAACGCAGGCGACGTCAGCGCGGTGATGCTCAATACGAAAAACTGGCTGATGAGCAAAATTTTCGTATCGTTCAGGAAGCAGGGTGTAAATTCTGGATTAACCTGGAGGATTATCTTGATACAGGGCTGTTTCTTGATCATCGACCAATGCGCGAAGAAATTCTGTCTGACAGTCGTGGCAAGTCATTTCTGAACCTGTTTGCCTATACGGGGTCTTTTAGCGTTTGTGCTGCCATGGGTGGTGCAAGGCGGACACTGACAGTGGATATGTCAAAGACCTATCTGGACTGGGCTAAACGCAATATGCAGTTAAATGGTGCCGAAGCCGAATTCCATCGATTCCTTCAAACCGACTGCCTGAGCTGGTTGGAACACCCGACGGAAAAAAAACGCTATGACATCATTTTTCTGGACCCACCCAGTTTTTCAAACTCAAAGAGAATGAAGCAGGTGTTCGACATACAGAAGGATCACGTCAGGATAATTCGTCAGTCGATGAAACTGCTGGAAGAAGACGGTGTACTGTTTTTCTCGACAAATCTAAGGGGGTTCAGGTTGGATGAGCAAGCCCTTGATGATATTAGTTGCGTTGATATCACAGATCGAACTATCCCCTTTGATTTCAAACAAAGAAAACATGTGCATCGTTGCTGGAAATTGCGACAAATGGGCTAGCCTTCCTTGTCGATACCCTGCTGTGAGTCGACTATTCTTAGCATCTCCCTTATGGACTGGGCTCTTGGATTGAGTTGCAGGTAGTTGTTTATAATGGTCCTTGCGCCTGGGTAATCTCGCTGTGCAATTTGATAAGTTGCCAGGAACCGATGAGTGTCTTCCCTGTTAGGAGCACGCGCAATCAAATCGGTTTTAATAGCGGCCAGCCTGGGATATACATCGGGGTAGTCGACAACTATCCGCAGGTAGGCATAACCAATTGAAAGGAGGGTGCGCCAGTTCAATTGTTTGCCATCAAGTATTGTTTCGGATAGCCGGTTCAGCAGACGTTTAGATTGATTTTTCTCCGCTTTATTCAGGGAAGTCCAACTGATAGAGAGTGATTTGGCGAACTGATCAATGTGTTCTTCCTTGTGCATGGAGAAAATTGAGGTAAGCTCAGCTTCTTCCAAAACCAGGGTCCAGTTTTGTTCAGACTTTAGCTTCTTGACGATACGGGCGCCTTCGACGAACTGTGATTCGACAACAATGACCATAGTTGTAATCAGAGTTGCTACTAACAAAATCACTTTTTTAGAGACTGCAGAAGATGTGGCTGGTTGATTCCGCGACCTTGAATTGAGATAGAGGCAATAACCGAGCATTGAGAAAAATAGCAAATTCACTGGCTGGCTATCGAACAGGAAAAGTGTCCCAATCAAATAGGTAACCAATACAGAAAGGAATATAAGGGATCCGTCACGACTACTCGGGAAGTCCGACGAATTTTCGACATCAGACTGATGGCTGCCCCTGATTTCCTTCAGGAGAATCAAAAAGCAGAAAATCAATAATACAATATAACCGGAGAGCCCTGAAAATCCGGAAGCCACGGCAACTTCGATTAGCTGGTTGTGGGCGTAGTCAAATGATTCAAACCATGCCTGATCGGGTCCTGCGAGCAGACCAAAGGGTACGATATAGTTTTCCTGGCCCCAACCTAAAAATGGTTTTTCCCAAAGTGCCAGCCATCCGATATGCCAGCCTTCAAGCCTGCCCTGAATGGAATGATGTGCTAAGTTGGTATCCGCCATTCTGATCAGCAGCCGATCTCCGGCAAGCATGAGAGCTATCGCGACCAGAATGAAAACACCGAATGTGACTAGCAGATTGCGCTTTGTGATTCTCGGTATTGATTGAATTGAAACAATAAAAACAGCCATTAAACCTGAAATCACGGCAAGAACAGCGCCCCTTGATCCGGTCGCGATCATCGAGGTAGCCAGTGTAACGACTGCGATTGAATATAAAATAACTGGAGGCCAATGGAGGTTTGTTGGATATACAGAGAGAGACTCTGTGACGACAGAAGACGAATTGCGCTTTCCGGCCTGAAGCTGTTGCCACAGAGACAGGATTGCCATTACGAGACAGATCGCCAGATAGTGACCAAACATGGCGGCATTGCCGACGCTGAATCCAAGCCGGTCTGTATTGAAATTTGGGAGTTGAATCCATCCGAACAGAAAGAGTAATGCCAGTAGAGAAATCAATGATGCAGTCGCAACGATGCCATCTGTTAGCGATTTCCATCGATCTTCACTGTGCAGAACGACAGACAGTGTACAGGCGTAAAGAGACCATAAAATAAGGTTGTAGAGTCCCTGGGTACGCTCATAAGTGGACCAGAAACTACGCAGACTATTCACCCCGTTGGTTTGTGCGATCAGTTGAAGCAGGAGATAGATCGCGAGAATCACGTGTAATGTGCCAAGTCTCAGTCTTGTCTGACCCCGGTACCACAATATGGTTGCTATCAGAAAGCCAACCACAATGCCTAGATGACTTAATACTGCTTTGATAACCATGAACGGAAATATTGTGCTGCTTGAAACATAGAGTGGGTTGAACACGAGGATTGTCATGGACATAACGAAACAGCCAAGCAGGACCCTGTCGGTCGTGTTGTTCGCCCGGGTTACCTGCATCACAATATCTGCCAGTAATTCAGTGACACCAATTTAATTGCTCCAGTTTCT
>CAZJRI010000007.1:0-41839 GCA_964548025.1 uncultured Pseudomonadales bacterium
ACCACGAAGACTGAAAGGCAGAGTGCGGTTCAGAATTGACGGGGTTCTCTATCTGGTTTACGAATTGCCGTCGCCTGTCATGACAGCCGTCATCAGTAGAATAAAAACCCTGGGCCGGATGGATGTTGCCGAAAAGCGGAGACCGCAGGACGGCAGGCTCAAAACCAAAACCCAGGAAGCCCATGAGGTTGAGCTCAGGCTATCTACCCTGCCGACTGCATTCGGTGAAAAAATGGTCATGCGAATTTTTGATCCCGATATCCTGCTCAAGAGTTTTGCTGAACTCGGATTGGCGAACGAGGACTATGAACGCTGGGAAGGCATGGTGCAGAATCCAAATGGTATTGTTCTTGTCACCGGACCAACAGGTTCAGGGAAGACAACCACGCTTTATTCAAGTCTCAAACATCTGGCCACTGAAGAGGTTAACGTTTGTACCATTGAAGATCCGATTGAAATGGTTGAACCCAGTTTCAATCAAATGCAGGTACAGCATAATATTGACCTCAGTTTTGCTGATGGGGTGAGAGCCCTTCTGCGGCAGGATCCTGATATCATCATGGTCGGCGAGATCAGGGACCTTGAAACTGCTGAAATGGCGATTCAGGCTGCTCTGACCGGGCACCTGGTAATTTCAACTCTACATACAAATGACGCGCCGTCTGCCATTACCCGGTTGTTGGAACTGGGCGTCGCACCTTATCTGATCAAAGCCACTGTTTTGGGTATCATGGCCCAGCGCCTGGTGAGAACATTGTGCCCCAACTGTAAATCAATGGGTGAATCCGACAAAGAAGGATGGCATACATTAACAACACCCTGGAAGATGGGCATACCGAAGAATATGCAGCAACCCGTTGGTTGTCTTGAATGCAGAGACACGGGATATAAGGGGCGGGAAGGAATATATGAGTTGTTGCCGCTATCAGATAAAATCAAAGGCCTAATTGATGAAAAGTCTGACATTGGCAAACTTCGCATTAATGCCATGAAAGAGGGAATGAAAACCTTGCGATTAAGCGGCGCGATGAAAATTGCCCAGGGTAAAACGACGATTGCAGAGGTTCTTCGCGTAGCCCCATTCTCAGGTACAGAATAAAAGTTCTACGGTAAACGGATTTTATGGTTAGTCTTAATAGTTTGCCTGACGAGGTAGAACTCAAACTAAAGAACAAACTCGAGATCGAGCAAGAAAAATTCGAAGAAATCAGGCGAGTTTGTTCACTCAGCGACTATTTCTGCGATTATCTCTCAAGCGATGAATCTACTCAGTTAATCGAAAGCGGAGATTTGTTTCGTGCTTTCGCAGCGAATGAGATTCGCAAAAAAATCAGTCTTGTTGGGTCAGAAAATCTTGATGGCGAAATTCGCCGGATTCGAAATCAGCATATAGCCCGCATCATCTTCAGAGATCTCACACGCCGGGCTGATCTGGTTGAAACCACGAGGGACCTCTCCGACCTGGCAGATAGTTGCATTCAAACGGTACTTGACTATCACTACCGGCAGAATGTGCTTCGATTCGGGAATCCAATCGGAGAATCAGGTGCAGTGCAGCAGATGTGTGTTCTAGCCCTCGGCAAACTGGGTGGCACCGAGCTCAATGTTTCTTCTGACATTGATCTCGTATTCCTTTATGGCGAGTCGGGTTATACAGATGGTGATTCTCAAATCAGTAACCAGGAATTTTTTGTTCGTACTTCCCGGCAGTTGATCAAATCCCTTGATGCCATGCTCGATTCGGGATTCGTATTTCGGGTAGATATGCGTCTGCGTCCTTATGGTGAGAGCGGTGCGTTGATACTGGGGCGTTCCGCGATTGAAAAATATTTTCTCGAGCAGGGTAGAGATTGGGAGCGTTACGCTTTTATCAAGGCGCGGGCAGTTGCAGGCGACCTGGCACTGGGCAGCGACTTTTTAACATGGCTTCGACCATTCGTGTATAGAAAACATCTGGACTATGGCGCGGTGGAATCCCTCAGAGATATGAAGCAGCTTATTAACAACGAAGTGGAACGAAAAGAACTTCATGATGATTTGAAACTTGGGCCGGGTGGAATAAGAGAAGTGGAGTTTTTTGTTCAGGTCCAGCAGCTTATCTGGGGTGGGAATAAGCCAATATTGCAGGAAAGGCGGCTTCTTGTGGCGCTGAGTCAGCTTGCTGAAGGTGGATATCTGGATTCAGAAAATGCTGATACCCTGCGTGAAGCCTACATATTTCTGCGTAATAGTGAACACGCAATCCAGGCTGAAAAAGATCGACAAAGTCAGCGATTGCCAACATCGGACCTCGGCAAGGCAAGACTTGCCAATGCAATGGGTTTTGATTCCTACGGTGGCTATGAATCGCAGTTACAGTTGCATCGCGATCAGGTCTCTTCTTTTTTTGCGAGCGTGATGAGTTCAAACGTTGCGGAAAGGGAAATTCAGCATGAAGGTGCACGATTCTGGGTATCGATCTGGCAGGATCCCAAAACGGCTGAATCGCTCGAATTGCTTTCCAGGCACAACTTTGGAGATGTGAATGCTATTGCCGATCTGCTGGTTGAGTTTCAACTCTCGATAGTAGGCCTGCAGGATATTGCTACCGGAAGGATTCAGCGTTTCATGCCTGTATTGCTGAGTCTGTGTGCGAGAGAAGAAGAACCTGATGAAACGATCCGCCGATTGCTGATGATCATAGACAGCATTTTGCGACGCAGCACGTACATCGTTTTTCTGCTTGAAAATCTGGATGCGACAATGCGGCTCGTACATCTCTGCGCTATGAGCGAATGGATTTCAGAACAGGTCAGTCAGTATCCGGTCTTAATGTACGGGCTGAATGACAGGAGCATAGAAGAAGCTAAATTAAGCCCGGAGGAATTCAGAAGGGATCTTGAAGATGCATTGAATTTGCTGGAGAAAGATGATCTCGAGGGGCAAATGGATACACTGCGGCGATTCAAACATGCAGCAGTCCTGAAGGTGGCAATTTTTGAACTGCTGGATCTGAACTCGACGATGAGAGCGTCGGATCAGTTGACGTCCATTGCAGAGCTCATCCTTGATAAGTCGACTGAACTTGCGTTCCGGTACCTGATCGGGCGTCATGGTGAACCTTGTGATCGTGATGGTAAGTCCCAGGGTGAATGCATGGCGATTGTTGCCTATGGAAAACTGGGCGGGATTGAACTGGCCTACGGTTCAGACCTGGATCTGGTATTTCTGCACGATGCCGATATTCAGGGAGAGACCAGTGGACCAAAATCTGTGCCCAATACTGTTTTCTTCTCTCGTTTGGGTCAGAGAATCGTACATATATTGTCAAGTCTTACCTCATTTGGCACGCTCTACGAAGTCGACCTGCGTCTTCGACCAGACGGCAACAAGGGGCCGTTGGTAGGTACCTTTAATGCCTATGAAAGATATCTACAGGGCGAAGCCTGGACGTGGGAACACCAGGCGCTTGTGAGGGCTCGCTATGTGGCGGGTAATCCACTTTTCAAATCCAGATTCGAAGAAATTCGGGAACATATACTCGCGCGGACACGCGATGTGCAGGTGCTCAAGCAGGATGTATCCGAGATGAGAGAAAGAATGCGTGCTCATCTGGATTCGGAATCAAACCCGCCAAGCGAAGTGGATGAACTGCTGGTATCCGGTTTCGATCTGAAACACGGTTCAGGGGCGATAATCGACATTGAGTTCCTGGTGCAATATCTCATCCTGGCAAATTGTCACCGTCATCCCGGTTTGGTTACGTTTACCGATAAGGTCAGGCTAATTGACTCATTGGCAGAGCATAAATTGTTGCTTGAGGAAGAGGCTGTGGTTCTTCATCGGGCTTATGTGGCCTATCGCGCAGCGGTGCACTATACGTGGCTTGGCGGGCAAATGAGCTCCTATGAGCAACTACATATGTACCGGGAGCAGGTTGTTCAGATCTGGCAGAAATATTTTGGTGCCGCGTAATGCGCCAATAGCGTGTAAAATGTCCCGTCGATTTTTAACTAGGTATATGAAGTATGTCTGAATCACTGGCAGATAGGGATGGTGTTATCTGGTTCGATGGAGAACTGGTACCCTGGAGAGAGGCAAAGGTCCATGTACTGACACATACTTTGCACTATGGCCTGGGGGTCTTCGAGGGAGTCAGGGCGTATGCAACTGATAAAGGTCCCTTGATATTCCGGCTGCATGACCATACAGACAGATTGTTTCGTTCAGCCCATATCCTGAATTTCAACATTCCGTTCAGTAAAGCTGAAATCAGCGACGCGCAGTGTCTGGTAGTTCGTGAAAATCAGCTCAAGGAAGCCTATTTGAGGCCCATGTGCTTTTATGGTTCAGAAGGCATGGGATTGCGTGCTGAAGGTTTGAAGCCACATTGCATTATCGCTGCGTGGGAGTGGCCTACCTATATGACCCCCGAGGCGCGGGTCGATGGAATAAAGGTCAGAACGTCCTCTTATACCCGCCATCATGTGAATATTACGATGTGCAAAGCCAAGGCAAATGGAAATTACATCAATTCCATGCTTGCCCTGAAAGAGGCTCTCGATAGTGGCTGTGAAGAAGCCTTGCTCCTCGATAATGAAGGCTATGTAGCCGAGGGCAGCGGTGAAAACATATTCCTGGTAGATAAAGGCAAGCTGGTGACCCCGGAGTTGACCTCCTGCCTTGAAGGTATTACCCGGGAAACAATTTTTTCATTTGCAGAGGAGTTAGGACTCGAAATAAGAGAGCGCCGAATTACTCGCGATGAAGTATACGTCGCTGATGAGGCATTCTTTACAGGCACCGCCGCAGAGGTATTGCCCATTCGTGAATTGGATGGCCGTATCATCGGAACAGGCAGTCGCGGGCCAGTGACCGAGAAATTACAGACGATGTATTTTGACCAGGTAATGGCAAGAAGGTCAGAACATCCGGAGTGGTCGACACCAGTTAATTAGCTTCTAGCCGGTATTGCCTGAATCAATAAATGACAGCATTTGAAAACTGCTAGATATATGAGTAAACCAATTGCAAAGCATAAAACGCTCACAAAATTACGTTCAAAGAAAGCGCTAGCCCGCTCGGTTCCGAATTCCATAACTAGACCAGTCAGTCTCGCTAACAACTTGACTGTGCGAATATAAGATGGGAGAGAAGATATTAGTCGTTAGCCCCTCGTGGATTGGCGATATGATAATGGCACAAACGCTTTATAAGGTTTTGTGTAGTCGATTCACAAGTTCTGATATCGATGTAATGGCACCACCTTCAACGCTTTCCCTGGTTTCCAGAATGGAAGAAGTTTCAAGAGGTATCCGTATTGATATAGGTCATGGTGAATTACGGCTGGATACCAGAAAGCGCCTGGGCAAGAGCTTGGAAAGTAGTCGCTATGACCGTGCGATTGTTTTGCCGAATTCATTCAAATCGGCGTTGGTTCCGTTTTATGCGGATATACCCATTCGTACGGGATTTCGTGGTGAATACCGATATCATCTGATCAATGATATGCGGATACTCGACAAGCAGGCATTGCCGAGAATGATAGATAGATTCATTTCACTCGGCGTCGATGACGGTGATCCTCTGCCTGATGTTGAAAATCCTTCGCTGATCATAAACGAACACAATCGAGAAAAGCTCAAAGAAAAATTCCAGTTGAAATCAGACAGGCCTGTGCTGGGTATCTGTCCTGGTGCAGAGTTCGGAGATGCGAAGAAATGGCCGGAGCAACACTTTGCGAAGCTGGCCGACAGCGCAGTTGCACACGGCATGCAGGTCTGGATCTTTGGCAGTCAGAAAGATCGTATAACCGCGCAGCAGATAAAAGCGCTGATGGATCTTTCGAGCCTCGAACACTGCATAGACTTTTCGGGAAAGACCAGTCTGCTGGATGTCATAGATTTGCTGAGCCTGTGTCAACTGGTTGTGGCCAATGACACGGGATTAATGCACGTGGCTGCTGCCGTTGGTTGTGCGACGGCTGTGCTGTACGGTTCCACGTCACCGCTTTTCACCCCACCTCTGACCGATGAGTTGGACATTCTGTCTCTGGAACTTGAATGCAGTCCCTGTTTCAAAAGAAAATGTCCGAAGAAACACAAGAAATGTCT
Source organism: uncultured Pseudomonadales bacterium (assembly GCA_964548025.1). Classification (GTDB taxonomy): domain Bacteria; phylum Pseudomonadota; class Gammaproteobacteria; order Pseudomonadales; family Azotimanducaceae; genus JAHRVQ01. The sequence goes on from CAZJRI010000007.1 coordinate 6,093, forward strand.
GAATGACCTGCATCCCGAGATGCTCATTCCGGTAATTGAGAAGCATGGCCAACTTCCCCTATGAAGAACTGTATAACCGGTTCAGTCCAAACCTCGAATAGTACTCGCCTGCTAACGATGTGTGGTGGCGGGATAGTCCTACCCCGGGGAGTACCTTGAAAGTCCTGATAGTAAAGATGTCTTCAATGGGAGATGTCGTTCATACACTGTCGGCAGTATCTGATCTGAAATCATACCGGCCTGATGCACAGATAGATTGGGTTGTAGAAGAAGCATTTGTCGATATTGTCAGTGCACATCCCGGCATCAGACAGGCCATTCCAGTTGCAATACGAAGATGGCGCAAGTCCTGGTTTTCAAATCTGGCTGAAATACTTCGCTTCCGAAAGCGGTTGCGGGACGTGGAATACGACGTGATTGTCGATGCCCAGGGACTGTTTAAAAGCGCGCTGACGTCCCGACTTGCCAGAGGACCGGTCAGTGGTCTGGATAGAGAATCTGCCAGGGAACCCATGGCGAGCTTGTTCTATAACAGCAGGCACAGAGTTGCGAGAAAGCAGCATGCTGTCCATCGATTGAGACAATTATTCTCTGCTGTTTTTGGCTACGATGAAAAAGAGTTACCGTTGGATTATGGTCTGGACAGGGGGAATCCGGATATCGAACAACCGCGGTTGATGTTTCTGCATGGCACCACCTGGCCTTCCAAGGAGTGGCCTGAAGAGCGGTGGTGCGAACTTGCCGCAAAGGCAATTGACAAGGGCTATTTCATCCTTGTGCCTCATGGCAACGAAGAAGAACGGTTACGTGCGCAGAAAATTGTTGATAGTTGTTCTGACAGGCATGCTGCAGTGGTTCTTTCACCGGGTTCAATTGCCCGGCTAATGACCGAGATGCAGCACTGCACGGGTATTGTCAGCGTGGATACGGGGCCGGGTCATCTTGCCACGGCAATAAATATACCCATGATCGGGATATATGGTTCTACCGATCCGATACTGACTAGTCCCCATGGCGAATTGCAAGACTCGATAGTTAGTGATCACTTGCAATGTATCCCATGTTTAAGAAGGAATTGTAAGTTTCAGCGCACGAAAGATTGCGCTAAGATTCATCCTCCCTGCTATGAGAATATTACGGCTGATATGGTGCTTAATCGATTGACGATTCTGATCAACAGTCAGGAGAAACACGACTCGGCGTGAAACTGGCATTTTGTCTCTATAAATATTTTCCTTTCGGTGGACTGCAGCGAGATTTTCTGCAGATTGCGCAGGATTGTCAGCGCAGGGGTCATGAAATCAGGGCTTATACCCTCAGTTGGGTGGGAGATATCCCCGCCGGATTTGACGTCATAATTGTGCCCGTGACGGCTATCACCAATCACACCCGCTATAAAAGGTATTCAAGCTGGGTCGAAAAGTCTCTGAGTGAGAAGCCGGTAGATTGTATTGTCGGCATTAACAAAATGCCGGGTCTCGACATCTACTATGCGGCGGATTCCTGTTACGAGGAGAAAGCCAGAACCCAGAGGAGCTGGCTATACAGGCACTCACCCCGTTACAAACACTTTGCTGAATATGAAAAAGCCGTGTTTGGTACAGATAACGAAGTCGAAATCCTGATGATCTCTGATACCCAGAAGCCATTCTTCAAAAAGTACTACGGAACACAGGAGAAGCGTCTACACTTTTTGCCGCCAGGAATTTCGCGGGATCGAATTGCTCCGGATAATGCCGAAGAGATCCGTCTGAGAAAGAGGAGGGAGCTGGACATCGCCGATGACGAATATCTGGTCCTGTTTCTTGGGTCATCCGGCTTCATAAAAAAGGGGCTCAAGAGAGCGCTTCTGGCGGTTCAGTCATTGCCAAAAAACACCCGGGACAAAACCCGCTTGTATATTGTCGGCGAAGACAACGAAGCGCCTTTTCGAAGACTGGCGCTTTTCCTGGGCATTCGTAAAAACGTTGTATTTATGTCAGGACGAGATGATGTGGGAGAGCTCATGCTGGCGGGGGACCTCATGTTACACCCGGCATTGGATGAAGCAGCAGGCATCGTAATTCTTGAAGCAATAGTTTCGGGTCTACCTGTCATCGCAACTAACGTCTGTGGCTATGGGCACTATATCGAAGAAGCTGATGTCGGCGAATTGATTGAGGATCCATTTGCGCAGGACAGGTTAAACGAGAAATTGCTGTCGCTGATTCAAAGTAACCGACAATGTGAATGGCGTGAGAATGGCAGGCGGTTTTCACAATCAGCAGACATTTATTCTCTGTCGAAAGAAGCCGCTCGACTAATTGAAGCTGTGGGACACGGACATCAGAAAGAAGTAGCAACCAGGGGTGTTCTGGCTTTTTGTCTGTTCAAGTATTTTCCGTTCGGTGGTTTGCAGAGAGACTTTATTCGTATTGCTGAGATGTGCCGGGATCGAGGTTATCAAATACGAGTCTATACGCTTTCATGGCAGGGAGAGGTACCTAACGGTTTTGAAGTGGTGAAAGTGCCTGTGACAGCAATGACAAACCATACAAAATACGAGCGTTACTCAGTCTGGGTACAGGATCACCTGGAAGCAAACCCGGTAAGTGGTGTTATTGGCTTTAACAAAATGCCCGGTCTCGACATATATTATGCAGCCGACTCATGTTATGAAGAAAAAGCCCGAACCCAACGAGGGTATTTTTACAGGATCATACCTCGATACAAGCACTTTTCTAAGTTTGAAAAAGCCGTATTTGAACCCTGCGCCGAAACTGAAATTTTAATGATTTCGGATGTGCAGAAACCGTTGTTTCAGAAATACTATCAAACCCCTGTCTCCCGTTTTCATATGTTGCCGCCAGGGATCGCAAGGGATCGAATGGCCTCGGAAGACAAGGGCCAGATAAGAAGGGAACTGCGAGCTGAGTTCAAAATTGATGAAGATGATGATTTCCTTCTGATGATTGGTGGATCCGGGTTTATTACCAAAGGACTTGATAGAGTCTTATTGGGAATGAACAGCCTGCCGCCGCGTATTTTGAACAAGACCCAGTTGGTTGTGGTTGGTCAGGATAATCCAAACGCGTTTATCAGGATGGCGAAGAGACTCGGATTAAGAGAGCGGGTGCTATTTCCTGGCGGGCGAGACGATGTACCTAGATTCCTGCAGTCGGCAGATTTGCTCGTGCATCCTGCCTACATGGAGAATACCGGCACTGCGTTGTTGGAAGCTATGGTTGCCGGATTGCCTGTTCTGGCAACTGATAATTGTGGATATGCCCGATACGTGGAACAGGCACAGGCTGGTAAGCTTCTGTCTTCACCTTTTCGCCAAAGCGAATTCGACGAATTACTGCTTGATATGCTTCAGTCAGACAATAGGCTGATCTGGGAGAAAAACGGAATCAGGTTTGGCAAGTACGCAGACATCTACAGCATGGCAAATCATGCGGTCGATGTAATTGCCGATACGATTAGATAACGATGAATTTTGTCAATCATGAGCTGACAGATACCTTAAGAGAAGACACCTTTTTTGAAGACGCACAAAAGCTGCGCGGAGAAGTATTCAGGGAGGTTGAATCCAGGCGAACGTTGAGATTTCAGGTAGGTCCCAGAAATTACTTTGCGAAAATACATTTTGGCGTTGGCTGGGCTGAAATTCTGAAAAATCTATTTCAATTTCGCCTGCCCGTAGTGGGCGCCGAGAACGAACTCAAAGCGATTAACAAACTGACCGAACTGGGTGTAGATACGCTTACGCCTGTTGCATATATGCGCGAAGGAAGAAATCCTGCAAAAATCAGATCATGCATTGTTACCCAGGCCCTGGAAAACACGAAGAGCCTTGAAGAGTTGGCGTTAGAGGGGGGCATCGATTCTAAATTAAGGCGCAAACTGGTAAATAGACTGGCCAGTATTGCGCGTACAATGCACTCGCAAGGTATTAATCATCGAGATTTTTATATCTGCCATTTCCTGATGGAGTTGAAACAGTCAGGCGAGCCGACTGAAGAGCCGCGACTTTTTCTGATTGATTTACATCGCGCGCAGATTCGGGAACAGACGCCTCAACGATGGCGTGAAAAAGATATCAGTGGATTATTGTTTTCCAGCATTGACGCAGGAATTACTAAAACGGATATGCTCAGGTTTATAAAAATATATTCAGGCAAGCCAGTCAGGTTAGCACTTGAGCAGGACCGAGACTTCTGGAAAGCTGTCAGGAAGCGGGCGGAGAAATTATATATTCGCGATCACGGTCATAGATCAGATGCGCTGGAGCAATTAAGGTAACTATTAGTACATACGTCTAGTACATACGTCGGATAAACTTCAGTAAGTGGTGAGAAGGCTATATAATTGTCGGCCCTCAAAAACTGAAGTGTAGGAAAGCACAGATTGTTTCACAAATTGGATGCGGACAGAAATCAGAAATAGAAATGGTTTTTTCTGCGAAGTGAAAGAGAAAAGTTAATGACGGTTGTAGATTCCAAAACTCTGATCAGGGCAAAAAGAGATGTAGTTGCCCCTTTCGACCTAAAAGTGCGACTTGATGATAGTCGGGAAGTGGTCGTTAGATTTCTGACGATCCTGCGATTGCTCCCGGGAAAGCGGATTGTTGCGCTAGCTGAGTGCGATGGTCAGCGATTGCTCGTAAAGATGTTTCTTGGCAGAACAGCAGGTCGATATGTTTCCAAGGAACGGAGTGGAGTGAAAAATATTCTCGCTTCAAAAGTTCGAACGCCGGAACTGTTGTGGCAGGCTGATCTTGTTGATGGCCATGGACAAATGCTGGCTTTTGAATACCTTGAGAACTCACTTAGCTTGCAGGACCAGTGGAACAAGGCAGTTGAGGACAGTGAACGGGTAGATGTACTTACCAGGGCAATGATCATCATTGCCAGACTTCATAACCAGGGCGTTGTTCAGACGGACATTCACCTCGCGAATTTCATCATGAGCAAGGGTCGAATCTATACGATTGACGGTGGTGGAATTGCGCGCAAATCAGATCCGCCCCTACCGCTACGGGAAAGTCTGAACAATCTCAGTTGTTTTTTTGCGCAGTTTTTTCCTAAATTTGATGGCTTCGCTCAAATTGTCTTTCCGGCCTACGAGAGCGTAAGAGGCTGGAGTAGAGACCCCGAAAGGATCGTTTCACTCCACGAAGAAATAGCTAGAAGCCGGGAGTCCAGAAAGAAAAACTATCTAGATAAGGCCTTGAGAGACTGCACGCGATTCGTATGCAGATCCACATTCAATCGCTTCATGGTATGTGAACGATCAGTCTTTACTGAAGAGATGGAAGCATTGCTCCTGGACCCTGATCGATTCATTGATACCGGACAGATTCTCAAGAATGGTAATTCTGCAACTGTTGCCCAGGTACAGTTGTCTGATCGAACACTGGTAATCAAGAGATACAATATCAAGAGTTTATGGCATGGATTACTTCGAGCTTTCCAAAAAAGCCGGGCCTGGACTTCGTGGCTGAATACATTTCATATGGAGTTCCTCGGGATCAGATCACTGAAACCGATTGCCATGATTGAAAACAGATTGGGTCCGCTTCGCAGAAAGGCATACTATATTACCGAATATGTTGAAGGTCCTGATGCGATGGTATTTCTGCAGAATACAGATAGTTCGAATGGCGAACCTGAGGCGATTGCAGGTTTGTTGCGCCATCTGTCAGAGAGCAAAATCTCCCACGGCGACATGAAAGCGACTAATTTCCTCATGGCCGAGGAAGGGCCGGTGATAATTGATCTTGATGCGATGAGAGAACACAAGAACAAGGAGAGTTTTGAACGAGCTTTCAACAAGGATCTGGACCGATTCATGAAGAATTGGGAAGGTCATCCTGAGTTGGCCAAACGATTTGAAGGTTTGTTGGTGAAACTCCCCTCCTGACCCACACGATCTGAACAGACAGGTTGCCTATTGAATCAGCTACGAGTACTTCAGATTAGCCATAGCTACGAAGGTCCATTCGTAAGAATATGCAATCAATATGCGACTGCTTTTAAAGATCATCATATAACCACTGTCCTGCTTAAAGGCGAATATGCTGCTGAGGTTGAGAAGCGGATAGGTGGGAATGAGATTAAATTCTTCGAACAGGAAAAGTCCAAGCTGCGAGGTATGAAGGTTAGCGCCATGATGCAGATGGCAGCACTATTCAGGGAATCGCACTTTGATATCGTAATAGCTCATCGGTACAAGGCGATTTATATAGCCGGAATGATGAGCTATTTTTTTAGTATACCGTTGATTCTTGGTGTGGCTCACGAACACGAAGTATTCAAACGTATCACGAGAAAGCTTTTTGTTACCCTTTGGCGTCGAAATATAATGCTCGTTGGCGTATCTCAGTCTGTAAGCCAGAATATTCTGAAATACTGCCCATCGCTTGGTCCGAAGGGTCGAATCCACAACTTACCCAATGCGCTGGACATCGAGCAGGAAAAATCGATTCTTCAGCGCTCAGAAGCCCGCGATGTACTTTGCCTGGATCAAAAAGAGACCATTGTTGGGACGGTGGGTCGTCTGGTTGCAAAAAAAAATCACGAGATTCTTATTCAGGCTTTTTCTGCAATAGATTCGCAGGATACAAAACTCCTCATTATTGGTGATGGTCCAAGAAAAAATGAGCTGCAACTATTTGCCAGCAACCTGGGTATTGAAGACCGGGTCGTTTTCGCTGGCCACCATGAAAATGCCTATCGGCTGATGAAGGCGATTGATCTGTTTGTATTACCCTCGGGGAAGGAGGAGGCTTTTGGTATTGTGCTTCTGGAAGCGATGCTGGCTAGGGTACCGATATTGTCGAGTGATGCTGCTGGGCCAAAGGAGGTGCTTGGCGACAGGGCAAATTTCTTTAAACTGGGTGATGTTGATAACCTGATTCACAAGTTGTCTTGCCTGCTTGATCAGAACGATATGCAAAATCGGCACTTGACTGAAGAAGGCTATCAGCGGGTATGTGACCTCTATAGCTATGCGGGTTTTAAGCAGAAGCTTCTAAAGCTGCCTGGCTTAAATGAATTGTTAGACTAATAGGGCCTTGATTCCCCTTCTGGCCTGGTCTTGAACCGGCGATGAACCCACCAGTATTGTTCCGGCGCTTTTTCGATTGCGCGTTCAATTAACGAATTGATCAGGGTGGCATCCGCCAGTTCATTTTCTGTTGGAAATCCCTCAAGAGGTTCAGAAAGATCAATAATGTACCTCTGATCATCCTCAGAGCGGCGATGCATAAATACAATGATAGGTGAACCGCTGATACGTGCGATACGAGCAGTGGCTTTTATCGTTGCTGTATCGTTGCCGAAGAAAGGTGCGAAAATGGAGTGTTTTCGACCGTAATCCTGGTCCGGGCCATACCAGACGGCATGACCTTTCTTCAGGCTTTTCAAAACACTTCGAATATCATCCCGTTGGATGGCAAGGGGAAAATTCTTCTCTCGTCCCCTGGTCATAATTGCTTCCAACAGCTCGTTTTTGTTGCGACGGTACATGACATCGAAGCCAATATGATTTGAAAGAATGGCACCGCAGAGATCAAGTGTTGAAAAGTGCATGCCAAGAAGGATGACACCCTTACTCCCTTCCAAAGCTTTTTGCAGATTTTCAAGGCCGTTGATTGTGACCCTGGCCTTGAATCGTTCTGGATCTCTTATCCATGAATTTGCTGTTTCGATCATGCCGATGCCGCTTGCACGGAAAGTGCTGCGAACCAGTTTAGCCTGCTGGGTGGTACTCAAAGTCGGGAAACACAAGCTGATATTGACCTCCACGATATGGCGCCTCTTCCTGGCCAGTCGGTACCCCAGCGCACCGAGTATGGCACCAGTTCTGATCTGCGCAGAATACGGCAGATAGGTGATTACAATGACGCATCCATATACCAGCCAGATTGGCCAGAATTTTGGCTGAAGAAATTTGAGCTGAAATAAACTGGTCGCTTTGTTCACTGGATGTCACAAGCCTGGAAGACGCAAGTTTAACGTCATCGGCAGAAATGCGCCAAGCCTTCCGGGTAAGGGCCTGTGGTATGATTTGGTTCAGAAAATACCGGAGTTGCCAATGAAATTACCAAGATTCGACAATGCCCGGGTCCTGACTATCGGGGATGCGATGCTGGATCGCTATTGGCATGGTGAAACGGACAGAATTTCTGCAGAGGCGCCAATCGCTGTAGTTGATGTTCGTGAAACCGAAGAAAGATTGGGTGGTGCCTGTAACGTTGCCCTGAATGTTTCAGCCCTTGGTGCCAGTGCAAGCCTTATCGGCGCCATTGGTGACGACGAATCCGGAAGAATCATTCAGGCTAAATTGGAGAGTGCGGGCATTGGCGATCTCCTTGCGATGAGAGCCGGTTATCAGACCATTACCAAATTCAGAATTGTCAGCCGGAAACAACAGCTTGTTCGAGCAGATTTTGAACAGGTGGAAGATCTTGATGCCAAAGATTTTTCTCAAAGACTGAATGAAGGCCTTAAGAGCAATGACGTGGTCATTTTGTCAGACTATGACAAGGGTGTTGTTTCAGATCCGCAGAGTTTTATCCGTGCTGTTAAAAAACAAAAAAAGCCAGTTTTGATCGATCCCAAATTCAAGGATTTTTCAAGCTACGATGGCGCAACCCTGATAAAACCGAATCAAAAAGAGTTTGAGGCAGCAGTCGGTAGTTGGCGTTCTGAAGCAGAAATGGTTCAGAAGTGCCAGACGATGATGTCCAATATCGGTGTGGAATCGATGCTTATAACCCGTGGAGCTGATGGCATGACACTGGTTCAGCGTGGTCAGCAGGAGATCCATCTTCCCGCACGTAATAGAGAGGTCTTTGATGTCAGTGGTGCCGGAGATACGGTAATTGCGGTTTTATCCACAGCACTCGCTTCAGGGCAAACACTCAAAGATGCCGTTGGACTTGCCAATGTTGCAGCAGGAATCGTTGTCGGTCATCTCGGTACGGCTAGTGTGAGTGGGCCGGAATTAAGACTCGAGGTCGCCAATGAGCTGGGGTTTCAAAAAGGCGTAATGTCAGAGGAGCAACTGTTAATCGCGGTTGAAGAAGCCCGGAATCAGGGCGGGAGAATTGTGTTTACCAACGGTTGCTTCGACATCCTGCATGCCGGTCACGTTGACTATTTGTCCGATGCAAGAGCTGAAGGTGACAAACTGATTGTGGCGGTCAATGACGATGACAGTGTTTTTCGGTTGAAAGGCAAGGGTCGCCCGATAAACGGGATTGACCGGCGAATGACCATGCTTGCAGGTCTCTCTGCCGTCGATTGGGTGGTGGCCTTCTCTGATGATACGCCTGAAAGACTGCTCAAAAAGCTGAAGCCGGATGTACTCGTCAAGGGTGGTGACTATGCAATTACGGAGGTGGTTGGTTCAGATATTGTTGAAGCGTACAACGGATCAGTCAAGGTTCTGAAGTTGCTGGATGATTGTTCTACGACTGCACTTGCGAAGAAGATTGAAGAACTTTAGCTGATGTCCTGAATCTCTGCGATTCGTAGGAGTAGCTGCATACAGCGGGCCTGGTATTCAGTTACTCAAAATCAGTACCGCAACTCCAGGGAATCGATATTTTGCTTCAGATGAGCAGGATTGATCGTACCCACTATGACACTTGTGACACCAGGGAAGTTGACGGCAAAGTTAAGAGCCTGAGTTGTGTCAGCGAGATTGCCACTGCCCAATGCCTTTTTAATCAATATGCCCTTTCCGTTTTTGCGGGCTGCATCAAGCAGCGCTATCTGACTTTGATCCGTCTCGTTTAGTGCAACCATATAGACATCTATCGAATTCATTGCCAAAAGGCTACCCTCGACCGACTTTCCCGAAAAGCCGATTGTTCGTATTGAACCCTGATCCTTTAACCTTGTTAATTCATCGAGTACATCCGTCTGCCGGATGATTTGTTCATCATTGCCGTCTGAGTGGACGAAAACCAGGTCCAGCACATCGGTTCTCAATCGGGTCAGACTTGCTTCGACGCTTGTGCGGGTGGAACTGGCTGAATAGTCAAAGTGCGATATTCCGTCGTTATAATACTCACCTACTTTTGTTGATAGATAGAAGTGGTTTCGAATGCCACCGAGGAGTTTGCCAAGCCGGGACTCGCTGTTGCCATAGGCTGGCGCGGTGTCAATCAGGTTGATGCCCAGTTCTATCGATAAAGATAGAAGAGTCGAGAGGGAGTTATCGTCCGGGATATCAAAAGCCTGGGGATATTTTACATCGGTATTGCGGCCGAACTTGACGGTGCCCAGACCAACAGGTGATACGAATATGTCACTGGATCCGAGCTGACGATGGGATTTTTTATCCAGCAAATGCAATCTCCCAGGGAGTTTGGGCGTAGGGTGCAGGCCTTAGATCCGGTGTAGTACCCGGGATGGCATTCGCTTCAAGATTCAACTCATTCAAAACGATGTCGCCTAACATCGGTGCCAGGGTGAGCTTGGTGGGCCAGCAGACGATACAATTGTCTTTTGCTTCGACGAATGGAGAATCCGGTCTTGTCATGGATGCCTGGGCAGGTTCAGCGCGATCGATGTTAAATGACGCCCAGGCAACCTGGCTGATATCAATCCACGGTAATAACTCACCGATTTCTTTCTGGGCTTGTCTGATGACCTCTTCGGCAGATTTACCTGCGCCCGTTTCCGCCAGATTACCACCCAGATACCAGATCATCTCGCCGTCATCTGCTGGATGTGAGGTAATGGTCAACCTTGGTTTGTTCATTGATTTGAGACTTACCGCATGGGCATAGATAGCAGGTAGCTGACCTTTTGCCATGACTTGTTGCAATGGTCGCAATTGCATTTTTACCGATGAGAGGCTGGTCTCCGCCAGCAGCTTCTGGTTACCCGCACCGGCGGCGAAGATGTATTTGTCCGCAACTACTTCCGTCCCGTCAGGCAGTTTCAGATTGCTGACTCTGCCTGACGATGCGACTATTGCGGGTGCTGATTTGAAAATGTACTTCTCGTTCCCGGCAACCAGCTTCCTCAGCAGCGAGGGTGTATCGAGCACAAGGTCCTGCAGGCGATAAACCAGACCTTTGAATTGGGATTGCTGAAAAATACTGGGATAGTGGTCCCGGCTGAGGGCAGAAATTCGGCTCTTGATCGATTTGCTGGCGAAATAAGCAGTGACTTTTGAACTGAGCGCGCCGTCGGAGAAGAGGTAATAATCATCCGACAGAATGTCGAGCCCGGATAAATCAACCGGACCTTTGCCAAGCAGGCATGAGCGCCAGACATGGGGCATGTTTGCGATGGTTTCTGAAGAAGGCGTAGCAAATCCTCCCAGGGAATATTTAAGACCCCCATGAATCATTCCCTGCGAAGCAAGCGTCTGTTCGCCACCCAGCGCGGTCTTTTCGAGAAGCCAGGCATCATATCCCCGGGAGCGAAGGAGATTCAGCAGCCAAAGACCGCAGATACCGCCGCCAAAGATCACGATTTGAGTAGAATACCTGCTCATTGAGTAGCGAGATTCCTGTTGAAAAGCAATTTGACATAAATTGGGTCAAACCAATCGATCAGCAGTATATCAATATTGTCTTGCTGGTTTGAGAATGTGAATCCTTATATGCTCGTATGCGAAAGTTGACAAGAGTCAGAGATGTTTACAAGGCTTATCTACAGTCTGGTTTTTTATTTAATTACGCCGTTGATTATCCTGCGATTGCTTTGGCGATCAATCCGTGAGCCGAAGTACAGGGAAACTCCCGCCCAGCGATTTGGATTCGTCAACGGTTGTCAAACCGGATCCATCTGGGTGCATGCTGTCTCTGCCGGAGAGACTATAGCAGCGGTACCATTGATCAATAGATTCCTCGAAGCTGACCATTCTGTTCTGGTGACGACCATGACCCCGACCGGTCGGGAAAGAGTCTTGAGTTTACTGGGTGACAGGGTCGATCACTGCTATGCACCTTACGACCTTCCTGATGCGGTAAATCGCTTTCTGAATACAGTAAAGCCTAAAGCACTGGTGATTATCGATACGGAACTCTGGCCAAATTTAATTGATGCCGTTGGGAGAAATGATATTCCGTGTTTTCTGGTAAACGCACGTCTTTCCAAAAAGTCCGCTGCTGGATACCGGCGAATTGCACCCCTGAGTCACCCGATGCTCAGGAACCTGGATCGGGTTTTCGCCCAGAGCAGTCAACAGGGCAAACGGTTTATGGATATCGGTGTTACCGAGGATCAACTCATCGTCACGGGGAGTATCAAGTTTGATGCCTCCCTTCCGGCAGATCTTGAGGAGAAAAGATCTGAGCTGGTGCAAAAATTCATCGGTCGAAAAGTATTTCTTGCGGCCAGCACACATGAGGGTGAAGAGTCGATAGTGCTCGATGCGTATCAACGCGTCAGGACTGATGAATCCAATATCCTTGTTCTGGCACCAAGACATCCTCACCGTGCCGACAGGGTGCTGAAAATCTGTCATGACAGGGGGCTGAAAGTTGCCGTGCATAGTCGAAATGAATCCTGTGATGCTGAAACATCTGTATATCTGTTAGATACGATGGGAGAGTTAACTTATTTCTACAGCATCAGTAACCTTGCCCTTGTTGGAGGCAGTCTGGTAGACATTGGGGGTCACAATCCGATGGAACCGGCAAGCCTCGGCATACCCATGTTGATGGGGAAATTTAGACGTAATATTGACGACATTGCTGATCAGTTTATTGATGCCGGGGCTATGCAGACTGTTAGTGATGCGAAAGAACTGGCAGATAAATGGCAGATGCTTGTGACGGACGATAATCTGAGGAAGGATATGTCGATTGCCGCACTTGACGTGATGGAACGGAATCAAGGAGCGCTGGACGCCGTTGTAAAAGAAATAGAAACGTTTATCAGATGATCGAAAAAATCCTTTTTTTATGCACCGGAAATTCCTGCAGGTCGCAAATGGCAGAGGCATTTGCGAAAGAGATATTTAACCCGCAACGACTCACAGGAAGTAACTCCGGTAAGCCGTCATATGAAATCTATTCTGCGGGCATTGAAGCGCACGGACTAAATCCCTACGCAATTAAGGTTATGTCAGAGGTCCATATTGATATCACCTCGCAGAAATCAGAGATACTAGATGAAACGCTGTTGGATGAGGTAGATCTGATCGTGACAGTTTGTGGCGATGCAGATAGAAATTGTCCTGCGTACTCGGGACGCGTTAAAAAACTGCACTGGCCGCTGGATGACCCAGCGAAAGTGCAGGGCGCTGAACCTCTTATCCTTGAAGAATTCAGGCGTGTTCGGGACGAGATCAGGCAGCATGTACTTGTTTTAAAGCGTGACCTTTTGCAGGAAACGGGTGAATTAAACAACTGAAATTCTTTTCGACGCTATACTCTTTGGAGGGGTTACTTGCAATAGTTATTTCCCGCCGATAGCGATTTATTAAGCATGACATAATTGCGCAATGTGATAGTCTAGTCAGGAGTCAATACTCAACTGTGGAACAGATGAAAAGGAAACGCAGATACGTACCGGATCTGGTTGCTGATATGGCGGAATGTGATGCAAATTACATTCGGCTGCATCGGTTGTTTCCCCATATGGACGAAGAAGACTATCTTGAATTCGGCGTCGATTCACCCGGAAAATTATCCATAGAGCACGGAAAGATTGAGGGTACTACGAGCGATGGTGCCATCGTCACCATGGCAATCGAAGAGCGGTGTCCGTATACAACCATGATCAAGGTCGTCGTCACCAATGAAGAGGACAAGCCCTGGGTGAAATGGCCGACGCTTGATGTGAGGGTATACCACGATATCAAGTCCGCTGAAGTCATCAGTTTTGAGCGTCATCGTAATATGAAATTCCGGTATTCGACCCCCAATGAAAACATGTTTCAACCAGATGAGAAATCACAGATAAACAAATATTTTGGTGAGTTACTCACTTTCTGCTATGAACATGGCCATTCATTAGAAGCAGTTCCCGTTATTCGAAATTAATCGTTTCTTTAATCGGAATTCGGCCACTATTTCCAAGAATTATTCTTCAACTGCGGTTATAATTTCACCTTGTCAGGTGGTTGTCTTTCTGACGCTACGGACGACACGTTTCTTAGGAAAAGATCTGTAAATCGGGTCTCTTGTCGATTGAGAAAGTAATTAGATTTGTCAAATAAGGGAAATGAGGTGGATTCACCTCGTAGTGATTTGATTAAAACCATCGGATCCCGATGGTGCCTACTTACCCCCCAAAGAAAACGCAATTTTAATCCTATTCCCATGGGCTGAGGCATATGTCGGGCAATTCTTATAAAGCTGATTCAATTGAGGTCCTCGAAGGTCTGGAGCCGGTTAAGAAAAGACCGGGCATGTACACGGATACGACCAGACCCAATCACCTTGCCCAGGAGGTCGTCGACAATGCGGTTGATGAGGCGCTGGAAGGGTATGCAACAGAAATCAGGGTGACGTTGCGAAAAGACGGTTCTATGTCCGTCAACGACAATGGCCGGGGAATGCCGGTAGATATCCACAAGAAAGAGAAATTGTCCGGGGTGGAACTAATACTCAGCCGACTTCATTCCGGCGCCAAGTTCAACAGTGATAGCTACAAGTTCTCGGGTGGATTGCATGGCGTCGGCGTATCAGTTGTGAATGCTCTGTCGAGCCAGTTTGAGGTCTTTATCAAGCGTGACGGCAAACTCCACCACATGGCCTACAAAGACGGGAAGAAGTCCAAGAAACTCAGTGTGAAAGACAAGGTTGGTAAACGTAATACCGGCACGCTGATTAATTTCAAACCTGACCCCAGGTATTTTGATTCGCCAAAGTTTTCGGTTTCACGTCTTAAGCACCTGCTGCGTGCAAAAGCGGTACTTTGCCCGGGGCTGAAGGTAATCTTCTGTGACGAAACATCAACGAAGAAAGATGAGCAGACGATAGAATGGTATTTTGAAGGTGGCGTCAAAGATTATCTCCAACTGGCGTTGGACGGTTTTGAAGTTCTGCCGGAGGAACCATTCGTCGGGTCAATATCGGGTAATGAAGAGGCGGTGGACTGGGCGGTACAATGGTTGCCAGAGGGGGGTGATATTGTCGCAGAGAGTTATGTCAATTTGATCCCCACGACCCAGGGAGGCACGCATGTCAGCGGCCTGAGAACCGGTTTGCTTGACGCACTGCGCGAATTCTGTGAATTTCGAAGCCTTGTTCCCCGTGGAATCAAGATCTCGGCAGAAGATATCTGGGACAAATGCAGTTATGTTGTCTCAGCGAAATTAATTGACCCGCAGTTTTCCGGTCAAACCAAAGAACGCCTGAATTCCCGTCAGGCTGTCACATTCATTTCCAGTGTCGTTAAAGATAGCTTCAGCCTGTGGCTCAATCAGCATGTCACTGAAGCTGAGGCACTTGCGACCCTTGCGATTAACAATGCACAGGAAAGATTACGGGCTGGCAAGAAAGTCACACGCAAGAAAGTGACTACCGGTCCGGCACTGCCAGGCAAGCTGGCGGACTGCTCCTGCCAGGATGCAATGCGGGGTGAGTTATTTCTGGTAGAAGGTGATTCTGCAGGGGGTTCAGCGAAGCAGGCCAGAGACAGGGAAACCCAGGCCATCATGCCATTGCGGGGGAAGATCCTTAACACATGGGAAGTTGATTCGAGTGAAATACTGGCTTCACAGGAAGTTCACGATATATCGGTTGCACTTGGCATTGATCCGGGTTCATCAGACCTGTCAGGTTTGAGATACGGTAAGGTTTGCATACTTGCAGACGCAGATAGTGACGGGTTGCATATTGCCTCGCTGCTGATTGCGCTTTTCGTGAAACACTTCCCGGCATTGGTAGAAAACGGCCACGTATTTGTCGCCATGCCACCCCTCTACCGTATCGATGTCGGCAAGGAAGTATTCTACGCCCTGGATGAATCAGAGCATCAGGGAATCCTGGATGTTATTGCCGCAGAAAAGAAGAAAGGCAAGGTGACTGTACAGCGATTCAAGGGATTGGGTGAAATGAATCCACTTCAGCTCAGAGAAACTGCGATGGCGGTAGATACCAGGCGATTGGTTCGCTTGACGGTGGAGTCGTCAAAGAAGGCCAATGAACTGCTTGATATGCTTCTGGCCAAGAAAAGAAGTGCTGACCGAAAGACCTGGTTGGAAAAGAAAGGTGATCAGGCGGAAATATTGTAATGGTTGCTTATTGGACGACTCTCGATAACCGGTTTGGACAAACTAAATGAGTGAAATATTTGATTCTGGTGAACTCGAAAACATCTCCTTGCGGCAGTTCACTGAAAGTGCCTATCTCAATTATGCTATGTATGTCATCAACGACAGGGCTTTGCCGCATATTGGAGACGGACTGAAGCCCGTTCAAAGGCGGATAATCTACGCCATGAATGAGTTGCGCCTGAACGCGGATGCCAAATATGCAAAATCGGCGCGCACGGTAGGTGATGTAATCGGCAAGTTTCATCCCCATGGTGATGCGGCGAGTTATGAGGCGATGGTATTAATGGCTCAACCCTTCTCTTATCGCTACCCGCTGGTTGACGGACAGGGTAACTGGGGTGCGCCGGATGATCCAAAATCCTATGCAGCGATGCGCTACACAGAATCTAAATTGACTAAATATGCCGAGATACTGTTGAGCGAGTTGGGCCAGGGAACGGTTGACTGGATACCCAACTTTGATGGAACCAGGGAAGAGCCCGTCAACTTACCAGCCCGATTACCGAATATTTTACTCAATGGGGGAACTGGCATCGCAGTAGGAATGGCAACAGACATTCCTCCTCATAACATCAATGAGGTGGCGAGTGCATGTATCAGATTACTCGATAAACCAAAATCAACAGTCAAAAACCTGCTCGAACATATCAAAGGGCCGGACTTCCCGACCAATGCCGAGATCATTTCCACTAAGGAGGACATTCAGCAGATATACGAAACCGGCAGGGGTTCGATTAAAACGAGGGCCGTGTATACAGAAGAAGCAGGAGATGTAATTATCACCGCCTTGCCCTACCAGGTTTCGGGTACCAAAATCCTGGAGCAAATTGCCGGTCAGATGCAGGCAAAAAAACTCCCGATGGTAGTTGATCTGAGAGACGAATCTGATCATGAGAATCCCATTAGAATAGCGATTGTGCCTCGCTCCAATCGGGTCGATATCGAGGCATTGATGGGGCACCTCTTTGCTTCAACGGATCTTGAGCGCAGTCATCGTGTGAACTTCAATATGATCGGCATTGATGGCCGACCCAAAGTGAAACCTTTAACGGATCTGCTGAAGGAATGGCTTGCTTTCAGAAGCGATACCGTCCTGAAACGACTGCAATTTAGATTGGAAAAAATCCTGGATCGCCTGCATATCCTTGACGGATTGATGATCGCTTATCTCAATATTGATGCAGTCATTAAAATAGTCAGAACACAGGACAAGCCGAAACAGGCTTTGATCAAGAAGTTCAAGGTGAGTGAAACGCAGGCTGATGCCATCCTTGATTTGCGCCTGAGACAACTGGCAAAACTTGAAGAGATCAAGATAAAGGGCGAACAGAAAGAACTTAATAGCGAAAGGGTTGAACTACAGAAAATCATAAAATCAAAAGCACGCCTTAAAACGTTGCTTAAAAAAGAAATTCAGGCTGATGCTGAGCTTTTTGGCGATGAACGAATGTCGCCTGTCGTCCAGCGCCAGGAAGCACAAGCCTTTAAAGAAAAGGATCTGATATCGAGCGAGCCCATTACCGTTGTGTTGTCTGAAAAAGGCTGGATGCGGGCAGCCAAGGGGCAGGATATCGACGCGACAGAACTGAACTATCGTTCAGGTGACAAATTCCTTTGTGCCTTGCCAGCCAAGTCAAATCAGGATGCAGTTTTTCTGGATTCCACCGGACGTGCCTATTCTATTGCCTGCCATACCTTGCCTTCGGCCAGGGGACAGGGAGAGCCTTTGACCGGCCGGGTAAATCCGCCAGGCGGTGCTTCTTTTACCGGCCTGGTAACAGGCGAAAAAGATCAGCAATATCTCGTTGCAAGTGACGCAGGTTACGGATTTGTCACCAGCGTTGGAGACATGGTTTCGAAGAACAAGTCTGGTAAATCCCTGCTAACGGTTCCGAAGGGTGGCGTAGTCATTCAGCCTGCCGTAATAACCGAGATCAAACATGAATACATCGCAGCGATATCCAACGAAGGTCGCCTGCTGATATTCCCGGTTTCCGATATGCCAGTGCTTGGTCGTGGCAAAGGTGTGAAGATTATGAATATTCCGCCCGCCCGGGTAGTCGACAGGGTTGAGATGATGAATCACATACTGGTTTTCTCCGAAGTGGACTCGATCATTATCTACTCAGGCAAGCGCCATATCAGGTTGAAGATTGATGATCTTGAGCACTATCGGGGTGAGCGAGCACGCAGGGGGCTCAAGTTACCCAGGGGATTCCAAAAAGTAGACAGGGTGCTTGTTGAGCGCGGATAGATACCTTCCGTAGCTACCTCGGTCAATCTTGCTTAGCCAGGTAATTGACCTGCTCATCAATCAGATCCTGATCCAGCAGTGCGTCAATGCAGAATACCTCCCCGTCAGGGGTCATCGAACTGTGGAATGGCTGAATCTCGTACTGATCTGACAGTGAAATAATCTCCCTTACATGCCGACTCGTTAATAGTTGTTTTTCGGTGATTGATGCCAGATAAGTCGCGTGTTTCTTTGCCGTCTCGAAATCCGTCGCAACCTGACTGTCGGATACCTGGTGCATGCCTGCTTTAATGGTAATTGGTGAATTTGCCTGATTAAAGATTTCAAGCACCAGCAATCCTGAACATATAGCCTGAAAGAGCTGATCTGACTTGTCGAAATAGATGACGATGTCGTCACCCTCTGTTGCGTCAAGTTCACCGGCATATAATGCCAGCGCTTTTTCAATCTTGTCCCGATAAGTTAATGCTAATCTCGATGGCCGCACTTTGAAGACGAGTATCGTCGTAGCGGGTTCGCTAGTTTCGATCACGGCTTCGGCAGATTCCGTCTCTGTTTCCGGCACTTCGATTGCCTCTCGAGGAGGTTGCATAATCCAGAGATAAAACATATCCCCGTAGAACCAGCCGACGATAGAGAGAAGAGCCGCCAGAAGCAGGTGTACGGCAATTGAAAGAACGAGGATACGTTTCAGCTCACTTTGGATAACCTGCTCATTGAATCCGACCTGTACATAGCCAGTGATGGCATCCTGAAAGGTCACTTGTTGAGTAAATAACCTTGAATCAGAAGTATGCTTGCCAGCCTGCGCTAGCAGTGCATCACTCGTACTGTA
Source organism: uncultured Pseudomonadales bacterium (assembly GCA_964548025.1). Classification (GTDB taxonomy): domain Bacteria; phylum Pseudomonadota; class Gammaproteobacteria; order Pseudomonadales; family Azotimanducaceae; genus JAHRVQ01. Next base: position 25,421 of record CAZJRI010000007.1, read on the forward strand.
GACAGATGCAAAATCAAAATTGTTTTCTTTCAATAGCTCAGTCAAGAGTATGTTGAGGCTGAGCAGGTCTTCGTTTATCAGGTGGTCAGTGACGGAAATTGCCAGATGGTCACAAACAGCCTGTCCGAATCGGGTGCTTTGTTCATGAAGTCTGGACGAGGTTACGCTGAAAATAAGGTAGGTCGAGATGAGGCCGCTTACGAGAAGTGGGAGCAGTACGATGGACAATGCACGTATTCTTGATGCGCGTGCTTTTCTCAAACCCATGACGACTTGGTGGACCTGGTTTCAATAAGGGGATTATACCTGATTGGCGGATGTGGTTGCTCCGCGGCGTGGTAATTTTAATTTGCTATTGGAATGAAGGATAATAACGCATTTGGTCAGTTGAGAAGTAGTGTGGCTAAACTCGTTCTGTTGAATATATCAGGAGAAGACAAACCCGGTGTTACCGCATCGATAACCGAACTCCTCGGCAATTTTGATGTAGATATTCTGGATGTGGGTCAGGCGGTGATCCATAACCATTTAACACTGGGTATCCTGATCAATATTCCCGGTGACACAGATGAGATAAGGCGCGAAATATCATCCCGCTGTGGTGATTTGGGTATCTCGGTAAAGTTTACGCCTGTTGATGAAACCAGCTACGAAAACTGGGTGGGCCTGCAAGGTCGATCGAGATTCATTCTTACGTTGTTAGCCAGAAAAATTAAGGCTAATCACATCGCGCAGGTGAGCCAGGTTGTCGCGGCGAACGGACTTAATATCGATGCAATTGTCCGGCTGTCAGGTCGTGTACCGCTGGATCATGAAGATGACACCATCAAGGCTTGTGTTGAGTTTTCCCTCAAGGGAGAGCCCGAGGACAGCAAGGCATTTCGGGCAGAGCTAATGAAGGTAAGCAGTGATCTCGATATCGATATAGCGGTACAGGAAGATGGTATTTTCAGACGAAACAGGCGATTGGTTGCATTTGACATGGACTCGACCTTGATTACGACTGAAGTCATCGACGAGCTGGCGCGCCTCGCCGGAGTTGGCGAGAAGGTTTCCAGGGTTACGGAGCGTGCAATGCATGGTGAACTCGACTTTAAAGACAGCCTGCGTGAACGTGTCTCGCTGCTCAAAGGTTTAAAGGAATCGAGCTTGAAAGAAGTTGCAATGAATCTCCCTTTGGCGGAGGGCGTAGAACATCTCTTTCATACCCTGAATCAGCTTGGCTATAAAACGGCTATTCTCTCTGGTGGATTCACTTACTTTGCAGAACGTCTTCAGCAAAAGCTCGGGATAAAATATCTGCATGCCAACAAACTGGAGATTAAGGACGGGAAGTTAACAGGAAGGGTAATTGAGCCAATCGTTGACGCTGATCTGAAAGCAGACCTCTTAAAGAAGATCGCGGAGGAGGAACATATTTCACTTGAGCAGGTAATCGCAGTTGGCGACGGCGCGAATGATCTGGCCATGTTGGCGGTCGCCGGTCTTGGCATCGCCTTTCATGCGAAACCGATCGTCAAAGAGAATGCTGAACAGTCAATATCTACCCTTGGGCTCGACAGTATTTTGTATCTTATGGGTATCAGGGACAGGGATGCCAGAAAACTGGGTTCCGGTCAGGGGCCTTTATAAATCCTCGCTGGCGAAATCATAGTCCATGTCCTCAAGAGGAGGAGATATATAGAAGCCCTGAATGAAATTGATACCTGATTCCCAGAGGGTGGAAAGAACCATTGGATTTTCTACGCCGGAAATAGCAGTCAACACACCGGTAGATTGCAGGGATTTGGCCATCTCAACGAGTTCCTTCTGCTTCTCCTCGTTGTTCTCAATTTGTTGCGCAAAAGAACCATCCAGCTTTACGTAATCAGGCGTCAGATGTTTTAACAGGTTAAACGGATTCAGCGAACATCCGAAATGGTTAATGGAAGTTTTACAGTGAAGCTGTGCCATGCCTTTGGCAAATTTCGCAACGACTTTGATATAGGATGTTGCGTCATTTTCATGGATCTGAAAAATAATCGCATCGCTTGGGAGTCTGGCAGCCTTGAGTGCCACACTCATCCACGGAAGAAAAGTGTCGTCAGCGACTGATTTGTGCGTAAGATTAATAAACAGTCTTGCCTTGCTCCCGTTAGAGCGATGCACTGAGAGCAATTTAATAGACTGAAGAATGACCCAGCGGTCGAGTTTCTCCAACAGTCCGGCTTCTTCTGCGGGGCCTAGAAACTGGCCCGGGTAGAGCTCATTGCCGTCGTCATCAAGCAGTCTCAACAATACCTCGAATTGTTCATCGTCATCACCATGCAGGCTGATAATCGGCTGAAACATCAACTTGAATGAATTGTCAGCAATCGCGTTTCGAACCAATTCGATGATGTTTTCCGATGTCAGTGCCTTGCCTTCTTCACCGACCTTCACCTGAGCGGGTTGATAGAATTTAACGCCATTACCGTTCTCGATAGACATGGCCGCCTGGTGTGCACGGGAGATAATCTCTTCTGCCGTTGGTGCGTTCTCTGAAATTCGTGCCATACCGACACTGATAGTCGCGTGGTAGGACTTCCCGGAGACTTCAGACATGTGTTTGTCGATTTTTTGCTGAATCTGTTCTGCCAGTTTGGTGGCAGTTTCTTTATCTCCATCCGGTATGAGCATGGTGAAGACATCATCGCCGAACCTGGCCATGAGGTTCGACTCGTCAACTTCCCGTTTGAGGAGAGCAGCCAGATCTCCCAGCACCAGATCTGCGTTTGAGATACCTGCCTCGGTTCGAAGATGGGCAAAATTGTCGATACTCATATAGAAGAGAACGTAGGATCGTGTGGCTTCATGAGCACTGTCTACTGCCGATTCGAGTTGCTCGATAAAATAGGCTCTGTTATACAAGCCTGTCAGCAGGTCCTGGCTGGATATTTCCTTTATGCGATCTTCCAGAGCGAGATCGTCAGTCAGTGTCTGGAATATCACCTGGGTACACGCTTCTCCGTCATAAGTTGCATTTGAAAGAGATAGGCTTGTCAGGATTCTTGAGTCATCACTCGTAGTACAGGTAAATTCCTCGGATTCTGAGTCGATGTCTTCATACGACTTTAAGTAGTTCTTGAACTTATCCTGATCTTCGCTGGCGATGAGATCGATGATTGGAATTCCCGCAAATTCATCAGGATCTTCGTAACCGAATAACTGAGCGTAGGTTGCATTGGTATAAATATGCATGCCCTCGTGAACATAAGCGATTGCAGATGTTGAACTTGCAAGCAACAATTGATTTCGCCGGTCGAATTCCCTTACTTCAACCTCGGCTCGTTTGCGCATTCGCCGGTGTTCCAGGTTATTCAGCTCTCTCTGGATAATCAGGGTGAACCGTTCATCATCGTCGTCAAGAGCAACATCAAGTGCGCCCATCCGCAATCCTTCCGTAATGGAATCAGGATCACGGTCATTGGCAATGAGTATGATGGGTATATCCTTCTCCTGATCTCTGACGATCTGAATTACCCGTTCCATCGTCAATCCGCAAGCTTCATTGACGCCGAGAAGAAGATCCCAGCTTTGTTCCTTGAGCTTGTCCATGAGATCGCTCTCAGACTCAATCTGATGCGCTCTGGTCGCACGACCCGCTGTTCGTAGCAGTACGATCAATTCTTCAGCGTTATTCTGAGATTCCTCAAGAATAAGTAATCTGATTGGTCCTTTTTCGCTCATTTAGCCTTCGGCCCTTTCTGGAACGGCATACTATAGCAGATATGATCTTGCTGGCACTTCTCATTACCCCTCAATCATCCACTCATATGATGGGTATTTTGGATTGACCACCAGGTATTTCCTGTACCAGTTTTGGAACAAGGTAACCGGGAAGTTGAGCCCTTAGACCATCGACCAGATTGATGGCAGTTTGCCGGTCAACGTTAAAGTGGGCGGAACCTGATACCGGATCCAACAGATGAAGGTAGTAGGGGAGAATATTCGCGTCAAAGAGTCGCTGAGACAGGTGAGTCAGATCGTCGACCGAATCATTGACGCGTTTCAACAGTACACTCTGGTTTAACAGGGTGGTCCCTGAATTATTAAGTTTGTTCATCGCGTCAATAACCTGATCGTCTATCTCATTGGCATGGTTAATATGGTTGACCAGGACTACTTTTAATTTTCTGCTGTTCAGTATGTTCAATAACTGATCAGAAATTCTCTGGGGAATGGCAACGGGCATACGGCTGTGAATTCTCAGTGTTTTAACGTGGGTAATTTCCTCGATTTTACCGATCAACCATTTCAGACGATTGTCAGGCAACATCAGAGGATCACCGCCGCTTAAGATAACTTCCGTGATAGTAGAGTCATCACTCAGGTATTTAATGAGCTGCTGCCACTCTTGAGTATCGGGTTGAAAATCCTGATATGGGAAGTTTCGTCTAAAGCAAAATCGGCAGTTGATTGCACATGCACCGGAGACAATTATCAGCACCCGTCCCTGGTATTTCCGGATTAATCCTGTTCCGGGTGTGTAATCGGCTTCATTAAGCGGATGATCCGTATATCCGATGACAGATTCAGTCTCGAAATGGGAGGATAATATTTGCAGGAGCAGAGGATCAGAAGGATTGCCCTTTTCGATGCGGCTCAGAAATGGCGCGGGCACCAGTAGTGGAAAGTCGGAATAGTGAGATTGAGCAGGCAATCCCAGTATGTCCATCAGATCTCTGATATCGGAAATTGCATTTTTGACCAGATCCTGCCAGGAAAGGGTCTGCAAAGTCATATCGGTTAACGGTATCATAGGCGGCATATGTTGAATCGAAGAGTTTGATTAATGGCGTCGTATTCTACCAATGAATTCAAATCGGGTCTCAAAGTCATGTTGGAAGGTGATCCTTGCTCGATCCTGGAAAATGAGTTTGTTAAGCCAGGCAAGGGGCAGGCGTTTAATCGGGTTAAACTGCGCAACCTGATTTCAGGGCGAGTCTGGGAGCGGACATTCAAGTCCGGCGAATCCATAGAAGGTGCCGATGTCATGGAGCACGAGATGGAGTACCTCTACACTGATGGCGAACACTGGCACTTCATGAAGACGGATGGCAGTTATGATCAGATGGGTGCCGATAAATCCGCTGTTGATGAGTGTATTCAATGGCTCAAAGAAACAGAAAGATATACGGTAACCCTGTGGAACGATAATCCCATTGCAGTCACCGCCCCAAATTTTATTGAGCTGGAAGTGACAGATACAGACCCTGGTCTGAAAGGTGATACGGCACAGGGAGGTACTAAACCGGCCACTCTGAGTACAGGTGCGGTGGTTAAAGTACCCTTGTTTATCAATATTGGCGAGGTACTGCGCATCGACACACGAACTGGTGAGTATCAGAACCGCGCCAAATCCGAGTGATAAATTAGATTCGATGGCTGATTCGCCACTGATCTCTCTCTCCGCCCTTTCGGACAGGGCAAGAATGTTGGCAGTTATTCGGCGTTTTTTTGCAGACAAGGGGATCATGGAGGTGGTGACTCCCGTTCTGGGTCATCGAGGTACTACTGACCCTCATATTGAAAGTATGGTGCTCTCACAGGGTGGTCAGACTTTCTTCCTGCAGACTTCGCCGGAATTTGCCATGAAACGACTCCTGGCCGCCGGGTCAGGAGCCATTTACCAGCTTTGTCCATCTTTCAGGTGGGGTGAAACGGGCAGGCAGCATAACCCTGAATTCAGCCTGCTTGAGTGGTACCGGCCCTCGTTCAGCCCCGGGGAGCTGATGACTGAACTGGGAGAACTCCTGTCTCAGCTATGCATCGAATTTGAAGTGAATTTTGAGATGCCTGAACCAAGAACTTACAAAGATCTGTTTCAGAATCGATTCGACCTGAACCCGCATTCGGCTACTGTTGATGAGCTGTATTCGATTGCAAACGATCAGTTCAAAAACCTGGTTTCACATCTTGAATGGGACGATGAGGGAAGAATTGATGATATCCGGGATCTCCTGTTCAGTACCGGTATAGAACCGACGCTGGAGGATGTGAGTTTCGTCACGAATTTTCCATCGTCCCAGGCTGCGCTCGCGAAAACGGACGCGGTGGATGGTGATCTGGTCGCCCTTAGATTCGAGCTCTACTGGCAAGGAGTTGAACTGGCAAACGGTTATGATGAGCTGAAAGATCCGGAGGAACTGATCAGAAGGACGAGTATCGACAACAGCATCAGACAATCCCGAAATCTGCCTTTGATGGAAATAGATGATCGATTATTAGAGGCGATGACACTGATGCCTGAATGCAGCGGTGTCGCGGTGGGTATTGATCGCTTGCAGATGTTGCTGACCGGTAAATCATCGCTAAGAGAGGTGATGAGCTTCACTATGGAAAACAGTTAGTGCAGATACCGGCAAGAAATGTCATAAGTTGGTTTATGAATATGATGCGCGGGTTAATCAAATCAGGGGCCAGTTACTTTTTCAGGCGAGAGATTGTCCAAATTTAATCTCCTGGTTTGTCTCTCGCTGCCAGTTGATCCGGTTTTCCGTCAGGATGATGACAGTTGATCCCATCTGGAACTGCCCGAGTTCATCACCGATGTTGAATTTCTTGCGAGTATCAAAATCCTCCTTTATCAAGGTCTTCGCTTTATAAGGGCGATCTCGCCAGATGGGCTGAATAGCAGCAACGATCATCGCCCCCACCATTATTACGGCCATCTTTCCTTCGTTGGAATCAAACTCCATGACCAGGCGTTCATTGATAGCGAACAGGTCTTTGAGTCCTTCCGTAGTCGCCTGGTTTACAGAAAACAGTTTTCCAGGGACATATCTGGCGCTGCGGAGAATGGCATTAGATGGGCAGTGAACCCGGTGATAGTCCTTCGGAGACAGGTAGATCGTGGCAAAACTGCCTTGTTGGTACGCTGTACAGTTTTCTTTAGCCAGGAGTTTGTTAACAGAGTAGTTGATACCCTTTGCTTGTACGATAGATTCGCCATTGACAGAGCCAATCGCCGATATCGAGCCGTCAGCCGGTGAACAGATCGTACCTGAAACAGGGCGTGCGCCATCCTTTAATTGTCGGGTAAAGAAGTGATTGAACGATGGATAGGAATTGATGTCTTCATCCTGCGCTTCTGACAAGTTGATAGAATATTTCCTGATTGCGATGCGAATACAGATGTTTTTGAGCCACCGGATATTACTGTTTGCGACATAACCGACGAGGCGGGATATGAGATGCTGTGGTAGTAATCGTTGCAGTAATATAAACAAATTCACAATCCGGGTTCTATTGGGGTATCAGGATCATTCCCCCATTCCGACCATGAGCCGTCATATGCGCGAATGTCATATCCCAGGGATTTTCCGACGAGGTAGGTAAAACCGGAGCGATGGTGGGTCTGACAGTGGGTAATAATCTTCTTAGTGGAGGAGATGCCAATCGACGCTAACAATTCAGCGATGTCGGCTCGAATGCGGAGTTGTTGATCCGGGTCCATGGCGCTTGTCCATTCCAGATTAATGGCACCGGGAATATGCCCGCCCCGCATGGCAACGACTTTTTTACCTTCATATTCCGCAGGTGTCCTGGCGTCCCAGATAACGGTGTCCTGGTCTTCGAGACTCAAAAGTACATCGGCTTTAGTGGCTATGTAATCGGTATTAATTGACAAGTGGGGTGTGGTTGCAGCAACGCTGGGCAATTCAGTCGTTGTAGGTAGTTGTGACGCCAGCCAGGCATGTATTCCACCGTTTAGATAGGATGTTTTGGAATGCCCGATGATATCGAGTGTCCAGATAAAGCGACCAGCCCAACCCCCTCCTTCGTCGTCATAGGCGACGATATGCTTGTCCGGGTGATAGCCGATTCTTGAAAATAGTGCCTCAAGGCGTTCTATCCCGGGCAATTTACCCGTGGCTGGTTTCACGCCGGAGACCAGTTCAGCCGGTGCCACATGAATTGCGCCCTCAAGGTGGGCGAGCTCATAGTTGGTTTCTGAGCAAAGGTCCACAATGAGTAAATCATGGGTTGATCTGAGATTTGATAGTTCTGCTGGTTCTAAGATGAGCGGAATCATTGATCATATTCAAATAAAAAACAGGAGCACATTCTACTGTAAGTGAAGTACCGGTGCAGAAATTAACCGAAAGCCGTGCAGTTACAATCGTTCGATAGAATCGTTCGATAGAATCGTTCGATAGAATCGTTCGATAGAATCCATCGATAGAACAAAGACGTGGTATATAAATTTCGTTAACATAGGACTTCGTTGTTCTATATTGGAAAACAAGTGTCGTATTCTGAGAATCTGGTTTGGATGGACCTCGAAATGACCGGTCTGGATCCGAAAGTAGATCGGATAATCGAAGTAGCGACGATCATTACGGATTCATCACTTAATATTGTTGAAGAAGGCCCGGTGATTGTTGTCAGCCAGGATCAGACCCTGCTCGATGGTATGGATGAGTGGAACATGAATCACCATACGAGCTCCGGGTTACTCGATAGAATAAAGAAAGAAGGCGTCTCTGAAGCTGAAGCAGAGTCTGTCACGCTGGATTTTGTGAAGATGCACGTAGAATTCGGAGAGTCGCCCCTCTGTGGAAATACAATCGGACAAGACAGACGTTTTCTGGAACGCTACATGACTGATCTTGAATCCTACCTGCACTATCGAAGTATCGATGTCAGCAGTATCAAGGAGTTGGCTTTGCGGTGGCGACCTGATGTCCATGACGGCGTGGTAAAAAAAGGCGTTCACAGGGCAATTGACGATATCCGGGAATCCATCGAGGAATTAAAATATTATCGGGCGCATTTCTTCAGGCTGGATGAATAGAAACAGATTTGCCTTTTTGAGCCTGTCTGTCGATTGCCCAGACGATATGTTCGGCCACCATAGTTGAAACACGATGCTTCTTTTCTTCAAGCAGTCGAATGATACTTTCATCGTAGGCTGCATTACCCAGAGCAACAGCGATATTTCTTAACCATCCATCGTAACCTGTACGTCGGATCGCAGATCCTTGCGTATTAGTGAGAAAATCATCTTCAGACCATGAAAACAGTTTCATTAGCAGGGCGCTGTCCAGTTCATGTCTGGGAGAAAAGTCTGTCTCGCCGGTATACCTGGCGAATTTGTCCCATGGACAAAATAGCATACAGTCATCGCATCCGAATATCCGGTTACCCATAGCGGGCCGAAACTCAACAGGAATGCTTCCCCTGTTTTCTATCGTTAGGTAAGAAATACATCTTCGTGCATCGAGTTGGTAGGGTGCAACAATCGCTTTAGTAGGACAGATGTCGATGCATGCGGTACAACTCCCGCAATGATCTTCGGCATATGGGCGATCAGATATCAAGGGGATACTGGTGAAGATTTCACCGAGAAAAAACCAGGGACCGGCATCGCGATTTAATAGAAGCGTATTTTTGCCTATCCAGCCAAGACCCGCCTTTTCAGCCAGTGCCTTCTCAAGGACCGGCGCACTATCTGTAAACACTCGACCGATATGATCAGGATGATCATGGCACTTCAGGTAGTCACGCACCTGATTCCATAATTTAACAAGCCGTTTGCGAATAACCTTGTGATAGTCACGTCCGAGTGTATATCTTGCAACGTAAGCTTTTCTGTCGCTGGCCAGCACTTCAAGAGGATTTGTTTCTGATGGCAGATAATCCATCCTTACTGAGATAACTCGTTTTGTATTTTCAAGGAGATCCGCGGGACGACTTCGCATTCGACCATGGGAAGCCATATATGCCATCTCACCGTGAAAGCTTTTCGCGAGCCACTGATCGAGGTATTGCTCGTGTTCGTTGAGATCAGTATCCGTGATACCGACCTGCTGAAAGCCCAGTTCATTGCCCCATACATGGATCAAATTGCTGAGCTCTTTGTAATTCGAGTGTTTCATTTAAAAAAAAGCGGACTCATTGGAAGGCTTTCTGTATGACTGCGATACATTATAATCAACATTTGGATTATTGGATGATAATTACACTATGTCGCGTTCCAGTTTACCGGTGAGTGTTTATAGCGCAGCGCAGACCCGTGAATTAGACCGGCTGGCTATTGAGTCAAGAGGCATAGCCGGACTGACATTGATGAGGCGCGCCGCTGCAGCCTGCGTCGAAGTGATTTTGGCAAGATGGCCGGGCACCGCGAAGGTGCTGGTTTACTGCGGCAGTGGCAACAACGCGGGCGACGGATATATCGTAGCCGGTATGCTGGCGGAGAAAAATATTGAAGTAACGGTTCTCGTAACAGGTAACACGACCAAACTCGGTGACGATGCAACATCAGCCTATGAGTACTGCAAAGACTCAACCGCAAAGCTCGTTAAGTATACTCACGAATCCGTGTTTAACGTTGATGCTGATGTGGTAGTCGATGCACTCCTCGGGACCGGCATATCAGGCGAAGTCAGACCGCTTTATCGGGATGCTATCGATTCAATTAACAGCAGTAATGCCGGAGTGCTCGCGGTTGATATTCCTTCCGGGCTGAACGCGGACACCGGCGCGATTTTAGGTGCTGCTGTCAGGGCGGATGTGACAGTTACCTTTATTGGTCTGAAAAAGGGATTGCTGACGCACGATGGTCCCGGCAGTACCGGTGAACTTATTTATGACAGTCTTGATGTCCCCGAAGATATTTTCAATGAGGTTGAACCCGAGGCAAGAAGACTGATCTATGAAGAACTGATAGGCGAATTACCAAAACGAGAAAGGAATGCGCATAAAAACCGGTTTGGTCACGTGCTGGTGGTTGGTGGAGACGATGGCATGGGTGGCGCAGTCTTGATGGCAGCCGAGGCAGCGCTTCGCACCGGTGCAGGGTTGGTCAGTGTCGCAACCCATAGTAAACACGCCGCCTTCATTGTTTCCCGCAGACCGGAATTGATGGCAAGAGGAATTCAGAACGCTGGTGATCTTGATGAACTGCTTGCGAGAGCGTCTGTTATTGCGCTCGGACCTGGCCTGGGGAAGACCGACTGGTCGAAGATGATTTTCAAAAAAGTGATGGACAGTTTAAGGGATGGTGATGTGCCTGCTGTAATTGACGCTGACGGACTTAACTTATTGTCCGGTGAAAATGTCAGGAGAGAAAATTGGATTCTCACACCACATCCAGGCGAGGCAAGCGCACTTCTGGGCGACTCACTTGCAGAAAATCAATCAGTTCAGTCAGACCGGTTTCTGGCGGTCAAGAAGGTTCAGGAACAATATGGAGGCGTCGTACTCCTGAAGGGTCTGGGTACACTTATCCGGACAGATCGTGAAACGTCCCTCTCTCTATACGGAAATCCCGGCATGTCCACCGCAGGTATGGGTGACGTACTATCAGGCGTAATTGCCGGGTTGGTTGCCCAACATTGCAGTCTGCCCGTTGCAGCAAGACTTGGTGCGGTCGTTCATTCACTAGCGGCTGATCTCTGTGCAGAAACTGGTGGTGAGCGGGGTTTGATAGCAACTGATCTGCTGGGCGCAATTCGAAGACTGGTCAATGATAGTTGAGACATTCCTGCCGGATGAACAGGCGACACTCGATATCGGAGCAAATCTGGCCGGTCTGCTTCAAGGCAGGTGTATTGTATTCCTTGAAGGGCAGTTAGGCGCGGGGAAGACGACCTTCTCCAGGGGCATTCTTCGTGCATTGGGACATAAAGGCGCTGTAAAAAGCCCGACTTTCACGCTTGTAGAGCCCTATGAGGTAGCCGGGGGTCAGGTTTATCACTTTGATTTGTACAGACTAAATGATCCCGAAGAGGTAGAATATTTAGGGATCGACGACTACCTCGATGGTGAACATCTATGTCTGGTAGAATGGCCGGCAAAAGGTCAACGCTTTCTACCCGAATGTGACCTTATGGTGCAATTGGAATTCCAGGAGAATGGAAGGAAGATCCGAATTGAAGGAATATCAGCACGAGGGGTCGAAATTTGTCAGAAGTTCAAAGCCAGGGATAAAGATCTAAAAGCGCAATGATGGAAAGGTGTAATAGCCAAGAAATAAAATTTCGGACGGTGCTGGCGCTATCTTTTTTAATCTCACTGCTTCTGCCCGCTGTCGTCACGGCCGACGCTGCCACTATTGATAGCTTCAGGGTTCGTCAATCGCCAGAGAGAACAAGAATTGTTTTCGACCTGAGCAGCCCGATCGAACACAAGATTTTCTCCTTATCAAATCCCCGCCGATTGGTCATAGACATTCAAATGGCGGAATTGCGAACCAGCTTTGACCCTGTTGAACTGGCTAGTACGCCAATCATGAAGATCAGAAAGGCCAGGCGAAATAACAATGATCTGAGGATCGTGCTGGACCTGAGTGATCAGGTAAAACCAAGGAGTTTCGTACTGAAGCCGATCCTGCAATATGGCGATAGGCTTGTTGTGGATTTGTACACTGCCGATCAGCAGGTCGCACCGGTTGCGCAGAGAACAGATCGAATATCACGTCAGATGAGAGATGTGCTTATCGCAATTGATGCAGGGCATGGCGGTGACGACCCTGGTGCAGTAGGCCAGGGGAAGCTGTACGAAAAGGATGTGGTTTTTGCTATTGCCCGGTCACTTGGCGGGATTATAGACAAGGAACCTGGATACAAGTCCCTCTTGATTCGAAAAGGCGACTACTATGTTGGGTTGAGAAAACGGACAGAAATTGCACGAAAGAACCTCGCCGATGTCTATTTGTCTATTCACGCTGATGCCTTTATGACATCAGAGGCGAGAGGTGCATCCGTTTATGCGATTTCACAGAAAGGTGCCACAAGTGAAGCGGCGGAGTATTTGGCAGAGAAAGAAAATAGAGCAGATCTAATTGGTGGTGTCGGAGGCGTCAGCTTGAGTGATAAAGATGACTTGCTCGCCGGTGTGTTGCTGGATCTGTCGATGACTGCAAGCCTGGCGGCAAGCCTGGAAATGGGCGAGAGTTTACTGCGATCAATCGGGTCGGTTAACAGGTTGCATAAGAAAAAGGTTGAACAGGCCGCCTTTGCGGTACTTAAATCTCCTGATATCCCTTCATTGTTGATTGAAACCGGCTATATCTCCAATCCGGCTGAGGCTGCCCGATTAAGAACCAGAAAACACCAGCGAAATATGGCAAAGGCAATATTCAAAGGTATAGATACCTATATTGGTTCCAATCCTCCTCCGGGTTCGTTTCTTGCCTGGAAGAAAAGAGGGGGCGATAAAAAAATGCCGACGTACAAAATTGAGAGTGGTGATACCCTTTCAGGAATTGCCGTCAAGCATCGGGTATCGGCGAAAAGCCTCATGCAGGTTAATGGACTTAATAGTGAATCAATAAGGATCGGCCAGATCCTGAAGATCCCCTCTTCCTGATGGATACCAGAATCCGACAGTTAAGTACCCGGCTCTCTAATCAGATTGCAGCGGGTGAAGTTGTCGAGCGCCCATCCTCGGTTGTTAAAGAACTTCTCGAAAACAGTATTGATGCACAGAGCACGAGAATTGATATTGATCTTGAATCCGGTGGAACCAGGCTGATCAGGATTCGCGATAACGGTATCGGCATACACAGCGATGATCTCGGACTGGCTTTGAGTCGTCACGCTACGAGCAAGATTGCCGATTTTGACGGGCTGGAATCCGTTGCCACCCTCGGATTCAGGGGCGAAGCTCTGGCTTCAGTGGCATCTGTTGCCCGTATGTCGTTAACCAGCAATGTGTCTGAGAGAGCAGAAGACGGTTGGCGTATTAGTGTATCTGGTGAAAACCAGCATGCAGAGGTGACTCCAATTCCCCACCCCAGGGGCACATCGGTAGAAGTTCGGGACTTATTTTACAATACGCCTGCAAGGAAAAAGTTTCTAAGAACTGAGAGGACCGAATTTCAACGTATCGAAGACGTTGTACGCAAGATAAGTCTCAGCCATCCAGGGGTCACGATAAATATAAACCACAATGGGAAATCCGTGCGGCATTATATGGCCGTTGGGCCTGATGAAAAATCATCGCACAGGGTTTCGTCTGTATTCGGCAAGCAATTTATTGAAAATGCTATCGAGATAGAAGATGAGGATCCCGGATCAGGAATGTCTCTTAAAGGCTGGATTGGCCTTCCCGCTTTTTCTCGAAGTCAGGCTGATCAACAGTATTTTTACGTCAATGACAGAATCGTGAGAGATAAGCTGATCAGTCATGCGGTAAAGCAGGGATATCAGGATGTTCTCTATCATGGAAGACAACCGGTGTTCGCACTATTCCTATCGTTGGATCCGAGATTTGTGGATGTCAACGTGCATCCTACCAAACACGAAGTCAGATTCAGGGAAAGCAGACAGGTTCACGACTTCCTGTTCCGGGCAATAAATAGAGCGCTGGCAGAAGTAAGGCCAGGTGATTCAGATATCGAACCGAATCACCCTGAAACGGATACTCGTCCCCCGCTTCAATCAGGTATCAGTTTTCGATCCCATGGTGGAGGTCGAAATCCGACAAGTATCAGGGAACAGACAGCGCTTTATGGAAGCCTTATAGAGAATACCCCTGGTAGTGAAGCAAAGGTGACGTTAGAGGATGATGAAGGCGAAATTCCTGCTCTGGGATATGCGATTGCGCAGTTACACGGTCGATACATTCTTGCTCAGAACACCCAGGGTCTGGTAATCGTCGACATGCATGCTGCGCACGAGCGAATCACCTATGAACGCATGAAACGAGCGCTGGATAACGAAGGATTGAAAGTACAACCATTACTGGTGCCAGTCTCGATTTCATTGAGTGAGAAGGAATGTACCGCCGCGGAAGACTATCGGCAAGAATTGCTCGCTTTGGGATTTGAACTCCAGAGAGCGTCTGATGAGTCGATTGTGGTACGGGCAATTCCTGCAATGCTGGATGGTACCGGAGCAGAAAACCTGATTCGGGATGTATTGGCAGATCTCATTGAATACGGATCAATCGTGAGAATTGAACAACATCGGGATGAGATTCTCTCCACGATGGCTTGTCATGGATCGGTAAGAGCCAATCGAAGCCTGACGATTCCTGAGATGAATGCATTGCTCAGAGACATGGAAGAAACGGAGAGAAGCGGGCAGTGTAATCACGGCAGACCGACCTGGGCAGTTCAGTCCATTTCAGAACTGGACAACCTGTTTTTGCGTGGTCGATAAGTCCGGGTCTCTTGAATAATTCCCAGGCTAGTGGTTCTACTGAGGTCAGGCGAAAGGCAATATGCCTTATGGGGCCCACTGCAAGCGGCAAAAGCGGTCTTGCGGTCGAACTGGCGAGACAGTTTCCTGCTGAGATAGTCAACGTTGATTCAGCGTTGGTTTACCGGGGGATGGATATTGGGACGGCTAAACCGGACCAGGCCATGCAGGCAGAAATTCCCCATCACCTGATTGATATTCGAGATCCTGCTAACGCCTATTCGGCTGCAGACTTTCGGCTTGATGCCATTCGACTGATTGAAGAAATCTCTGAAAGAGGTGCTATGCCACTGCTCACGGGTGGCACGATGCTGTATTTTAAAGCCCTCAAGGATGGTCTGGCGAAACTGCCATCCGCAGACGCCTCTGTTCGGGCAGATATCAGTGAAATGGCGGCTCAGAAGGGATGGAGGGCTGTACATCAGCGGTTATCTGAAGTCGATCCGGTTGCTGCCGCAAGAATTCACGAGAATGACCCTCAACGTCTGCAAAGAGCGCTGGAAGTCTATGAAATATCAGGTAAAACCATCACAGAATGGCAGAAACAGACACCCAGGGATTGTCCCTTTGACCTGTGTGAAATAGCGGTTGTACCAACCGACAGGAAGATGCTGCACGAGACCATTGGATCAAGATTCATGAAGATGCTCGAAGACGGACTGGTTGAAGAAGTCGAAAAGCTGTATGCCAGGGAAGACCTGAATAAGGAACTCCCATCAATGAAAGCAGTCGGATATCGACAGGTTTGGGATTTTCTCGACGGTGAGATCAGCTATGAGATCATGGTTGATAAAGCCATCATTGCCACCAGACAACTGGCGAAACGTCAATTTACCTGGCTTAGAAGTTGGCAGGGATTGCATCAAATTGCCACTCCTGATGCCTCTCGGGCCTTGAAAATCATAGCTGCAGGCAGCATATTAGATTAGTGGTTGTTTTTGGAACTGAGCCAGGCTCCGAAGACGGTGTAAGAACCACATTTTTTAGTGCGGCGAAATTTTCGACAACCTTCATATTTGTGAAGGATAAAGGAGATTCACATGTCAAAAGGGCAATCATTACAAGACCCTTTCTTAAATCAACTTCGGAAAGATAGGGTTCCTGTTTCTATTTACCTGGTTAGCGGCATCAAGCTGCAGGGTCAGATCGAGTCATTTGATCAATTTGTCATTTTATTGCGTAACAGCGTTAACCAGATGATTTACAAATCCGCTATCTCAACCGTTGTACCTTCCCGAAACGTCAA
>CAZJRI010000007.1:41849-71388 GCA_964548025.1 uncultured Pseudomonadales bacterium
TTTTTTGAACGACCGGACGCCGGTACAAATGCGCTGCTGGTACACATTGAAGCAGAAGATAGCACCATTGAGGAACTGCGGGAACTAGCCGTTTCTGCTGATCTGGAACCCGTGGGAGAGGTTACCGCGAAAAAGCGATATCCTGATCCCAAGACCTATATTGGTGCGGGTAAACTGAATGAAATCCATCAGCAGGCAGATCTTGCAGGAGCGGATTTAATCTTGTTCGATCAGGAACTCAGCCCAACGCAGGAGCGTAACCTTGAAAGTGTTCTGCAGCGGCGGGTTCTTGGCCGCACCGGACTGATCCTCAATATTTTTGCCCAGCGAGCAAGAACTCACGAGGGGAAGCTTCAGGTTGAATTGGCGCAACTGGAACACGCCTCAACCAGACTGGTACGTGGGTGGACTCACCTGGATCGACAGCGGGGTGGTTCCGGTCGGGGTCAGGGGGCTGCAATAGGCGTTACCGGTGCTGGAGAAACCCAGTTGGAGGCGGATCAGCGAATGATTCGCAGCCGAATAAAGAATATTAATCAGCGATTATCGAGAGTCCGTAAACAAAGAAATCAGAACAGACGAGCCAGACAGAAAGCAGATATCCGCACGGTATCACTCGTCGGCTATACAAATGCGGGAAAATCCACTTTATTCAATACCTTATGTGCTTCGGAGGTTCATGCTGCGGATCAGTTATTTGCAACCCTCGATCCGACTTTACGTCAGTTGGAGTTGCCCGTACTCGGCAGGGCGATACTGACCGACACGGTTGGATTTATCCGACAATTGCCTCATGGATTGATTGATGCATTCCGGGCTACATTGGAAGAGGTTAAACAGGCAGATCTCCTGTTACATGTAGTGGATGCTTCAGCATTGGACAGACCGCTGCACATGCAGGAAGTTAATAATGTGCTGGCGGAGATCGGTGCAGATCAGGTTCGTCAGCTATTGGTATACAACAAGATTGATCTGGTTGGTGAGAAACCGAGGATAGACAGAAATGAAGACGGGATACCTGTTCGAGTCTGGCTTTCAGGCCTGGAGGGGGATGGACTGGATAATCTCCTGACAGCAATCACAGAACTGGTGGCATCTCAGGTCGTCGATACTACGCTTAAACTTGAGCCGCGTTATGGACAGATGAGATCCCAGTTGTTTGCGCTTGGCGCTGTGGTAGATGAAAAAACAGATCAGGACGGGACGCTGATTATGCACGTTCGGATAGAAGCGGGCCGTCTGAAGCGCCTGGCGAAGAAAGCAGGCTTGGATATGAAGAGACTGGGTCTCGATGATCATCAAAGAGACGAGTGGATGCAGGTTAGTTAATCCCTGACGGATGAGAGTTATCTGCAGAATGGTTAAAGGTATGACTATTAACGTTAAAAGTGGGAAAATAGCGAGCTTTCCTTTTCGGAAAAGTAACGGAGAAAGATATGGCGTGGAATGAACCTGGGGGCGGTGATCAGGGTGGAAAGGATCCCTGGGGAAACAAAGACGATCAGGGTCCACCAGACCTTGATGAAGCGTTTCGTAAACTACAGAACAACCTTTCACAAATGTTCGGTGGAAAGAGAAGTGGCTCAGGCGGTGGCAGTGGTGGTAAGGGCACTGGCGTCAGTTGGACAATATTTGGCTGGCTGATTGCAGCGCTTCTTATTGTCTGGGGATTTATGGGCGCGTACACCATAGACCAACAGGAGAGAGGGGTGGTGTTGCGGTTCGGTAAAGCGCTGGAAGAGATAGTTCAGCCGGGCTTGCACTGGAATCCCCCTTTCATTGACCGAATACTGAAAGACAATGTTACCCGGGTTCGAGACATCCTGGTTAACTCAGAGATGCTGACCGAAGATGAAAATATTGTGAAGGTGAATATGACGGTTCAATTCGTCATTGATGATATCACGCAATATCTGCTACGGGTTCGAAATCCTGGTATCAGTCTAAGACAGGCGACAGAAAGCGCATTGCGACACGAGGTGGGCAGCGCTGTCATGAATGATGTGCTGACCGAAGGTCGAGCTGAACTGGGTGAGAAAGTAAGGGCCAGAGTACAGGCATATATGGATCGATACGGCACCGGTATTCAGGTAACTCAGGTTAATATCGATGAAACCGCACCGCCAGATGCTGTCAGGGCAGCGTTCGACGATGTAATCAAGGCGCGGGAGGACGAGGTGCGATTTCGCAACGAGGCAGATGCCTATGCAAACCAGATTGTTCCCGAGGCTCGAGGTGAAGCCCAGGAATATCTTGAGGAAGCGGAAGGATATAGACAGAGGGTGATATCTGAAGCGCAGGGTGAGGCGGAAAGGTTCAACAAGCTGTATGCGGAGTACAGCCTTGCACCAGAAGTTACCCGTGAAAGAATATACATCGATACACTTGAATCGGTTATGTCAAATAGTACTAAAGTGATGATAGATGTCGAAGGCGGAAATAACCTGCTGTATCTGCCGCTTGATAAACTGATGGAAAAAACAAGTTCGGCGGCTTCGGCGAATCAGGGTTTTACGGGTAATTTACCCAGCAGTTCTGACCGAGTCGATACAAATCGCCGATCAGCAAGCAGGAGGGATAGAAACTAATGTCTACTAAAGGATTTGTTGTTGCATTTATCAGCCTGGTATTAGCTGTAGTCGCTATGGATTCGGTATTTATCGTGACCGAACTTGAACGGGCAGTCCTGCTCCAGTTTGGCGAAGTTATCAGAGACGATATCAAGCCGGGATTACATGTAAAGAAGCCGTTTATCAACAATGTTCGCAAGTTCGATGGCAGGGTGCTTACCCTCGATGCGGCGCCTGAAAGGTTTCTGACACTTGAGAAAAAAGCAGTAATCGTAGATTCATTTGCAAAGTTCAGGGTGAGTAACGCGCAGTTGTTTTATACATCCACTTCCGGTGATGAAACGAGGATTGATTCGCTGCTACGCCAACGAATAAACAATGGTCTGCGAAACGAAATCAGTACCAGAAGCCTCCACGAGGTTGTATCCGGTGAGCGTGATGAGTTAATGACGGTACTAACCAGTCGATTGGACGAAGTTGCAAGGGTTGAACTGGGAGTCGAAGTTGTCGATGTGCGAGTCAAGAAAATTGATCTGCCACCTGAAGTGAGCCAGTCTGTCTACAGTCGCATGAATACCGAGCGAGATATTGAGGCACGTGAGCACCGAGCACAGGGTGAAGAACTTGCCCGTGGTATTACGGCCGATGCAGAAAAACAACGAGAGATAATTCTCGCCGAAGCCTATTCACAGGCGGAGGTGATTCGGGGTGAAGGAGATGCCAGGGCGGCATCCATATACGCGGCTGCATTCAACAAAGATAAGGAATTCTACAAATTCTATCGAAGTATGTCGGCGTACCAGAGAACCTTTGCCAACAAAGGTGATATCCTGCTTATCCAGCCCGATAGTGATTTCTTTAAGTATCTGAACAAGAGCCAAAACTAACCGCTGGGCTCAGAAAGCAAAAACCGGGGTAACCTCCGGTTTTTTTTTGCCAGAAGCAACAAGATGCAGACAAATGGAACAACCCGGTGATTTGGCATGAGCTCGGCATTGCGCTGTGTCTGGTGCTGGTAATTGAGGGCATCATCCCGTTTTTGTACCCGGCCAGATGGAAAGAAATGGTTGCGATGCTGGCAGAAATTGATGATATGACGATGCGGATAATCGGGCTTTCCAGTATGGTAATCGGAACGGGTCTCTTATATCTGATTAACTGATCCGGGTCATGGGCCTTGTCGGTGATATTTAGATGTTAACGAGAAGAAATTCACGAGCTGGCCTGGCAGTGCAAATCTGTCGTGGATCAGGAGTCGCGATTAATAGAAGATGTATAATGGTAACTGGAATTTTGATCAAAATATGATGGCAGAGTAATCTCAATGGGAAGTAATGTTGTAGTTATAGGTACGCACTGGGGTGACGAGGGCAAAGGTAAAGTTGTCGATTTGCTCACAGAAAAAGCATCCGCTGTTGTGCGATTTCAGGGTGGACATAATGCCGGACATACTCTTGTCGTCAATGGTGAAAAGACCGTACTGCACCTGATTCCATCCGGCATATTGAGAAGCCATGTTCAATGTCTGATAGGAAATGGCGTTGTTCTCTCGGTCCCCGCACTGTTTGATGAAATCAACAAACTCCAGGAAGTCGGTCATGAAGTTCGTGATCGTCTGATGGTGAGTCCTGGTTGTCCATTGATTTTGCCGCATCATATTGCACTGGACCTGATGCGCGAAAACCTCCGTGGCAATCAGAAAATTGGCACAACCGGCCGGGGCATAGGACCAGCCTACGAAGACAAGGTATCTCGTCGGGGCTTGAGAGTGGGGGACCTGTTCAATCCTGATCGGTTCAAAACATCTCTAGAGGAGGTAATGGACTATCACAACTTTGTGCTGGAGAACTACTTCAATACCGATAGAGTCGATCTGAATGAAACACTGGATGCGTCGCTATCCTATGCGGACGAGCTGAAACCAATGGTTGGTGATGTTGTAGAAAAGTTGAGTAGTTTGAGGAAAGAGGGTGCAAACATCCTGTTCGAAGGGGCCCAGGGTTCTCTTCTGGATATTGATCAGGGCACCTATCCATATGTCACTTCTTCCAATACGACTGCCGGGGCGATCGGCAGTGGATGCGGCGTTGGACCACTGGCGCTTGACTATATTCTGGGGATTACCAAAGCCTATACCACTAGAGTTGGTTCAGGACCATTTCCGACGGAATTATTTGATAGTGTTGGCAGCCACCTGGCGGATAAAGGCAAGGAATTCGGATCCACGACCGGCAGACCACGCCGCTGTGGCTGGTTCGATGCCTGTGCACTGAAACGAGTCATTCAGATCAACAGCATATCGGGTCTGTGCATTACCAAGCTTGATGTACTTGATGGCCTCGAGAAGGTTTCGATATGTACCGACTATGAAAATGCAGACAGCGATAATGTACGTCCCATCCTGAAGGAGGTCCCGGGCTGGAAAGAATCAACGGTTGGTATCAAGCGTATTGATCAGCTCCCGGCAAATGCACAGTCGTACTTAAGGCTGATTGAAGAATCATGCGAGATTCCGATTGATATCGTATCAACAGGGCCGGACAGGGAAGACACTGTCCTTTTGAAGAATTTATTTACCTGATCCGTTATATCCCAATCAGATTCGTGATTAATTGTCTGAAGAGATAGTGGTGGACTCTGCTGTCAGATCTGCGTACAGGGGTCGTGAAATAACGATAGTGGCCAGTGGAAAAGTACCACTGAGTGCTATACCGAGCCCGCCAGTAGTGCCGTCTGCAGAGCCATTGATAAATGCTGGTCCTCCACCCGGTGCCAATACGTTTGAACTGTTGTAAATAGCTATCCAGCCAGAAACGTCAGTCGGAACCGTGATGGTTTGGCCCAGTGATTGTTGTACCAGCCCCTTAACAAAGGTGGTATCTGTCAGCCTCTTTGCTTCTTCATAGTGGGCCTGAATCTTGGCCATATTAGCCGTCTTGATGTAGTCCTGGTAAGCAGGTAGTGCGACAGCCGCCAGAATGCCGATAATTGCCACAACTATCATCAATTCGATAAGTGTAAAACCTGTGGAGTTTCTTTTTAGACCAGGCATATTTGGCGTGCCCCAGTGGTTTGTGGGTATTAGGCTTAATTTAAGCAGAAAATCTAACTTCCTACTTGGCTAAATTGCAACTAATATGCGACGAATGTAATGAGTTTCGTACAAATTGATTAGAGCGATTGCGTTTTGCTTCGCAAAGCCGCAATTTGATTAATTTAGAAGGCTTCACTTAGAAGCGATTGCGTTTTGCTTCGCAAAGCCGCAATTTGGTGCCGAGGAGAGGACTTGAACCTCCACGGGGTTGCCCCCACTAGCACCTGAAGCTAGCGTGTCTACCAATTTCACCACCTCGGCAAGAGGGAGGCGCAGATTACTAGGGCGCATTTACGCTGTCAATCACTCCGGGGATACGTTTGTTGAAAAAAGACCCTTTTGAAAAACGGGAAGCACTTAATTATAAGCATCCCATCGCAAGTCGGGAATATATTCTCGATCATCTGCTTGAGGTTGGCGAGCCAATTGCTTTCAAACGATTGGCACAAAATCTCGCACTCGAACAACAGGTCCAGCGGGAGGCACTGAAGAACCGGCTTACTGCAATGGTAAGGGACGGTCAGCTAATTGTAGACCGACGCAATGTTTATGCGATTGCCAGCAGAATGGAACTACTGACCGGGAAAATAAGCGCACATCAGGACGGTTATGGGTTTCTGTTGCAGGAAGGCGAAAACGAAGACGTCTTCTTAACTCGTCGCCAGATGCGGCAAGTGTTCCATGGTGATGTGGCCAGGGTTCGAATCCGGGGAAAGGATAGACGAGGCAGGGGTGAGGGTGAAATAGTCGAGGTTATCGAGAGAAATACCCAGCAACTGGTCGGCCGTTATTATGTTGAAAATGGTCATGGCCTGCTGGACCCACTTAACAACCGAGTTAATCACGAAGTGATGTTGAAACAGGATTCTGATCAATTTGATCAGCGCTCTCTGAAGGATGGCCAGATAGTTGTTGCGCAGATAATTGAACAGCCAAGTCTGCATGGGTTGGTTTTGGCAGAGGTGGTAGAAGTGCTTGGCGATCACCTTACCCCGGGGATAGAAGTCGAAATCGCACTTCGCAACAACGATATCCCTTTTGAATGGTCTAACGAGATCATAGAGTTTGTTGACAAACTGCCATTTAGAATCAGACCCAGTGACAAACGAAATCGATTTGATCTTACCGAGCTGCCGTTCGTCACAATCGATGGAGAAGATGCGCGGGATTTTGATGATGCAGTTTATTGTGAATCCAAGGAAAGTGGCGGCTGGCGATTGTATGTGGCAATCGCAGACGTATCGCACTATGTTCAGGTAGGTTCAGATCTGGATCAGTCGGCATTTGAGCGGGGTACATCAGTCTACTTCCCGCAATACGTGGTGCCCATGCTTCCTGAAAAGCTTTCCAATGGTATCTGTTCTCTCAATCCCAAAGAAGAAAGGCTGGTGCTGGTTTGCGAGATGACTATCTCATCAAAAGGGAGGATTAGTGGCTACGAGTTTTATGAAGGGTTTATTTTCTCCCATGCGAGACTGACCTATACCGAGGTTGCAAAGGTGATCAGTGACAGTATTCCGGATACTGACAGACGCTCACTTGAAAATGTAATACCACATCTCAATGAGCTGCACAGCTTGTATAAGACCCTTGTTAAGGTGCGGCAGAAAAGAGGAGCCATCGAATTTGATACAACCGAATTACAATTCAGATTTGGTGCGGACGGACGAATTCAGAGCATTCAGCCGAGACCGAGAAATACAGCACATCGCGTAATCGAAGAGTGCATGTTATGTGCGAATGTCTGTGCAGCGCGTTTCATCACAAAACACAAAAAACCAGGCTTGTATCGAGTTCATGAAGCGCCGGATTCCGAAAAGGTGGATTTTCTTGCCGAATTTCTGGCGAGATTTGGTATTGGCCTGCAGTATGAGAATAGCGTTAAGCCTGCTGACTATCAGAGAGTGGCCGATCAGCTAAGGGCAAGAAAAAATGGTCGTGTTCTGCAGATGTCGTTATTGCGATCGATGAACCAGGCGGTTTACCAGATGCAGAATGAAGGTCATTTTGGCCTTGGATATCCTGAATATACTCACTTCACATCCCCAATTCGCCGTTACCCCGATCTGCTGACCCATCGCCTGATTAAATCAGTCATTCATGGTCGAACGCCCAGCAAGGTTGCGCCGCGACTGGGTAAGGCAAGCAAGCAGGTTTTTTATCCCTATGAAGCTGAGCAAATGCTCGAATTGGGAGCGCATACATCCTTTACTGAAAGACGTGCCGATGCTGCTGTTTACGAAGTGCTTGAATGGATTAAGTGTGACTACATCAGCGATAGAGTTGGCGATATCCTTGAAGGAGTGATTACAGCAGTAACAAGGTTTGGGTTCTTTGTTGAATTGAACGATATTTTTGTAGAGGGGCTGGTGCACATCAGCACGCTGGTTGGTGACTATTTTCATTACGATCAGTCAACCCAGTGCCTGGTTGGAGAACGGACTCAGATGGTTTATGGCATGGGGGACAGCGTGCAGGTTCAGATTTCCCGGGTCAATGTTGATGAGAGAAAAATTGATTTTGAGCTTGTTTACCACTCTCCACTTGTCACACGCCGAAAAATCCGGAAAAAACCGACAAAGCGTTCAAAATCCAAGGCCAGGGCGAAAAAGGGTGACAGAAAACGCAGGGGTAGACGTTGATTCGTTTCAAGGGATTGTATCCCGTCTGTTGGTGCGTGAACTGCGTATGGGACGAAGTTCGCTGCTCTCACTTCCTGTGTTCATATTGAATTTAGTCGCTGGCGTCGGATTCAAACATGCATAGCAATATCTATGGAATAAACGCAGTACGCAGCAGATTACGCCTGGGTGACGCTGGCATTGAACGTCTGCTGCTGCGCAATGGATCTTTATCCGATCGATTGCAGATTGTGCTTCAACTTGCCGAAGAAGTAGGATGCCCGGTTACCCGGGTGGATGAGCAAGAGCTCGATGCAATGACCTCCGTGGTGCATCAGGGGGTGGGATTGGTCGTTGCCCGGCCCGAAGCAATATCTGAAGACCTGCTTTACGATATCGTTGAACGGGAGAAAGATGACGTATTGTTGCTGGTTCTGGATGGAATTACCGATCCGCGCAACCTTGGGGCATGTTTGAGAAGTGCCGCGACACTGGGCGTTCATGCAGTGATTGTGCCGAAGGACAATAGCGCACCATTGACCGATGCAGCGATCAAGACAGCTAGTGGTGGCGCATCCTATGTACCGCTTATCCAGGTCGTAAACCTCGCAAGGTGTCTGAGAAAATTGAAACAACAGGCAGTTTGGATAGTGGGTACTCTGCTTGATGGCGATAAGCCCATAAATCAGGTAGATCTAAAAGGCCGGATTGCACTGGTAATGGGTTCAGAAGAGAAGGGAATCAGACGGAATACGACGAAATGTTGTGATTTCCTGGTGAAAATCCCAATGGTGAACAGTGAACTCGGTTTCAATGTCTCAGTAGCCGCCGGAATATGTCTATACGAGGCCAATCGCCAGAGGCAGGCGTAGCTGTTCGAGGTTCTGGTCCTTGCATAGGGCAAGTTCATTCATTACAATGCGCCTCCCAAAATATCTCCTTGCTTCACTGCCGGGACGCTGCATAGATTGCATCAGCAGAACAGCGGACAGGAAGCATTAACCCAAGAGGAGTCTTATATGAGACATTATGAAGTCGTGTTTCTGGTGCATCCTGATCAAAGCGAGCAGGTGCCAGGAATGGTTGATCGCTACTCAAGACTTATCACCGATGGTGGTGGTAGTGTCCACAGGGTAGAAGATTGGGGCCGACACCAATTGGCCTATCCAATCAACAAGATACACAAAGCCCATTATGTTCTGTTGAACGTTGAATGCACCAAGGAAGTATTGGAAGAGATCAATACAGCCTTTCGGTTCAATGATGCAGTTATCCGAAATCTTATACTCGGTCGCAAAGGTCCTGAAACTGGTGATTCACCCATCATGAAACTCGAAAGGGAAAGTCGTGACAAAAAAGATCGCGATGAACCTGTCAAATCCGATGAGGATGGGGAAGAAGCAGTTGCCGAGAATGAAGAATCGGTGGCAGCCTCTGGTGAGCAGCCCGCTGAGACTGATGGACCTGCTGCGGATGACCAGGATAAATCTGAAACCGTTAACAGCGAAGGATAATCGGAGGACCTATGTCACGTTTTTATCGAAGAAGGAAATATTGCCGATTTACTGCTGAAGGTGTTACGGAGATAGACTATAAAGATATCGAGACCCTGAAACAGTATATTTCAGAAACCGGCAAAATCGTCCCCAGTCGTATTACGGGTACGAAAGCAAAATATCAGCGACAGTTGGCACGGGCGATCAAGCGGGCACGTTACCTGGCACTGATTCCCTATACTGACGGGCACAA
The DNA here is from genome assembly GCA_964548025.1 of uncultured Pseudomonadales bacterium. Lineage (GTDB taxonomy): Bacteria > Pseudomonadota > Gammaproteobacteria > Pseudomonadales > Azotimanducaceae > JAHRVQ01. Next base: position 51,884 of record CAZJRI010000007.1, read on the forward strand.
ATAAAACCACCATTTGCAACGGCATTTAACTAATGCGTGCGATTGCTGAATTTGTAATGCGAGGCAGGCCACAGGCAATAGGTGTTTGCCTGGTGAGTGCTGCCCTACCGCCGATACATTGGTTGTGTACGGCAGTAGTGAGCCTGGTTGTACTCAGAAAGGGAATAGGCGAGGGAGCGTTCATCCTGATGTGGGCCTGTTTACCCTTGAGTGTGTTTTTTGTCCTTTATGGAGATGTAACACCACTGATCGCACTGTTTGGCACAGTGGCACTGGCATACATTCTAAGGACCACTGTCTCGTGGGAGATGACACTCGGTGCTGCGGTCGTTATATCGGTGATTGGCAGTTTGATATTTGAAATAACCGCTGCTGATCTGATTGCGCAGCTTGTAGACAGCTATCTGAATTTCTTAACAGAAATTCAATCGCAGGCAACTGATTCGCGAGACATCAGTTCAGCAGTAGCAATACCGACGCATGCAGAAGCGAGAAGTATTTTGTTTGGCTATATCGCAATGGGATTTGCGGTAAGTATGGTAGCTTTTCTGATTCTCGCGAGATGGTGGCAGAGCCTGTTGTACAACCCGGGTGGGTTCGGGCAGGAGTTTCACGAGTTGAGGCTGTCACCAACCCTTGGGGTCGTCCTGGTGTTGGGGCTTCTTGGATGCCTGAGTGTCGAAGGGTTGATGCGATGGGCTAACCTTCTCACTGTGCCCCTGGTACTGGCGGGAATAGGATTCGTTCACTGGATAGTGGCCGACAGAAAACTTTCAAGAAGCTGGTTGGTCAGCTTCTACATGTTGATGATATTTATGTTCCAGGTCATCACACCATTGCTGGCGCTGCTGGCTTTGATTGATAGCTGGTTTAATTTAAGAAGACAGATTAAATCTGATCGAGAGGTATGAGATGCAGGTAATATTATTGGAGAATATAGGGAACCTTGGTGAGCTGGGCGATCAGGTTTCAGTGAAAGCAGGATATGGGCGGAACTTCCTTATCCCTCAACACAAAGCGGTTCCGGCGACTGAAGAAAATATCGAAACTTTTGAAGCAAGGCGCGCAGAATTACAGGGCCGTGCTGATAAAAAACTGGCCGAAGCAAGAGAAAGGGCTGAACAGATTTCGGCATTGGATATCACGCTGGCCACACGTGCCGGTGAAGAAGGCAAACTGTTCGGTTCGATTACCGTAAGAGATATTGCAGACGCTGCAAGCTCACGTGGTGTGACCATTGAAAAGGGTGAAGTAAAAATGCCTCAGGGTCCTATCCGCGAATTAGGTGAGTTTGAAATCAGCATCCAATTGCATCCTGAAGTAACCACCCAACTGAAGCTTGGTGTCATAGCTGAGGAATAGGCAACCAGTCAGCCGACAGCAACGGACCCTGCTGCTGTTATTGAATGACTGACTGAATTGTAATCATCTCTGTCTGTCGAAATGCAATAGCAGGTGGACCTGCCGCAGGTCCGCCCGCAACTCGAAACTCGCAATTCGAAACTCGCAACTCGAAACTCGCAACTCGATCCCGTCATCGTCATTTCTTTTCCAAAACGTTGACTTATTCACATCTTATGCAATGACATCGAAGCCGCTGTGCAGTAATCTTAATTGGTCTAGCCTTCCCTCTAATTAAAAGTATCGAGTTCGACAATTTGGCCATTGCAAGTGACGACACCAGTACACTGGCGCTAAAAATTCCTCCTCATTCACTTGAAGCTGAGCGATCTGTACTCGGCGGTCTCATGCTGGAAGACAGGGCATGGGACAGTATTGCCGCGCTGATAACAGCGGAGGATTTTTATCGAAATGATCATCGTGTGATCTTCCGGTGCATGAGTGATCTTGCCGAGCAGAACAAACCGCTGGATATCGTGACGATTTCTGAATCGCTGGATAACGTCAATGAGCTGACGAATATCGGTGGCATCGCATATCTCTCTGAACTGGCCAGTAGCACACCAACCGCTTCAAATATCAAAGCCTATGCGGAGATTGTCGTTGAGCGAGCCACCGTCAGAAATCTGATCTCTGTGGCACATGAGATTGCAGACAGTGGGTTTAATCCTCTGGGCAGAGGCGCCAACGAACTCATCGATCTGGCTGAATCCAGGGTTTTCAAGATAGGCGATAATCGTCCCTCCCGGGGGGGACCTCTTGCAGTAAAGCCATTGTTGACCAAGGCAGTACAGCGCATTGACGAATTGTTTCAGACCAAGGGCGCTCTAACTGGCTTGAGTACCGGGTTTCGGGAAGTCGATGAAATGACAATGGGCTTACAGAAAGGTGACATGATTGTGGTCGCCGGTAGACCTTCGATGGGCAAGACCTCCTTCGCTATGAATATCGCAGAGAGTGCCGTTATTTCAGGCGAAAAACCCGTACTCGTATTCAGCATGGAGATGCCGGCAGACTCCCTCATTATGCGCATGCTGTCTTCACTTGGACGGATAGATCAGTCAAAGATTCGCAGCGGTCAGCTTGGTGATGAAGATTGGCCGCGACTCACTTCTGCGGTTACGCTACTAAACGATAAACCGCTACTGGTGGATGATACAGCGGCGTTGTCACCTAATGAAATTCGTTCGAGGGCAAGGAGAGTCGTCAGGGAATACGGTGAGCTTGGGCTCATCGTTGTTGACTATATTCAGTTGATGGAAATCACCGGCGGCTCCGAAAATCGTGCCACTGAAATATCCGAAATCAGTCGGTCACTGAAAGGCATCGCAAAGGAATTTGACTGTCCGATAATAGCATTGTCCCAGTTGAACAGGGGTTTGGAACAGCGACCAGACAAACGACCGGTCATGTCTGATCTTCGAGAATCCGGCGCGATTGAGCAGGATGCCGATGTCATCATGGCGATCTATCGCGACGAGGTTTATCACGAAGATGCTGAAAAAGGCGTCGCTGAAATCATTATCTTAAAGCAACGTAACGGACCTATTGGTCGTCGTAAGCTCGCATTTGTTGGTCAGTACACCAAGTTTGAAGATTTGGCAATTGGCTACGAAGACTATATATAAGATTGATATCTCTTGGTGAAGAGAGTGGCTCTACCGACAAGTAACTCCCCAGGCGCGATTATCCACCTGGCAAATATCCAGCGTAATTTTGAACTAATCCGATCACTGTCCCCCAACAGTCAAACGATGGTGGTGGTCAAGGCTAATGCGTATGGGCATGGCGCAACCAGGATTTGTGAGCAACTCCCGGAAGCTGATGCATTTGCCGTAGCACGGGTTTGTGAAGCCGTCGAATTACGCGAATCAGGCATCACCCATCGGCTGGTAGTACTTGAGGGATTTATTGATAACGAAGAGCAAAAAATCTGTCATGATTTTGACTTGATTCCTGTCATACATAGCGAATATCAGCTTCAGATGCTGGACCCGACTTTATCGGTATGGCTTAAGGTCAATTCCGGCATGTCCCGACTGGGATTCAGTATCGAAGAACTGGGGCTGATTTCGGCACAGGCTCAGGGAAAAAACATAATTGGCTTGATGAGTCACCTTGCGAATGCAGGTGACAATAAAAGTGACAAGCGACAACTTGAAATGTTCACTCATTTTTCTCAGCAACTCTCACTGCCGGGAGACAAAAGTCTTGCCAATTCCGGTGGGATTATGTCATTTCCCGAATCTCACCTGGACTGGATCAGACCCGGTATTGCGATCTATGGCGGTTCACCCTTTTCCGCCAGAGATGAAAGACTCAAAGCCGGTATGACCCTAACCGCGCCTGTTCTTGCCATTAACCGACTAAAAAAAGGCGATAGCATAGGCTATGGTGGCACCTGGACTGCTGAAAAACCCTGTAGAGTGGCAGTCGTCGGCCTGGGGTATGCCGACGGGTATCCCAGAGAAATGCCGGAAGGGACGCCGGTTTTGCTTGGTGAGTATCGTCGGCGTCTGATAGGTCGTATATCGATGGATATGAGTTTTGTCGAACTTGAAGATGACGATAGAACAAAACCGGGAGATCCGGTGATCTTCTGGGGCGAAGAATTATCAATCGATGAGATCGCCGCTCGTGGAAATACAATAAGCTACACACTAATGTCGGGTTTGACGACAAGGGTGCAAAGGATCTATCGGAACTAGTTAGATATACACAGAAATGGCTAAAACAAAAACAGTATATGTCTGTGGTGATTGCGGCTCCGAATTTGCCAAGTGGCAAGGTCAGTGCAACGATTGCAAGCAATGGAATACGCTATCGCGATTGACCATAGACAGCGCAACCTCGCAAGCGCGGCGCAAGGGATTCGCAGGACAACTGGAACAGGCTCAGTTATTGTCAGAGGTCTCATCGACAGATGTTCAGCGAATCACAACCGGTATCGAAGAATTTGACCGGGTTCTGGGTGGTGGTCTGGTTCCGGGATCGGCAGTACTCATTTCTGGGGATCCGGGTGCTGGTAAGAGTACCTTGTTGATTCAGATCATGTGTGAACTCGCCCGCCAGCATTCGGCGCTCTATATAACTGGTGAAGAAAGTCTCGCTCAGATTGCGATGCGAGCCAAACGATTACAACTGCCGATCGACGATCTTAAAGTGATGGCACAAACAAATGTTGAGTCAATTATCGCGACCTGGGAAGAGATAAAACCTCGATTGATTGTGATCGACTCAATTCAGGTAATGTACCTCTCTGAAGTCGACTCTGCGCCGGGAGGCGTGTCGCAGGTTAGAGAAAGTGCATCTGTTCTGATTCAACAGGCGAAGAAAACGAATACCATCTTGTTGCTGGTGGGTCATGTCACCAAGGAAGGTAATCTCGCTGGCCCCAGGGTTTTGGAACATATGATCGATTGTTTTGTAATGTTGGATGGCGAGCAGGATGCCAGATACCGTACCTTGAGAAGCAGCAAGAATCGTTTTGGTGCGGTAAATGAGCTGGGCATTTTTGCGATGACTGAGAAAGGCCTGATTGAAGTTTCAAATCCCTCGGCGATATTCCTGTCCAGGGGTGAAACACCAACGCCCGGTTCAATAGTCATGGTGGTCTGGGAAGGTACCCGTCCACTGCTGGTTGAGGCACAGGCATTGGTTGACAGTAGTGCACTCGGAAATCCCAGACGGGTTGCTGTCGGCTTTGAACAAAATCGCCTGGCCATGTTGCTTGCCGTGTTGCATCGCCATGGCGGATTGCAGGTTGGTGATCAGGATGTTTTTGTAAATGCGGTGGGTGGTATTCGCGTTTCTGAAACCAGCAGCGATCTGGCATTGCTTCTTGCGGTGGTATCTAGTCTCAGAAATAAAGTCCTGCCGATGGATATGATCTGCTTCGGTGAGGTAGGACTTTCGGGAGAAATCAGGCCTGTACCGAACGGCCAGGAGAGAATTCGCGAGGCGGCCAAACACGGGTTCACCAGGGCGATCGTACCCAGGGCGAATCTACCCCGACAGCCAATTAATGGCATGTCGGTGACGGGTGTAGGCAAGTTGTCCGATGCCCTGCAGGCGATTGATGAATAGGACCAGCTCATTCAAGTATCCCATCCTGACGGAATGTTTTTAGCGCTTTACTCGGTCTGAGTAGTTAAGACTCTGAGAGAAAGCGAAAATATGAAACCACTAATTGCCTTCTGCACCCTGGTATTCACATTACTCGGTTGTTCCAGCGAGCAATACGATTTTTCGGATTACCAGCAAATATTACCCCGGGGAGGCATCCCGGCTATAACTGAACCCCGGTACGTCTCTGCCGATGAAGCCGGAATCAGAGACGAGAGTTATGTGCTTGGCATAGTGGTTGAAGGGCAGGCGAGAGCCTATAGCCTGAATCTGCTGAATAATCATGAGGTCGTCAATGACCAGATAGGCGCATTGCCATTTGCAGCGGTCTGGTGACCCCTGGCCAACACTGGCGTCGTGTACGACAGAAGATATGATGGCAAGGTGCTTACGTTTGAGGCTTCAGGCGGGCTGATCAACAGCTCTTTAGTACTTCAGGATCGTGAGACAGACAGTTATTGGGCGATTATGCGAGCGAAGAGTCTGAATGGTGAGTTGGCCGGTACCCCCATGAAAGAAATTGCCGTCAACAGAAAGATGACCTGGAAGAACTGGCGAGAGGCGCATCCCGATACACTGGTTCTAAGCGTTAATGGCGTTGAGGATCAGGCGCAGGGTTACGATCAGTATTTTAGCTCCAGTCAGGGTTTCCGTGGCAGCCGGGCAGAAGACGCAAGACTTTCGACAAAGGCGCCAATATTTGCATTCAGGATCAACAATCATCCCTACGCTGTTAGTTATGATTCGATTATTGGCGGTCAGGACTTTGATATTGGTGATAGCAGGGTATTTTTCTACCGATCTGAATCAGACGGCCTACATGATTCTACATTGGCCTATATCGGAGATATGCACACAGATTGTGAATTTGAAATGACCCTGGGTTCGTTCACTGGTACAGATTGTCCCGTACCTTTAATTGGATTCGACACCTTCTGGTATAACTGGAGTCTGAACAATCCGGATACTGAACTTCTGAAGTGAAACCTTAAGTTATTGATTACGCCAGTTTTTTGTGTCGCACTCTTGTCGGGATGATTCCCTGGTCTCCCAATCGTTTCTTATGATCCTCCTCGTATTCGGAGTAGTTGCCGTCGAACCAGACAATCTGGCCATCATCTTCGAATGCGAGCATATGGGTTGCGATTCTGTCCAGAAACCATCTGTCGTGTGATATCACCATGATAGTTCCTGGAAACGCTTCAATGGCATCTTCAAGTGCTCTTAGTGTTTCAACATCAAGATCGTTGGTTGGTTCGTCCAGCAGTAGAAAGTTTGCGCCTTTTTTAAGTAGTTTGGCTAAATGGACTCGATTGCGTTCACCACCCGATAAATCCCGTACAAGTTTCTGCTGATCGGCACCTTTGAAATTAAACCGACTCACATAACCACGGGACGAGGTTTCATATTTTCCGATCTGAAGTAATTCGTTGCCTTCGGAGATCTCTTCCCAGACATTCTTGTCGTCTGAGAGTGATTCCCGACTCTGGTCAACGTATCCAAGTTCTACGGTCTCACCAAGCCTGACTGTACCGCTGTCAGGCTGTTCCTCGCCACAGATCATTCTGAACAGCGTCGTTTTACCTGCACCATTACCACCTATGATGCCGACGATAGCGCCTTTGGGTACGGATAGACTCAGGTCATCAAGAAGAAGTTCATTATTAAAACCCTTGCTGACGTGCTCCAGCTCAAGAACGACGTCACCCAATCTCGGCCCGGGTGGAATATAGAGTTCGAGCGTCTCATTGCGGGACTGAAAGTCCTGGGAATTGAGTTCTTCAAAACGGGCCAGTCTTGCCTTGTTCTTTGCCTGCCTCGCCTTTGGTTGGGTTCTTACCCACTCAAGTTCGGTTTTGATTGATCTTTGCCTTGCGACTTCCCTTTTTTCTTCTATTTCGAGTCTTTTCTCTTTTGCCTCGAGCCAGGCAGAGTAGTTGCCCTCGTACGGTATTCCATAGCCGCGATCGAGCTCCAGAATCCAGCCCGCGGCATTATCCAGAAAATATCGGTCGTGGGTGATGGCGACCACAGTGCCGGGAAAATCCTGCAGAAAGCGCTCGAGCCAGGCCACACTTTCAGCGTCCAGGTGATTGGTTGGTTCATCCAGCAGTAGCATATCCGGATTTGACATCAGCAATCGGCAGAGTGCGACTCGCCGGCGCTCACCACCTGAAAGTCTGGTAACGTCAGAATCGTAATCCGGCAATCGTAGTGCGTCGGCGGCGATCTCAATTTTCCTTTCGAGATCCCATCCGTCCATGGCATCAATCTTGAGCTGTAGTTCTCCCTGGCGCTCCAGCAGGTCAGACATCTCGTCATCCGACATGGGTTCAGCGAACTTGTCACTGATATTGTTAAACTCGTCGACGAGATCTTTTGTCTCCCTGACACCATCTTCCACATTCCCGCGCACATCTTTATCGGGGTCGAGTTCAGGTTCCTGCGGCAAAAATCCGACATTCAGATCGGGTTGTGGTCTTGCCTCGCCAAGAATGTCGGTATCCAGACCTGCCATGATCCGAAGCAGGGTAGATTTCCCTGCGCCATTCAGACCGAGAACGCCGATCTTGGCTCCTGGAAAAAAAGAAAGTGAAATATCCTTCAGAATAGTTCGGTTCGGTGGGACAACCTTCCCAACGCCGGACATGGTATAGACGTATTGCGCCATGGATCAGACTCAAAAAGGAGACATTCTATCAAAGCGGATGAGAATTTCCCGGTTGGCTTATTAATGCCTTGCCAGGAAGGTACAGTGGAGATTCCCGGGCCTTGATCCGGTGTACAGTTCCCGTCACAAGGTGCTGATCACTGATCAGCAGTTGATCTCCTAATAGAGTAGAATACGCGCAATTCAGCCTGGGAAAATATTGTGTTCTGCCCGTTTTGCTCAGATAGTGAGACCAAAGTAATAGACTCGCGTCTGGTTGCCGAAGGTGACCAGGTACGCAGGCGTCGTGAATGTCAGGAATGCGGTGAACGATTCACTACTTTCGAGACAGCCGAACTGGTATTACCAAGAGTTATCAAGTCAAACGGCAGTCGTCAGCCTTTCGATGAGGAAAAGCTGCGTACAGGCATTTTGCGAGCGATTGAGAAGCGACCAGTGAGCTTCGAAACTGTTGAATCAATGTTAAACAGAATCAAGCACGAACTAAGGGCAACTGGTGAAAGGGAGATTAAAACACGTCAGGTAGGTGAACTTGTCATGGACGAACTGCGTCAGTTGGATGATGTTGCCTATGTGAGGTTTGCTTCTGTTTACCGGAGCTTCCAGGATATTGATGAGTTCAGAGAAGAAATAGACAGGTTGCGGGAATCCAGTAACGACGATGTCTGATCTTGATGCAACATTCATGGCTAGCGCATTAAGGGAAGCTGAGAAAGGGCTCTATACAGCTCAGCCTAATCCCCGGGTAGGCTGCGTGCTGGTAAAAGATGACAGAATCATCGGATCCGGGTTTCACCTGAAAACGGGCACCGCACATGCCGAGGCAATGGCACTTGAAGCAGCCGGAGACTTGGCAAGAGGCAGCGTTGCCTATGTTACGCTTGAACCCTGTAGTTTTGAGGGACGAACCCCATCCTGTGCAGATGCATTAATAAGTGCCGGGGTGGAGCGGGTTGTATTTGCGATGGCCGATCCACACCCCAAGAATTGTGGCATGGGCTTGAAGAAGTTGAGAGACGCGGGTATCAAGGTTTGCGGACCTGTACTTGAAGATTCGGCCCGATTACTCAATCCCGGTCATATAAGTAAATTTCAACGGGGTTTACCATTTGTCAGACTGAAACTGGCCATGTCTCTAGATGGCAAGACCGCACTTGCCAACGGAGAGAGCAGGTGGATTACCGGTGAAGCAGCCAGGCGCGATGTACAGCGCCTGCGCGCCAGAAGCTCGGCGATTGTCACAGGTGTACAAACAGTTGTTGATGATGATCCATCTCTGAACGTTCGCCCGGATGAAATTGATATCGAGCAGGCCCTGCTGTCGAGTGAAATTGAAAGAAAGATTGTCGTTCTTGATCCTGAAATGAGAATCCCGTCTTCGTCGGGTCTTCTGGCGAATCGCGATACGATTCTGGCGACCCTGCCTGATCCCACAGATGCCCGGTCACTGGATGTCGAACTAATGCCATTGCCTGATGACGGCAATGGCAGGATTGATCTTACGGCACTGCTCAGAGAACTGGCTGCGAGGGACTGTAATGAGGTGTTGTTTGAATGTGGTGCAACCCTGGGCGGGAGTTTGCTTAAAAATAACCTTGTTGATGAACTGGTAATTTACATGGCGCCTAAACTCATGGGTAACTTGTCGAGATCTCTGGTTTCTCTCGGTGAGATCAAATCGATGAAGGATGTTCCGGATCTTGAATTTACTGATATAAGAAACCTGGGTGGTGATATCCGTATTACTGCCAAAATGAAATCTAAGGATAAATAATGACGAAAATTGTTGAGGGTGATTTTTCTGCGCTGACTGCCAGGTTCGTGATTGTCGTTGCGAGATTCAATGGCTTTGTTGTCGAAGGGCTGCTGTCGGGCGCAATTGATACGCTCAAACGGCATGGCGTAAATGACAACAATATCACTGTGGTGCGAGTGCCGGGTGCGTTTGAAATCCCGGTTACTGCAAAAAAAGTTGCCCGGTCCGGCGATTACGACGCGGTGATTGCACTGGGTGCGGTCATTCGTGGAGCGACGCCTCATTTTGACTTTGTTGCAGGAGAGTGCGCCAGCGGACTTGGACGCATTGCTCTGGAGGAGGAGTTGCCGGTTGCCTTTGGTGTATTAACTACCGATACGATTGAACAGGCGATAGAAAGATCGGGAACAAAGGCAGGTAATAAAGGGGTGGATGTGGCGATGTCTGCCCTGGAAATGGTGAGCCTGTTACGTCAATTGTGAATCCATCTAAATGAGCAAACCCAGAACCAAGAAAAAAGGTAACGATCCCAGGGCAACATCCGCTGGTCGTGGCAAAGCCAGACGATTTGCACTGCAGGCACTCTACCAGATGAAAATGACCGGATGTAGTGCGGCAGAGGTTGAGAGCCAGTTTCTGCAGGATCATGAGATGAAGCGCGTCGATACCGCCTACCTGCATGAACTGTTAGCAGGGATCAGTGAGCATAAAGAAGAACTTTCAACCCAGATCAAATCCAGGCTTGATCGAGATATAGACGAACTCGATCCGGTTGAAATGGCCGCCCTCTACGTTTCCACCTTTGAACTGATACATCGAATTGATATCCCTCATCGCGTTGTGATCAATGAAGGTGTTGAACTGGCAAAGCAGTTTGGTGCAGCAGAGAGCCACAAGTTTGTGAATTCAGTGTTGGACGGGCTTGCCAAAGATCACCGGCAAGATGAATACGGGCTCAGTTAACCGACGATCTAAGACATGGATGAATTCGAGATAATCAAACGCTACTTCGTTGATCCGGATATATTTGAATCTGATCACCTGGTAGTTGGTCCTGGAGACGACAGTGCTGTTTTGCGGGTGCCTGATGGCAGCGATCTTTGTGTATCAACGGATACCCTGATTGAAGGTGTTCATTTCCCCTCGGGGATCAATGCAGGTGTTGTTGCCAGTCGGTCGCTGGGTGCAAACCTGAGTGATCTTGCAGCGATGGGAGCAGATCCTTATGGCTGCACCCTGGCTTTAACCCTTGCAGACTATTCGGAAGAATGGCTGACTGAATTTTCTGCAAAAATGCGACAGGTTCTACATGATTACAAGCTATCACTATTTGGCGGTAATCTTGCCAGGGGTCAGCTCTCGGTAACTGTCAACATCATGGGACTGGTACCCAGAGATCAGAGTTTGCTGAGGTCTGGACGATGATATTTATGTCACCGGTCATCTTGGAGATGCAGCAGGGGGGCTTGCGATTATTCGGGATAAGATGGAGGTCGATCATCCCACGCTGCTGGCACGATATATGAATCCTGCACCAAGAATTTCAATCGGCAGGGCGCTCCGAAATATTGCGACCTCAGCCATCGATATATCAGACGGCTTTTCCGCAGACCTTGGCCATCTATGCCGGTCGAGTGGAATGGGTGCTTCGGTAGAGCTCGATTTAATCCCGGTATCGGAGTCACTGGTTTCAGCCTTTGGTCAGGAGAGTGCGCTCAATATGGCGATTCAGGGTGGTGATGACTATGAACTCTGTTTCACGGCACCTGAGCGGTGTGCCGGTTCGATCAGGGAACTGATGCAAACCGAAGGCGTCACAATAACCTGCGTCGGTAAGATCAGGGCGGGGAGCGGAGTGGAAATAACTGACAGCGAGGGAAGTCTCGTGCCTCATACCGCCGGATACAAACACTTTTAATGGACCTCCGCAGAAAAGCATTCTCTGATCCCTGGTATTTTCTTGCGTTGGGTTGCGGTACAGGATTGTCAAGATGGATGCCAGGTACCATCGGTACCTTGTTTGCTTTACCATTTTGTTTTCTGTTCCAAATGTCGGGTATCGTTGGATACCTTGCTATTGTTTTGATTGCATTGCTCTTTGGTGTCTGGTTGTGTGGCAAAGTTGCTGATGACATGCAGGTTCAGGATCCGTCCAGTATCGTCTGGGATGAGTTCGTAGGCATCTGGATTACACTATTTATGTTACCGGATGGCTGGTATTGGCTGATCGCTGGATTTGTTTTGTTTCGAATCTTCGATATCCTGAAACCATGGCCGATAGGATGGCTTGATAAAAACCTGAAAGGTGGATTTGGGATTATGATGGATGATGTCGCGGCAGGTATCCTGAGTCTGAGTGCCATTCAACTGGCAGCTTTTGGATTGGATCAGATATGAGAATAGTCGGTGGATTATTAATACTGTTTCTCTTTTTGAACACCTCTGCAAGTGAGGTGGAGATTGATGTCCTCGGCCTGTTCAAGAACGCCGCGCTACTGAATATAGAAGGGAACAGGATTCTTCTGAAGGTAGGGGATCGCTCTCCCCAGGGCGTAGAACTCGTGAGCGCTACCAGCAAAGAGGCTGTTATCAGGTTGTCTGGCGAGACGATTACACTGAACCTGAGCAGTCGTATCGCTGCCGAGTTTGATGCGGCCGAAACAGTTTCTGTATCGATTATGTTGAATGATGCAGGTCAGTACAGAACTACAGGGAGTATCAACGGCAGACCCGTTACCTTCCTGGTTGATACGGGTGCAAATATTGTTGCGATAAATTCACGGATGGCTGCAACGCTGGGTGTTGATGCGAGTAAGGGAAGGATTATGCGCGCCACGACCGCCAGCGGGGTGATCGAGTCAAGACAGGTCACGCTAAATTCAGTGAAAGTGGGGGGGATTCAGGCAAAGAATGTTCAGGCGGCAGTGATCCAGGGTGACTTTCCCCAGGAAATATTACTCGGCATGTCGTTTTTGCGGAATGTAGAAATCAGGGAAAACGCAGGAGTTATGCAACTTACAGCCAAGTTCTGATAGCTGACTCAAGCAAGAGTTAGCACAAGGTGAACTGCCCTGATAAAATTCCACGAAATTGATTGGAGATAAAAGTGACAGCTATTTTTGTTGCATCTTCGAAGTTGCCAACGCCTTTTGGCGAATTTATGTTACACGGCTTCGAAGATTCAGAAACAGGTCAGGAACACGTTGCGATAACGCTGGGAGATGTGACTACCGGCGGACCTGTTCTGTGTCGGGTTCACTCGGAATGTCTCACCGGAGACGCATTATTCAGCATTCGATGTGACTGTGGGGCGCAACTCCAATCGGCGTTGAAGAGGATATCTGAGGAGGGCCGGGGCATGGTCCTTTATCTCAGGCAGGAAGGCAGAGGTATAGGCCTTATCAACAAGGTGAGAGCCTATGAATTACAGGATGAAGGTGCTGATACCGTAGAAGCCAACGAACGGCTCGGATTCGATGCCGATTTACGTGATTATTCGATCTGCAAGAATATGTTCAGCTACTTCGGGATAACCAGGATTCGTCTGATGACGAACAATCCAGTGAAAGTAACCGCCTTGTCAAAATTGGGTATTGAGATTGTTGATCGTCTACCGCTCGAGACAGGCCATAATGATCATAATGCCAGATATCTGGCGACCAAAGCGGGCAAACTGGGGCATCTGTTTGGGAAGAAAGAATAAGCTCAGAATGCCTATTCTGGTTGAATCCTTGCGATGGTCGAGTCATTCGTGGCGAGTCTTGCTTTTATCGCTTCCAATATCCCTTCAACATCCAGCCCACATGCAGCCCGCATATTGCTTGGTTTGTCCTGATAGATAAAAGTATCAGGCACCCCCAGATTGAGTATATCGACTTGAAAATTGTGTTTGAGCAGGTATTCGTTAACAGCAGAGCCTGCGCCACCCTGTAGGCTGTTTTCCTCCACCGTTACAAGCAGCTTGTGTCCTACCGCCATCGTAGTGAGCACTTTCTCATCCAGCGGTTTTACAAACCGCATATCGACGACGCTGGCGTTCAGTTCCTCAGCGATTGATTCGGCTGATTCAACCATTGAGCCAAATGCCAGGATGGCAATATCAGTTCCCTTTCTCAAAACTCGGGCTTTACCGATTTCAAGTGCAGTCATCTTCGGGTCTATTTCAACCCCTGGACCCTTGCCCCGTGGATAACGGATTGCTGCGGGACCGTCGTGCATATAACCGGTATAGAGCATCTGGCGGGCTTCATTTTCGTCCGATGGTGCCATGACGATCATATTTGGAACACACCGCAGGAAAGAAAGATCATAAACACCGGAATGGGTGGGTCCATCTTCCAGGAGCCCGGCGCGATCCACCGCAAAAGTAACATCCAGGTTCTGTAACGCGACATCGTGAATAAGCTGATCATAAGCCCGCTGCAAAAAAGTAGAATAAATTGCCACCACAGGTTTTGCCCCCTGACAGGCAAATCCAGCAGCCAAAGTGACTGCATGCTGCTCTGCAATTGCCACATCGTAGTAGCGATCCGGGTACGAGTTTGCAAATTCGACCAGATCGGAGCCTTCTTTCATCGCAGGTGTAATGGCCACCAGAGACGGATCTTCTTCTGCCATATCGCATAACCAGCGACCGAATATATTCGAATAGCTTGGTGAATTGCTCGTTTTTACCTCGGTTTCAAGCGGCTCGATTTTTGAGAGTGAGTGACTGGCCTCAGGGGAAGCTTCAGCAGGTGCATAGCCCTTTCCCTTTTGGGTCACAACATGCAGAAACTGGGGACCTTCAAGGTCCTTGATATTCTCAAGGGTGCCAATCAGGGCACCGATGTCGTGGCCGTCAATCGGGCCGATATAGTTGAGACCAAGTTCGTCAAACAAGGTACCGGGTACAACCATACCTTTCATATGCTCTTCTGTTCTCCTGGCGAATTCCCATGCATGGGGAATATGACTCAGGATTTTCTTACTTCCTTCGCGCATTGACAGATACAGTCTTGACCCCAGGATTCGGGCAAAATATTTTGACAATCCACCGACATTGCGAGAGATCGACATGGCATTGTCATTCAGGATCACCAGTATCGCAGCTTTGGTGTCGGCAACGTGATTCAGGGCTTCAAATGCCATTCCCGCAGTTATAGCCCCGTCGCCGATGACAGCGACTGTGCGCTGGTTCTCACCCTTCATCTGTGCCCCAATTGCCATCCCTAGCGCGGCGCTTATTGATGTTGAAGAGTGGCCAACCCCGAAAGTATCGTAAGGACTTTCGCTTCGAACAGGAAATGGCGCCACACCCTCTGGTTTTCTCAGGCGATTCATCATTTCACGCCGACCTGTCAGGATTTTGTGTGGATAGGTCTGATGACCAACGTCCCACACAAGCTGATCGTGTGGGGTATCAAAAACATAGTGCAGGGCCAGCGTTAATTCGATGACACCAAGACCGGCTCCGAAGTGTCCGCCTGTCTGACCGACGGTATAGATCAAGAAATTGCGCAGTTCGTCACTCAGTTCATCGAGTTGGTCCTGCTCAAGACTGCGTAAATCAGACGGCTCGTGAATAAGATCCAACAGAGGCGTATGAGGGCGCTCCAGCGGAATTTCGGTGAATATTCGTTTCTGCATAGGCGGCGAAGTTTACATCATATCGTGTCGGGGAGCCTCCCCTGGTTACGGTTCCTGTTAATGGTCAGGTAGCTCCTGCTATAGGCCAATCAATGATCCCTGTTTGCGATGAAATCCGTCAGTTGAAGCAGCATCTCTGCTTTTACGCCCAGAGGATTCAATGCTTCGATCGCCTGAACTCGGAGCTGATCCAGATAAGCAACAGCTTCGTTCAAGCCGTATGTCGAGGTGAAGGTAGGTTTATTCAGTGATTGATCTGCACCCTGTTTCTTACCCATGATTCTCGTATCGCCGGTTTCATCGAGAATGTCGTCTTTTACCTGAAATGCCAAACCAAGGGCGTACCCAAATGTTTGTAGCGCATGGGTAATCTCTGAATCAGCACCGGAAATAATCGATCCTGACATCACACTGGCTGAGATTAGATCCCCGGTTTTGCGGCGATGCATATTCTCAAGTTCAGAGTCGGTTAGCTTGCTGTCTGTCGCATGAAGATCGATCATCTGACCCGCTACCATACCGTTGCCTCCCACGGCCCGGGCAATCAGATTAATCAATTTAACGCGAATTTCAGGATCAAGTTGACTTTCGTCAGCGATTAACTCGAATGCCAGAGATTGCAGGGCGTCTCCTGCGAGGATCGCTGTAGCTTCGTCAAACCGAACGTGTACAGTCGGCTGGCCTCGACGCAGATCATCGTCATCCATCGATGGCAGGTCGTCGTGGATTAATGAATAGCAGTGAAGGCATTCAATAGCGGTCGCCGTTCGGTCACACAAAGCAGGTGGGGTATCAAGTGCCTCTGCCGCCAGGTAGACCAGCAGGGGACGTATCCGTTTGCCACCGTTAAATACACCGTGTTGCATGGCGTTGCGTAGTGAATTGGATTCAGTGACCTGATCGAGATGCAGTTTTAATTGGTTGGTGACGCGATCCCGGTAGGTCTTGAATGCATCAGTCATCTTCCCTCTCGTCGAAAGGTTCTGATTCTGCACTACCGTTTTTTTCGATAAGAAGATTTACCTTCTGTTCAGCCTGTTTGAGTGCCTGTTGGCATTCTCTCGTCAGTTTGATGCCTTCCTCGAATGTCTTGAGTGAGTCTTCAAGGGAAAGGTCCCCGGACTCCATCTTTTCAACGAGTCCTTCAAGCTTGTTGAGAGATTCCTCAAAAGGATAGCTCTTTTTTGCCGCCATTGATTACCCTGGGTGGCTAATACCTAGCCCAACTGAGTTGCAGCCCAAATGAGCTGTATTCTGCTGCAACCTTACTGACCGACTTCGTAAAGGTCAATGCGAACGTGCAAGCGCAAGAAAGCATACTAAACTTCGAGTATTAAGATGGATTTTTGGAGAACCTATGGATCTGGCGACGATTATCGGCCTGGTTGGTGCATTCGGCATCGTGGCATATGCGATGATCCTGGGCGGTGACGTTGGATTGTTCGCTAACGCCCCGTCATTCCTCATCGTGATAGTAGGTTCAACATTTGCCGTCCTGATCAAGTTTGGTCTGAGTCAATTTCTTGGCGCATCAAAAGTAATTGTTAAGGCATTCAAATTTAAAATCGATACTCCCCAGGAAGTTATTGAGGAGGTTGTCGAACTGGCTGATGTCGCAAGGAAAGGTGGCTTGCTGTCGCTGGAAGGTCGGGAGGTGAGTAACAGTTTTCTTGAAAGCGGTATTCAGTTACTTGTGGACGGGCATGATCCTGATGTCGTCAGAACATTATTGGGTAAAGATCTCAAACAGGGTATCGAAAGACATGAGTGGGGGAAGAAGATATTTGAAAGCCTTGGTGAAGTCTCCCCTGCAATGGGCATGATTGGCACATTGATTGGTCTGGTGTCGATGCTGGCGAATATGAATGATCCGAAAACTATCGGTCCATCGATGGCTGTCGCTTTGTTAACAACTTTATATGGTGCAATGGTTGCGACGATGTTTGCATTGCCAATGGCGGACAAACTTCATCTCAGATGTACGGAAGAAAGCCGTGTGAAGAACCTCATTATCGATGCACTGCTTGCAATTCAAAGCGGTCAGAATCCCCGTGTCATAGAGGCAATGCTAAAAACATATTTGCCTGAATCGGACCGGCTGGTAGAGGAAGAAGTCGAGTGATGTTCAGTCTATCAGCATGGTTAGAGGGAGTAACCGACATTGGATGAAGTCGAACAAGATGCGCCGTGCAAACAGAAGATTGCACCGTGGGTAATGACATTTGCCGATCTCATGTCATTGCTGATGTGCTTTTTTGTGCTTCTTCTGTCTTTTTCAGAAATGGATGCCCTTAAATTCAAGCGTCTGGCGGGATCAATGAATGAAGCGTTTGGCGTTCAAAACAGACTCAACGTTGATGATATACCCAAAGGTACCAGTATCATCGCGCAGGAGTTTTCTCCTGGTCGACCTGACCCAACTCCAATAAATGAAATCTGGCAAAAGACAACCGATTTGACAGAAAGCAGTCTGGAGGTTGCCTGTCTCGATACAGGAAGCAGCAATGCCGGTGAAAAAGGCGACGCTGTAAAACTGGTCATAATGAACAAGTTAAAGGAACTGATCGGTGAAACTGAACAGGATGCTCTTACCATTGCCAGTGCGCTAAGCCAACAGATTCAGGATGGTATGCTTGAAGTCGAAACTGAAGGCCGAAAGATAACGATCAGGGTAAAAGAGAAAGGCTCGTTCAGGTCAGGTTCTGCGACACTGAGTGAGAAATTCAAACCAACACTGGCAGTAATCAGAGAAGTTGTGCTGGGCACGCCGGGTACTATTTCAGTTGAGGGTCATACAGACAGTATCCCCATAAATACCCGGTTATTCTCATCGAACTGGGCGCTATCATCTTCGAGGGCTGTTTCGGTTGCCCACGGTTTGTTTGAAGGGGGAGATCTCAGACAGGACAGGTTTTCCGTAAAGGGGTATGCTGAAACCCGGCCGCTGGTATCCAACGACAAGGCAGTTAACAGGGCTAGAAACAGACGGGTTGAGATTGTAATTTCTCAGGGCCTCGACGCTGAAACTGATGAGCAGCTCAATTCAATCAAAAAGATTGATCCGACCCTGTATAGCGAAATCAAGAATGAATTCGAAACTCAGTTCCAGTTGTCAGAAGACGAGATATTCTGAGGGGAGTAGAAATGGCATTGACTGAGGAAGAAAGACGACGTTATTTCAGGATTGAAGATACAGTCGGTGTTGCATGGGAGGTTGTTAGTGGTCGAGAGGCGGTGCAGCGTCAGGAAGAGATGTCCAGGGAAGATTATTCCGCACCAGGTCGTCTGTACCAGGTTGAAAAACAACTGCAGGTCCTGATTGACAAGCTACGGATTCAGAATCCTGAATTTGCCGAGGCGCTCGAATTACTGAATGTTAAATTCAGTAGTCTCAAAGAAAAGCAGACAGCGGAGAGAGGTTATCGGAGCAATTCTGATATCAAGAAAGTAAGTATCAGCGCTTGTGGAATCTCGTTTACCGATAGCGAAAGGATGGCACCAGGCACAAAGCTGGCTTTGGATCTGACGCTTTTACCGACAGACCTGCATGTCCATACGATAGGTGAGGTTATTGATTGTCTTGAGGGAGAGAAAGTTGGAGACTGGATACACCGGATAGATTTCTGTGGTATGCGATCTGAGGACGAAGAACTGATGGTCCAACATATCGTCAAGCGCCAGGGTAAGCTAATAAAGGCTCAAAGAGAAAACGAGAATAAAAACACTTAGCGCGACCATTCACATTCGAGGCGATATCGGGTTATGCTGATGTTCGAAGCGACGTGTTCGAAGTAAAGTGTTCGTCACAAGAAAGCGTTCGATAAAAACAAGAACATAAACCCTTAGCATAATTCCGGATGGGGATCGTATGAAGAAGATAACAATAACCCTGATATTGTTTATATTTTGTCAGTTTACATTTGC